>CAZTIF010000274.1:0-1017 GCA_964613635.1 uncultured Bifidobacterium sp. | reverse complement strand
CAGCCTGATGTTCGCGATGAAAGGCATGCGCGACAAGCTCGCCGACATCGTGCGCAACGTGCGCAACGGCACCGACACCATCGCGACCGCGTCCAGCCAGATCGCCGCCGGCAACCTCGACCTGTCCTCGCGTACCGAGCAGCAGGCCAGCTCGCTGGAAGAAACCGCGTCGTCGATGGAAGAACTGACCTCGACCGTGCGCCAGAACGCCGAGAACGCCGGCCAGGCCAACCAGCTGGCGATCAGCGCTTCCGAAGTTGCCGCGCGCGGCGGCTCCGTGGTGTCCGAAGTGGTCGAGACGATGGAGCAGATCAACGGCTCCGCACGCAAGATCGTCGACATCATCGGCGTGATCGACGGCATCGCGTTCCAGACCAATATCCTCGCGCTGAATGCCGCCGTCGAAGCGGCGCGTGCCGGCGAGCAGGGCCGCGGCTTCGCGGTGGTCGCCACCGAAGTGCGCAGCCTCGCGCAGCGCTCGGCCGCTGCGGCGAAGGAAATCAAGGCGCTGATCGGTGACTCGGTTGACAAGGTCGAGAACGGCAGCAAGCTGGTGGCCGAGGCCGGCAGCACGATGGAGGAAGTGGTCGCCAGCGTACGCCGCGTAACCGACATCATGGCCGAGATCACTGCGGCCAGCCACGAACAGAGCACCGGCATCGAGCAGGTGAACCAGGCCATCACGCAGATGGACCAGGTCACGCAGCAGAACGCGGCGCTGGTGGAAGAAGCGGCGGCGGCGGCCGACAGCCTGCAGGAACAGGCGGCGACGCTGTCCGAGATCGTCGGCGTGTTCCGCGTCTCCGGCACCTCGGGCAGCACTGCCGCGAAGCCTCGTGCCGCCGCGAAAAAGCCGGCGAAGGTGATCGCGTTGCCGTCGTCGCCGAAGCGCGCCGCACCGGTGGCCGCAGCGGCGCCGACGCTCGCCGCCGCGCCGCGCAAGGTGGCCGCCGGCGGTGCAGCGGACGAATGGGAAGAGTTCTGATCCGGATGCGCCGAGCCATGGCTGCAAAGACC
>CAZTIF010000273.1:0-1032 GCA_964613635.1 uncultured Bifidobacterium sp. | reverse complement strand
CGGCACCAGCTGAACTGCTGCATCTCCTCGTCGATGCAGCACTTCAGCTAATCCAGCCAGCCGTCACGCGACACCTCGCCGGCAGCAAGGCTGCAGCGAAGCTCGCGTCGGCACCGCTTGCTCAGGCAGGCGTGTGCCGCTCGGGCTGGCCAAAAAAAACGCCGGCAGCAATGCCGGCGTCGGAATCCAGTTGCAGGAAGGCCAAATCTTTTTTCGAAGAATACGCCGCCTTGCCCGACATCGTCGGACAACTCTGCGCAGTCAAAAAAGTCGGGTTAGGTCGGGTACTGTCCATCAAGTACAGCTTCTGCCTTTCCTCTTTCAGCTTCTCTGCAGAGACCGCCGGCGGCGCCGGCGGACTTCAGAAACTTTGCGGTGGCTGCGCCCTGCGCGGCCACCGTCGAACGTCAATCCCAGCTCAGCGCGCCACCAGTCTGGTACTCGATCACGCGGGTCTCGAAGAAATTGCGTTCCTTCTTCAGGTCGATCATCTCGCTCATCCACGGGAAGGGATTCTCTTCCTGCTCGAACAGCGCTTCAAGACCGATCTGCGTTGCGCGCCGGTTTGCGATGAATCGCAGGTAGCCTTTGAACATGGGAGCATTCAGGCCAAGCACGCCACGCGGCATTGTATCCTCAGCGTAGCGATATTCCAACTCTACCGCGTGCAAAAACAACGCTTTTATCTCTTCCTTGAATGCCGGCGTCCACAAATGCGGGTTCTCGAGCTTGATTGTATTAATCAAATCGATCCCGAAATTGCAGTGCATCGACTCGTCGCGCAGGATGTACTGATACTGCTCGGCGGCGCCGACCATCTTGTTCTGGCGACCCAACGCCAAGATCTGCGTGAAGCCGACGTAGAAGAACAAGCCTTCCATCAGGCACGCGAAAACGATCAGCGACTTCAGCAGCTGCTGGTCCGCTTCCGGGGTGCCGGTCTTGAAGGACGGGTCGGTCAGGGTATTGATGAAGGGGATCAGGAACTCGTCCTTGTCGCGGATCGACGCCACCTCGTGGTAGGCGTTGAAG
>CAZTIF010000272.1:0-1035 GCA_964613635.1 uncultured Bifidobacterium sp. | reverse complement strand
TGCTGGACCCGCCGAAGTAGCCCAAGCCGACGATGTCATAGGTGTCGGCCACGCCATCGGGCGCCGGGTTGGCCGGCAATACCTGCACCGTCACCGTACCCTCCGTGTAGCCATCCGTCAGTTCGCCCCCGCCACCGCCGATGTAGTAATGCACATCGTAGGTGAAGCTTGCCACGCCGGTGAACCCTGCCACCGGCGTGAAGATCAGCTTGCCGAAGCTGTCGTAGCTGACATATCCCTGTGGCTGCGTGTAGCCGACCGGCGTGATCGCGACCGGAAAATCGGATGGCAGGAGACCGTTGACGGTGCTGATCGTTTCCGAGCCGGTGATGTAGCCTGCCTCCCTTTCATCGTTGGCAAACACATCGATCGTCTTGGCTGTCCCTTGCAGCATCAGGCTGAAATCATCCGGTGGCGATATCGCCGGCGGGGTAGTGCTGGTCCCGTCGACGTTGACGACGACATAGGCGGTCGTATACGCCTCGCCATCCCAGATCCTGTACTCGAAGGTGTCGGTATGGGTCTGCCCGGTCGGAATGTCCATGAAGCCGGCGTTGTAGCTGAAGGTGTCATCGGCATTGAAATCGAACACGCTTCCGGCGTTGACTGGCGAGATGGGCGCGCCGTAGCCGCTCGAACTGATCGATACGAGTTGCGAAAGCAGTTGGGGCGCGTCAGGATCCGACGCAAACTGAACCAGGTTGACGCCGTTGACGACATCTCCCTCGTTCAGGTTCAGCGTGATGGTGTTGTTGCTGGTGGTCGGCACATCATTCACTGGATTGACGAGAATGGAGACGTTCGCCTGTGTGCTGTAGGTCACGCCATCGACGATGGCACGGTAGCTGAAGCTATCCTGCCCGCTGCCGTTTGAAGGCGGCACGTAGACCAGCTTGTTGGCATTGATGTCGGCAAGGGAGATATCAGTGCCGGCTGCGACAGCCACGCCGTTCAGCTTCAGCGAACCGGTGAAGGGCAAGGCATCGATGCGAATGCCGGTGAAGCTGCCGGACGGCGTCGTGTCGTTCGACGGGC
>CAZTIF010000271.1:0-1045 GCA_964613635.1 uncultured Bifidobacterium sp. | reverse complement strand
GGAATGTCCCATTCCAGCAGCGTTTCAATCATTTCGCGGAAGTGATTTTGGAAGTGCATGGTAGGTTCTCCTAGGGATAAAGAAATACACAACAGCGCAAGCCATCCCCACCAAGCTAAGCAGCAGCATGAAGTTGATGTACGACAGTGCGATCAGCACCACCAGGGCTATCGATCGGGTTAAAGGGAAGACAAACAGCAGGACAAGCAGGACAACGAGGCAGGCAGCTTTCAGAAGCATTCAGACTCCGGTGAATTGAGTAAGGGATGAGGGGACGCCCCATAGCGGTTAGGCCGTGGGGATCCATGGGTAAACAGCAGGAAATGCAGACGAACCGATGGCAGAACGCGGGGTGTTTCTGAAGGTTCGGTATTGGTCCGGTATTGGAAGGTCGGACTGGGAAGGTCAGAAAAACGTGATGTTTTTCTTGGACTTACGGAAGGGGGCGGGAAGGTACCTGCGGACAGGGACTACAGGGCACAGATAAGGATTTGCTAGGTTTTCCTTTCTTTGGCGATTTGATGGCGGGTTTGACAGGTTTCGCTGCCTTCGCGATTACCTCGCCGTTCTGTAAGTTATCGATAGCCGTATGGACCTCGGCGGTGAAGCGATCCGAGTTGCATCGCTCGTAGTAGCGTTTGCTGCGTGGTGACTTGTCGATCAACTGCTCATGTTTCAGCACCGCCAGCAGGAAGCCGGAGGTGTTGATCGATTTGCCTTGAAACAGCCCAAGGAGCGACGTGGCACATAGCAAGCCATTCCCAGGCGCTTGCTCAATCGCTTCGTGTAGGTCGGTGGCAGGGACCCAGTTGTCGCTGAAGTAGCCATTGCCGGTATTGCTCTGTATACGGAAGAACAGCGCGGGATCTCCTTTCTCGGTGGGTTTGAAGCCAAGCTGGTAGGTCAGCGAGGATTTGCCGGACAGCGAAGGGCAGTGAGCAGTTTTGATGACGGTGATGCTGTTATCCGGATTGGATGGGCGAGGTTTGTTCATGAGGTCTCCTTTCTGGGTCTTTCAAATAAGATGGTGAAATTTCCGCAAGTC
>CAZTIF010000270.1:0-1091 GCA_964613635.1 uncultured Bifidobacterium sp. | reverse complement strand
CCGCTGGTCAGCGGCACCGGCTGCCCCGCCTTCGTCAGCGCGCGCTTCGACAGGTCGAAGCTGAAGTCGCCGAACACATAGGTTTCGGGATGGTCGGATGGCGCGCCCGGCAAGTCGTCCGGCACGGCGCGGCGCAGCACGGCGGTGATGCGTGCGAGCAGTTCGCGCGGATTGAACGGTTTGGGCAGGTAGTCGTCGGCGCCGGATTCGAGTCCGGCGATGCGGTCGCCATCTTCGCCCTTGGCGGTCAGCATGATGATCGGCGTATTGTCACCGCCCTTGCGCAGCCGCTGGCAGATCGACATGCCGTCCTCGCCGGGCAGCATCAGGTCGAGCACCAGCAGGTCGAAGCGTTCGCGTATCCACAGTCGGTTCATCTCGACCGCGGTGGCCGCGGTATGCACCGCGAAACCGTTCTCGGAAAGAAAACGTTTCAGCAATTCGCGCAGCCGCGCATCGTCATCGACGACAAGGACCCGCGCTTGTGCGCCGGGGGTGCGGCGGGACTGGACAGGAGGAACGGTATTTGTCGAGTTCATGGTCGTATGGTAACTTCGAAAACGATTCTCTCATGCGCGCAAAAGCGAGCCATTACAAAGCTTTACAAACTTTGCCGTCCGGTCTGCATTCATCGATGTCGAACAAAAGTACACTGACAAGCATCGGGCAGCGCTTGCTGCGGTCCAAAGAGTTACCCCCCGTCGTGATGAAACGAGTTCCCCGCAGTTTTTTCTTTGGTGCGCTGCTGGCGGCGTCCCTGACGGCGGCCGCCGAGCCGCCGGGCAAGCCGCATGGCGGTCGGCCGCGCCAGGACCAGCCGGGCGATGCGGAGCGGGGCCGTCAGGACGAAGGCCGTTTCCGACCGGGCGAAGAGGGCGACCGCCGCCATCATCCCCGACTGAGTCCGGAGGAGCGGCGCGCTTTGAGGCAGCACATCAACGAGGCCGGGCAGGATCTCTATCCGGAGAAAAAAAGCAAGTGATCAAGAAGTTGTTGCACCAAAAAGAAAAGCTCGTATATACTCTCGTTTCTTCGCGCGGCCGTAGCTCAGCTGGATAGAGTACTTGGCTACGAACCAAGGGGTCGTGGGT
>CAZTIF010000269.1:0-1118 GCA_964613635.1 uncultured Bifidobacterium sp. | reverse complement strand
AGCGACGAGCAAATCGTCCGGATTCTGCGCGAAGCAGACAAAGATCCGGTACCGGAGGTGGCCAAGCGCCACGGGGTATCCGAACAGAGCATTTACGGCTGGCGTAAGCGGTTTGCCAGCATGGCCGTCGACGAGGTCAGAGAATTGAAGAACCTGACCCAGGAGAATGCCCGGTTAAAGAAGCTGCTGGCCGAGCGAGATCTTGAGATCGAAGTGATGAAGGAGATCGCCGCAAAAAAATGGTGAGCGCACCGGCCCGTCGGATCGCCGCGGTTTACGCGATCGAGCGAGGACTCTCGCAACGACGAGCCTGTGCGCTGATGCAGATTGCGCGATCGAGTTTGACGTACGTGCCGACGTTGCCGCAAAAGCAGGCGCCGGTCGTCTCGGCCATGCGTCGCCTGTCGGGACAGTATCCACGCTATGGTTCTCGCCGTATCCGGGTGTTCCTGGCGCGCGAAGGGCTGGAAGTCGGCAAGGAAGCTTGCCAGCGTCTGTGGGCGCAACACGGCTTGCAGGTACCGAAGAAGCGGCCACGGCGGCGGATTGCAGGAGCTCGTCCCCGGCTGCTGGCACCCGAATCGGTCAATGCGGTATGGAGTTATGACTTTGTGTACGATGCTTGTGCGAATGGTCAGCAGCTGAAATGCCTGACGGTCGTCGATGAATACACGCGCGAAGCATTGGCTATTGATGTGGCAGGCTCGATCCGGTCGGCACGGGTGATTGAGGTGCTCGCTAAACTGATCAGTGTTCGCGGTGCGCCACGCTATCTGCGCAGTGATAACGGCCCTGAGTTTGTCAGTACGGCATTGCTGCAATGGGTAATGGAGCAAGGCATCGAGACCGCGCTGATCGATCCCGGCAAGCCTTGGCAGAACGGTACGAATGAAAGCTTTAACGGCAAATTCCGGGACGAGTGCCTGGCGATGGAATGGTTCAGGCATCGGCTCGAAGCCAAGGTCGTCATCGAAGACTGGCGCCGGCATTACAACGAGGTACGGCCGCATTCGAGCTTGAAAGATCAGACGCCGGCAGAATTCAGCAGGCGACAGAAAAAGGAATCATCAACCGGGGCTATCCCAAATTAACGTGGTCCGAAAAAACCGGGCAGGTCA
>CAZTIF010000268.1:0-1197 GCA_964613635.1 uncultured Bifidobacterium sp. | reverse complement strand
GGTAATCCCCCCATTTTTGAAGCGGCCTGGAAGTAGAAGCTAAGCGGCCATGGCCAATTTCTGTTTCGGGGTGATACCGCCGAGGGCCATATTGGGGCGTTCGTGATTATAGGTCCACAGCCATCGGGTCGCGAATTCCTGAACTTCTTCAATGCTGTCGAACATGTAGTGAGCAAGCCAGTCATAGCGTACCGTCCGGTTGTAACGCTCGACATAAGCGTTCTGCTGCGGCTTGCCCGGCTGGATAAACTCAACCTGAATGCCCCGTCGCTGTGACCAAGCCATCAACGCGGCACTCACGTATTCAGGGCCGTTGTCGCAGCGTATTTTCTTCGGACTGCCACGCCATTCAATGATTCGTTCAAGTGACCGAATCACGCGCGCGGAGGGCAGCGAGAAATCGACTTCGATATCGAGTCCTTCACGGTTAAAGTCATCGATCACGTTGAACAAACGAATGCTTCGGCCGTCAGAAAGCTGATCGTGCATGAAGTCCATCGACCACACCTCATTGATGGCATCAGGCTCGTGCAAGAGCTCTGGCTTCTCCCGTACCAGACGCTTCTTCGGCTTGATGCGGAGGTTCAACTCCAATTCGCGATAAATCCGGTAGATCCGCTTGTGATTCCATCGAAAGCCCTTCACGTTGCGTAGATACAGGTAGCACAGGCCAAAGCCCCAATTGCGCTGATTACTCGTCAGACGGATCAACCAGTCGGCGATCTCGTCGTTTTCGGCGCTAAGTTTGGCTTGGTAGCGATAGCAGGTCGGGCTGATACGGAAGGCTTCACAGGCCACCCGAATGCTGACTGCCTTGTTTTGAACCACCCAGTGCGCCATCTTGCGTCGGCAAGATGGCGCTACCACTTTTTTTGCAGTGCCTCCGACACGATCTCGGCCTTCAGACGCTCTTCGGCATACATCTTCTTCAACCGTCGATTCTCGTCTTCGAGCTCCTTCAGTCGGGCGATCATGGAGGCATCCATGCCGCCATATTTGCTGCGCCAACGATAAAACAGCGCGGAGCTCATGCCATGTTCGCGGCACAGCTCCGGGACGGGCGTGCCTGCATCGGCCTGCTTGAGAATGGCAATGATCTGGCTTTCCGAAAAACGTGACTTCTTCATGTACAACTTCCTCAATGACGATGGGAGAAAATTCTACGTCCAAAGCCGCTTACTTTTCGGGGGGATTACC
>CAZTIF010000267.1:0-1220 GCA_964613635.1 uncultured Bifidobacterium sp. | reverse complement strand
GGATGGTGTTCAAAACGCACCACAGTGAGTAGCGCTGGCTGCGGTCGTCGCGGACAATCGCGGCTTTCGTCTCTGATGCGGAGCCCCCCCGATGAAACAAGTCGCCTTGCCGCTGGACCTGACTCAACGCCGCACGCGCAAGCGCGAATTTCTGGAAGCCATGGAACGTACCGTGCCGTGGACGGCGCTGGTGGCGCTGATTGTGCCGCTGTCTCCGCGTAAAAGGACCGGTCGTCCACCGTTTCCCTTGGAGGCCATGCTGCGGCTTCACTTCTTGCAGCAATGGTTCGGCCTGTCGGATCTGGCGATGGAAGAAGCCCTGTTCGATGTGCCCTTGTACCGTGAGTTTGCCGGCCTGGTCGGCATGAGTCGCCTGCCGGATCGTGTCAGCATCCTGCGCTTTCGCCATCTGCTCGAAGAACACCGGTTGGCCGAGCAGTTTCTTCAGGTCGTCAACGCCCACTTGAGCGATGCTGGCCTGCTGCTCAAGGAGGGCACGATGGTCGATGCCACGCTGATTGCTGCGCCCTCGTCGACGAAGAATCAGCGCGGCGAGCGCGATCCGGAAATGCATCAAGTCAAAAAGGGCAATCAATGGCATTTCGGTATGAAGGCGCACATTGGCGTCGATGCCGATTCGGGTCTGGTGCATACGGTCGTCGGCACCGCGGCGCATGTCAGCGATGTCACGCAAGCGCATCGGTTGGTGCATGGACAGGAGCGGCAAGTCTTTGGGGATGCCGGCTATATCGGTATTGAGAAGCGTGACGAGGCTCGTCATATCGCGGCCGAATGGCAAGTGGCGATGAGGCCGGGCAAACGCCGCGCATTGGACACAGGTACGCCGCTGGGGCGCGTACTCAACGAATTGGAGCGGGCCAAGGCGCGCGTGCGCGCGCGGGTCGAGCATCCGTTTCGTGTGGTCAAACGTCAGTTCGGCCATTGGAAGGTGCGCTACCGTGGGCTGATGAAAAATACGCAGCAGATGACGACGCTGTTTGCGCTGTCGAATCTGTGGATGGCGCGCCACCGCCTTTTGGACAGGGCGGGATAAATCCGCCCGGCAGCGGGGCCGCGGCCCCCGCTGCCACTCCCATGGGCGCCCGCTCGCCCAAAACAAGCTATTCCCGGGCGCTGTTCGATGACGCGTCACATCAAGGTTCCCGCTGACGATGACGTCCGGCGATGGCGAGCTGCAGAGGCGATTTTGGACACCATCC
>CAZTIF010000266.1:0-1232 GCA_964613635.1 uncultured Bifidobacterium sp. | reverse complement strand
TTCGGCGACCGGCACGGCCGGGTTGGCGGCGAAGGCCTTCTGCTGCGCACGCGCAATATGCGCCATCGCCTTCAGCAGCGGGCCGAGCGCGCTGTCGCGCGACAGGTGGTCGAAGCGGCGCGCGCGGTTCGCGAAGAGTTCCGGGTCGGCCGGCAGCACGACATTCGGGAAAGGCTCGTGCTGGCCGATTTCGCCGGGCTGGAGGATTTTTTGGGTCATTGGATTTAGGGTTCGAAAGACGCGTGATCTTTGAGGTCTCAAAAGACGCGGGATCCCGGCCTGCGCCGGGGTGAGGCAGGGGTTTCGCAACGCATGCGTTGCGCCTGCCGAAGCGCCCTGGCTTGCAAGTCAGGGCGTGGGGCGGTCGTTCCTCGATAACGTCATCCCGGCGCAGGCCGGGATCCATGGCTGATCAACCCGACAGATGGTCTGAGCGATGCAGGCATGGGTCCCAGCTTGCGCTGGGACGACGATTCAACCGCTCAGTGCCGCAGAAGCGTCACCCCGGCGCAGGCCGGGATCCAGCGTCGTTGAACGATGGAGCCGGAGGCTGCCGGGGACGGCAACCTCACCGGGCGCAAATCTTACTTCGCCCCCGTCTGCTCCTTGTACCACTCCGGGTGATGATGCTTGGCCCAGTTCGCGTCCACCGTGCCGCGGGTCATCGCACGCAGCGTGCCCTTGACCCAGATTGCCGCGTACACATGCACGATCAGCGCGACGATGCCGGTGAAGCCGGCCAGCATGTGCACCAGCATCGCGAAGCGGATCACGGGAATCGGGAAGTAGGCGGCGAAGTACGCGCGCCAGATCACGAAGCCCGACAGCAGCAGCAGCGCGACGCTGCCGACCATGGTCCAGAACATCAGCTTCTGGCCGGCATTGTATTTGCCGATCGGCAGCTTGTCCGGACCGTCGCCGTTGTTGATCACTTCTTCGATCATCTTCAGCCACTGGATATCCACCGGCTTGATGAAGTTCTCGTGCCACACGCGACGCGCGAGGCCGACGAAGCTGATCACCATCACGATCCCGAGGAAGGGATGCAGGATGCGCGACCAGACCGGTCCGCCCAGCACGTTCGACAGGAAGAAGAACGACGGGTGGAAGAACGCGAGGCCCGTCAGCGACAGGATCACGAACAGGATCGCGACCACCCAGTGGTTCGCACGGTCCGACGCGCCGTAGCGCTGGATGTAGCGTTTCATGTCAGGCCTCCTGCTTCGCGTTGT
>CAZTIF010000265.1:0-1254 GCA_964613635.1 uncultured Bifidobacterium sp. | reverse complement strand
AAGGTGGGGTTGTCGATGTGCTGCTTCAATTCGGCAGCGGTGATCAGCGTGGTGAACGGCATCAGCAGGTCTCCTGGTCTGTTTTTTTGGACGCATTACTGCTACTGCTGCGGGCATTATAAAAGGTCGCGGCCACCCCGCTGGCGAGGATGATCGCAATGCCCGACCAGCCCCACAGGTCGAGCCGGTCGTGCCAGATCAGCATGCCCCAGATGCTGGAGAAGACAATGCCGGTGTATTGCAGGTTCGCGGTGACCAGCATCGCGCCCAGCCGGTACGCGCGCGTCATCGCGATCTGCGCGATGGTCGCGGTCACGCCGATGGACGCGAGCAGCAGCAGGTCCTTGCCGGACAGGTCGTGCATGATGTGCAGCTCACCGCTCTGCAGCCAGCTGTCGACCAGGCCGCTGAGCAGGCCGGCGATCACGCCGCTGGCGGAAAAA
Source organism: uncultured Bifidobacterium sp. (assembly GCA_964613635.1). Taxonomy (GTDB): domain Bacteria; phylum Pseudomonadota; class Gammaproteobacteria; order Burkholderiales; family Burkholderiaceae_D; genus Pernthalerella. Next base: position 811 of record CAZTIF010000265.1, on the reverse strand, counting down.
TAGAATACGACGCGGAATTCGGGCTCGCCGAGCTGGCCGAGCTTCTTCACCTGGATGTAGGCCAGCGCGGACAGGAAGCCCGAGACCAGCGCGGTCACGCCGCCGAGCCACTGCTCGGCGTGGATGGTGGGTTTGAGCAGCAGCGCGACGCCGACGAAGCTGGTGACGATGGCCGCGGCCAGCCCCCATTCGAAGCGGCGCGTGCCGTGCCACCAGCCGAGCGTGAAGACAATGGTGGCGATCCAGATCGGCGCCATGTAGTTCAGTGTCATCGCGGTCGCCAGCGGCAGCTGGCCGATCGCGAAGAACCACAGCCACAGCGCGGTGACGCCGACGAAGCCGCGCCACGCATGGTGCCAGGGGTAGGCCGTCTTCAGCGACAGGCCGCGCGCGCGCGCCAGCGCATACAGCACCAGCACGCCGACGGCGCCGCGGCTCATCACGATCTCGGAAGTGGACGAGGTGGCCGACGCCAGCTTCACGCATACGCCCATGATGGCGAACACGAAGCTGGCAACCAGCATCCAGAGCGACTGCACGCCGGGCTCTCGTCAGGCGCGCCGCATCACGGCGCGATCTTGCTGCGGTACCACTCGTGGAAGTGCTGCATGCCGTCTTCCATCGGCGACTGGTACGGGCCGACCTCGTTGACGCCGCGGTCGAGCAGGATCTTGCGGCCGGCGTCCATGCGCAGTGCGATCTCGTCGTCCTCGACGCAGGTTTCCATGTAGGCGGCGCGCTCGGCGTCGACGAAGCCGCGCTCGAACAGCACGATCTCTTCCGGATAATAGAACTCGACCACGTTGGTGGT
>CAZTIF010000264.1:0-1276 GCA_964613635.1 uncultured Bifidobacterium sp. | reverse complement strand
GGTTCATCGCGCTTTTCCGGGGAAGGCGGCCTTGATTTTCAGGAAGAAGTAGGCTGAGTCCCTGAAGCCGTAGGCCATACGCTTGATGACCTTGATGCGATTGTTGACGCCTTCAAGGATCGAGGAATTCATCGGATACAGTGCCGAAGCCAGCACACCGCGCAGATAAGGACGCAGCCGGCGGGCAAAGCGCCTCACGGGTTCGAGCGCACTGTCCATGGCCAGCCGGTACCAGTGTTTCCATCGCCGCAGGCCTTCCTTCACGGTGGGCGCATACCAGAGTTCCTTCAACTCGGTCTTCAGCAAGTAGGTGATCGCCAACGGTCTATTGGCCGCCAGCAGGTCGTCGAGGTGCACTGCCTGTTCTGCTTTGAGATTGTCCCGGTTACGCAGCAAGAGCCATCGGGCACGCTTGATGACCTGCCGGTCTGCCGGTTGGTCACGCAATGCATTGGCCTGGTCGACCCGCACCCGATCGACGACCTCGCGGCCAAAGCGCGCGACGACGTGGAACAGGTCATAGACCACCTCAGCCTGCGGACAATGCGCTCGCACCTCCAGGTCGAAGGCCGTGTTCATGTCCATCGCGACGGCCTCGATCTTCTCGCAGCCATCCTTGCCCAACGCAGTGAAGAACGGGCGAAGGGCGGCGCGGCTGTTGCCTTCACCGACCCACAGTACCCGCATACGCTCGGCATCCATGACCACCGTGGCGTAGCGATGTCCCTTGTGCAGCGCGAATTCGTCCATCACCAGCCGACGGACATGACCAGCGTCGAAGCGGCCATGCAGCTGTTGCAGACGCTGCCGGTCGATGTTCTTGATGGTATGCCAGTGCAGGCCGGTCAACTGTGCCACATGCGCAATGGGCAGCAAGGCGCACAGGGCCTCGACCCAAGCTTGCAGCCGACGTGTGATGCGCGCCCCCGTAGCAAGCCAGTCAATCGCCTCGACCACGCGGGCACCGCAGTGATGGCAGTCCATGCGGCGGATCGGGACGTCGAGCCAGAGGCGTCGATCGAGACAATCCCGCTCCCGAACGCGTCGCCGTCGTCGTTCATGCACCAGCACGCAGGGCTGATCGCAGGCGCCGCAGCGCGCTGGGGTATCCGGGCAGTCGATGAGGGTGATGAGCAGCGAACCATCAGGCTGTTCGCTGCAGGACTGGACACGATGTCCTTCCCAGAAAGGGAGCTCTGCAATAGGATGGCACATGGCGGGAGATCGGCAGATTGCTTTGTTTGGCGACGAACAATCTACCAAACCGGGATCCCGC
>CAZTIF010000263.1:0-1282 GCA_964613635.1 uncultured Bifidobacterium sp. | reverse complement strand
CACTACTGTCCGGAACAATTTGCAGGCAATCGGCGGAAACGGTTGCCGACCCAGGCGATTCGGGATCTAACCCAGAGCGCCAACTCACCGCCCGAGCCTGCAACATGTTCAGCATATGTCGTTTCCGCGCGCTGATTCAAGCGATTCCGCGCCCCTTGTTCGATCGACTTGTCGCCCACCATCAGGCCGATCGCTATTGCCATCATTTTCGATCCTGGCATCAACTCCAGGCAATGATCTTTGTGCAGCTCAGCGGGCTGTCGAGCCTGCGCACCGCCGAGGCTGCTTTCAATGGGCAACGGCGCCATCACTACCACTGGGGCAGCGGCCCGTTGCGGCGCTCGACGTTGGCCGATGCCAATCGGCGCTGCAATCCCGCCCTCTATGCGGATCTGGCCGGCTGGCTGATGACCCAAGCCCACCGGCGCTTGCGCCGCGAGGGCCAGGAGTTGCTCTATCTGCTGGACTCGACCTCGATGACGTTGCGCGGTCCGGGCTTCGATGACTGGACGCTGCCCAATCGCACCTCGCATACGCAAGGGCTCAAGCTCCACGTGCTGTATGACGCCCATGAACAGGTGCCTGCTTTGCACAGCATCACGCCGCCGAATGTCAACGATGTCGACCAGGGCAACCGGCTGCCATTGGAGGCTGGGGCCATCTATGTCTTCGACAAGGCCTATTGCGACTATGACTGGTGGCACCGGATCGACCAGCAGGGCGCGACCTTCGTCACCCGCTTCAAGCGCAATGCCGGCCTGCGCACGGTGCAATCGCGACCGATTGCGCCGCAGGAGGCGACGACAATCCTCGCCGATGAGGTCGTGCGATTGGCCTATGCCCATTCGCGCGGCGGCCATCGGCATGGCTATCGCCAGCCATTGCGCCGCATTGCGGTAGCGCGGCAAGGGCGTCCGCCGCTGGTGTTGGCGACCAATGACCTGGCCAGTCCGGCCAGTGTCATTGCCCAGCACTACCGGGCGCGCTGGGGCGTCGAGCTGTTCTTCAAATGGATCAAGCAACACCTGAATGTACGGCACTTCCTCGGTCGCAGCGCCAATGCGGTGAAACTGCAGATCCTGACCGCGTTGATCACGTACCTGTTGCTGGCACTGGCACATCAAGCGTCAGCCAGCGGTGGGTCGCTGTGGTTGTTTCTCGCACAGCTACGGAGTGGCCTGTTTGAACGAATTCCGCCACAGCCGCGACCGCGCCCACCACCTCCCCCGACCGCTTACCAAGAACCAAGGGATGCGCGATGAACTTCTTCCGGACAGTAGTG
>CAZTIF010000262.1:0-1304 GCA_964613635.1 uncultured Bifidobacterium sp. | reverse complement strand
CATTCCGCCCAACCGCGTGGTGGAGCTGGGAACGAAGATCGAGATCTGACGAGGGAGCGTCCCGGCGCCTCAGTGCGCCAGCACCCTCGCCAGGAACTCCTGCGCCCGCGGCACCCTCGCCGCGGGTTCGCCGAAGAATTCCTTGCTGCTGCAGTCCTCGAGTATCCGGCCCTGGTCCATGAAGACCACGCGGTCGGCCACGCGGCGCGCAAAGCCCATCTCGTGCGTGACGCACATCATCGTCATGCCGTCGTCGGCCAGCTTCACCATCACTTCCAGCACCTCGCCGACCATCTCCGGGTCGAGCGCCGACGTCGGCTCGTCGAACAGCATCACCACCGGATCCATCGCCAGCGCCCGCGCGATCGCGACCCGCTGCTGCTGGCCGCCGGACAGCTGCGCCGGAAACTTGTCGCTGTGCGCGGACAGCCCGACGCGCTCCAGCAGCTGCGCGCCGCGCGCGGCCGCCTCCTGCTGATTCCGCCCCAGCACCTTCACCTGCGCCAGCGTCAGGTTCTGCATCACCGACAGGTGCGGGAACAGTTCGAAATGCTGGAACACCATGCCGACCCGCGCACGCAGCGCGGGCAAGTTCGTGGACGGGTCGTGCACCGCAATGCCGTCCACCACCAGTTCGCCCTGCTGGAAGGGCTCGAGCGCATTCACGGTCTTGATGAGGGTCGACTTGCCCGAACCGGACGGCCCGCACACCACGACCACCTCGCCCTTCTTCACCGACAGCGAACAGTCATCGAGCACGCGAAAGCTGCCATACGACTTCGACAAGTGCTTCATTTCGATCATCCGGCTTCCTTTCAACGCAGGATCGCGATACGGCGCTGCCATCGCGCGGCCAGCCGCGACAGCGCATAACAGATCAGGAAATAGACCACGGCCGCGCCAAGGTAGGCCTCGACCGGACGGCCGAGGATCTTGCCGGCGACATCAAAGCCCTTGAGCATGTCGTACGCGCCAATCGCATACACCAGCGAAGTATCCTGGAACAGCACGATCACCTGCGTCAGCAGCACCGGCAGCATGCCGCGCAGCGCCTGCGGCAGGATCACCAGCCGCATGTTCTGCGCCGGGCTCATGCCGAGCGCCATGCCGGCCTGCAGCTGTCCGCGTGGTATCGCCTGTATGCCGGAGCGCACGATCTCGCAGAAGTAGGCTGCCTCGAACGCGACGAAGGTCACGGCCGCCGACAGCTCCGCGCCGATCGGTCGGCCGAGCACAAAGGGCATCAGCAGGAAGAACCACAGGATCACCATCACCAGCGGCACCGAGCGCATCGTGTTCACATA
>CAZTIF010000261.1:0-1321 GCA_964613635.1 uncultured Bifidobacterium sp. | reverse complement strand
AGGTCGCGCGCCATCGGCAGCGTCAGGCCGACCACGCCGGCCTGCGACGCGGCGTAGGCGGCCTGGCCGATCTGGCCGTCGTACGCCGCGACCGACGCGGTGTTGATGATCACGCCGCGCTCGCCGCCGGCGTTGGCTTCATTGTTCGACATCGCCGCCGCCGCCAGGCGCGACATGTTGAAGGTGCCGATCAGGTTGATGTTGACCACGCGCTGGAACACGTCCAGCGGGTGCGGGCCGTCCTTGCCCACCGTCTTCACGGCCGGCGCGACGCCGGCGCAGTTGACCAGGCCGACCAGCTTGCCCAGCGACTGCGCGGCAGCGACCACGGCCAGGCCGTCGGCTTCGGAGGTCACATCGCATTTCACGAACTTGCCGCCCAGCTCGGCAGCGAGCTTCTCGCCGGCCTCGACTTGCACGTCGGCCAGGACGACCTTGCCGCCGCCCTCGACGATCATGCGCGCAGTGGCAGCGCCGAGGCCCGACGAACCGCCGGTGATGATGAAGACGTTGTTCTTGATTTCCATTGTTTCTCCAGATTGGCTGAGGTTGCAGAAGCTGAAAACGCAAGGCAAGGCTCGTGACCTGCCATCAGCCCGCTATGATAACCGCAGCAACGACAAAGGCAGCCGAAGCTGCCTTTGGATAGCGTGAAGCCGGTATTGACGCCGGCCCTGCGCGCAGCCTGCCGCGCACAGGGCCGGCCGCAGGATCAGCCGATCAGGCCGGTCGAGCCGAGCAGCGGCACGATCAGCAAGGCCACCAGGTTGATGATCTTGATCAGCGGGTTGACCGCCGGGCCGGCGGTGTCCTTGTACGGATCACCGACGGTGTCGCCCGTCACGGCTGCCTTGTGCGCATCGCTGCCCTTGCCGCCGTGGTTGCCGTCCTCGATGTACTTCTTCGCGTTGTCCCATGCGCCGCCACCGGTGCACATCGAAATCGCGACGAACAGGCCGGTGACAATGGTGCCCATCAGCAGGCCGCCGAGCGCCTTCGGACCGAGCACGAGGCCCACCACGATAGGCACGATCACGGGCAGCAGCGAAGGCACCATCATTTCCTTGATCGCCGCCGCCGTCAGCATGTCTACCGCCCTGCCGTATTCCGGCTTGCCGGTGCCCTCCATGATGCCGGGGATCTCGCGGAACTGGCGGCGCACTTCCTCGACCACCGCGCCGGCCGCACGACCGACCGCCTCCATCGCCATCGCGCCGAACAGGTAGGGAATCAGGCCGCCGAGGAACAGGCCGACGATCACCTTCGGGTTCGACAGGTCGAACGACGTGCCGATGCCGAAGCGCTCGAGCGCGTGCGTGTA
>CAZTIF010000260.1:0-1373 GCA_964613635.1 uncultured Bifidobacterium sp. | reverse complement strand
GACGTGGCCCATCACGGTCACGACCGGGGCGCGCGGCAGCTGTTCGACGTCCACGTTCGGCGTACCCTCATCGAGCAGCGCCTCCGGATCGTCGTGCTTGGCGGCACGCGCGAGGTGGCCCATCTCCTCGACCACGATCATCGCGGTTTCCTGGTCGAGCACCTGGTTGATGGTGACCATCTGACCCAGCTTCATCAGCTGCTTGATGACTTCCGAGGCCTTCACCGACATCTTGTGCGCCAGTTCGGCGACGGTGATGGTCTCGGGCACATGCACTTCGCGCACGACCGCCTCGGTCGGCTGCTGGAAGTTCGACTCGCGGTCGTCATGGTGCGAATTGCGACGCCCGCGCGGGCCGGCACGCCAGCCATCGCGGCCGCCGGTCGGCGCGCCGCGGGTCTTCAGCCCGCCGGCGCCGCGTTTCTTCTCGTCCTGCCAGGTCGACGACACGTTGGCAGACTTGATCGACTTCTTGTCGGCCGGTTTCTTGTCGTCCTTCTTCTCGCCCGGCTTGGCCGCCGCGGTGGTCGCGGGGCGGTGCAGCGTACCCTCCGCGCGCGCGGCCGGCGCCGGCGCGGGCGCCGGCTCGGGTGCCTTGATGACGCGGCGTGGCTGCGCCATCATGGCCTTGATCTGTGCGACCTCGTCGGCCACGGCCTTGCGCGCGCGCTCGGTGGCGGCAGCACGCTCGGCGGCCTCCTTCTCGCGCTGCGCCTTCTCGGCCGCTTCGGCTGCGGCCCTGGCCGCCGCCTTCTCGGCGTCGGCCTCTTTCGGCGCACCCTCTTTCGGCGCAGCGGCAGCGGCTGCAGCCGCCTGCGCGGCAGCGGCGGCTTCGGCGCGCGCACGCTCTTCCTCGCGCACCTGCTCGGCGGCACGCTCGGCTTCCAGCTTGGCGAGACGCTCCTGCTTTTCGCGCAGCTCCGCTTCCTGGCGGGCGATCAGCTCGGCCTGGCGGCGCGCCTCTTCCTCGCGGCGTGCGATCTCGGCCTCATCGACCACGGGCTCGGACGGCTCCGCCGGCTCGAGTTCGCTCGCGACCGGCGCGTCGTCGCGCTTGACGAAGGTGCGCTTCTTGCGGACCTCGACCTGGATGGTGCGCGACTTGCCGCTGGCATCGGCCTGCTTGATCTCGGTGGTTTCCTTGCGCGTCAGCGTGATCTTCTTCTTCTCGCTGTCGGCGGAGACGCCATGCACCTTGCGCAGGTGGCCGAGCAGCTTGTCCTTGTCTTCCTTGGACAGCATGTCTTCCGCCGAGCTCTTGTCCACGCCCGCGTCGCGCAGCTGCTTGAGCAGCACATCGGCCGGCATCTTCAGCTCGGTCGCAAACTGGGCTACGTTGTTACTCGCCATTCAATCCTCTTTTCTCGTGACGC
>CAZTIF010000259.1:0-1377 GCA_964613635.1 uncultured Bifidobacterium sp. | reverse complement strand
CAATATGCCGAAGGACAACGTCACCCGCGCGATCCAGCGCGGCACCGGCGGCCTTGAAGGCGCGAACTACGAAGAGATCCGCTACGAAGGCTATGGCCTGAACGGCGCTGCGATCATCGTCGATTGCCTGACCGACAACCGCGTGCGCACGGTTGCGGAAGTCCGCCATGCGTTCAGCAAATTCGGCGGCAACATGGGCACCGAGGGTTCGGTCGCCTTCCTGTTCAAGCACTGCGGCCAGATGCTGTTCGCGCCGGGCACCAGCGAAGACGCGCTGATGGAAGCCGCGCTCGAGGCCGGCGCCGAAGACGTGCTCGCCGATGACGAAGGCGGCTTCGAAGTCATCACCGATCCGTACGAGCTGTCGCGCATCCGCGAGGCGCTCGAGACGGCTGGCTTCAAGCCGGAAGTCGCCGAAGTGACGATGAAGCCGTCCACCTCGACCGAATTCACCGGCGACGATGCGCTGAAGATGCAGAAACTGCTCGACGCGCTGGAAAACCTCGACGACGTGCAAGAGGTCTACACCAACGCCGTCATCAACGACTGACCTGCCGCGCCCGCCGCAGCATGCGGGCGCACCAACCTTAATTCGAATTCCCAGATGAAGATTCTCGTCGTAGGCTCCGGTGGCCGTGAACATGCGCTGGCATGGAAGCTCGCGCAATCCAAGCGCATCCAGACCGTGATGGCCGCGCCCGGCAATGGCGGCACCGCGCTCGACCCGCATATCCGCAACGTGCCCGTCAGCGACCCGGAGCAGCTGGCCGAACTCGCCATCAGCGAAGGCATCGGCCTGACCGTGGTCGGCCCCGAAGCGCCGCTGGCCGCCGGCATCGTCGACAAATTCCGCGAGCGCGGCCTGAAGATCTTCGGCCCGACGCAGAAAGCCGCGCAGCTGGAAAGCTCGAAGGATTTCGCGAAGGCGTTCATGCAGCGCCACGGCATCCCGACCGCGAAGTACCAGACCTTCTCGGACGCCGCCGCCGCGCATCGCTACATCGATGAACAGGGCGCGCCGATCGTGATCAAGGCCGACGGCCTCGCCGCCGGCAAGGGCGTGGTGGTCGCGATGTCGCTGGAAGAAGCCCACGGCGCGATCGACATGATGTTGTCGGACAACCGCTTCGGCGACGCCGGCGCGCGCGTCGTGATCGAGGAATTCCTCGATGGCGAGGAAGCGAGCTTCATCGTGATGGTCGACGGCAAGAACATCCTGCCGCTGGCGACCAGCCAGGACCACAAGCGCCTGCTCGACGGCGACACGGGCCCGAACACCGGCGGCATGGGAGCGTATTCCCCGGCACCGATCGTCACGCCGCAACTGCATGCGCGCGTGATGCGCGAGATCATCCAGCCGACCGTGCAGGGCATGGC
>CAZTIF010000258.1:0-1379 GCA_964613635.1 uncultured Bifidobacterium sp. | reverse complement strand
ACCAACCTCGGCGTCGGCGTTTACTACGACGACAACGGCAAGGTGCCGCTGCTGGCCTGCGTGCAGAAGGCCGAAGCGCTGCTGATGGAAAAACAGGCACCGCGCACTTACCTGCCGATCGAAGGCCTCGCAGCTTACGACAAGGCAGTGCAGGAGCTGGTGTTCGGCGCGGACAGCGAAGTCATCGCATCCAAGCGCGCGATCACGGCGCAGGCCGTTGGCGGCACCGGCGCGCTGAAGCTGGGCGCGGACTTCCTGAAGCGCTTCTCGCCGGATTCGCAGGTCTACATCAGCGACCCGAGCTGGGAGAACCACCGCGCGCTGTTCGAGTCGGCCGGCTTCGTCGTCAATAACTATCCGTACTATGACGCCGCGACCAGGGGCGTAAATTTCGCGGCCATGCTCGATACGCTGAAGAGCATCCCGGTGGGCTCCATCGTCGTGCTGCACGCGTGCTGCCATAACCCGACCGGTGCTGACCTGTCGGACGCGCAGTGGGCGCAGGTGATCGAGGTGGTGACGCAGCGTGGCCTGATTCCCTTCCTCGACATGGCTTACCAGGGCTTTGGCGACGGCATTGCAGAGGACGGCAAGGTGGTCGGCCTGTTCGCGAAGGCCGGCGGCCCGCTGTTCGTGTCGAACTCGTTCTCGAAGTCGTTCTCGCTGTATGGCGAGCGCGTCGGTGCGCTGTCGATCGTGGCTGCCAATGCCGAAGAGGCATCGCGCCTGATGTCGCAGTTGAAGCGCGTGATCCGCACCAACTACTCGAACCCGCCGATGCATGGCGGCCAGGTGGTTGCGACCGTGCTGGCGACGCCGGAACTGCGCAAGCTGTGGGAAGAAGAACTGGCCGGCATGCGCGTGCGCATCAAGCAGATGCGCCAGCAGATGGTGGACCAGCTGAAGGCGAAGGCACCGTCGCACGACTTCGACTTCGTCGTGCAGCAGCGCGGCATGTTCTCGTACTCGGGCCTGACCAAGGAACAGGTCGGCCGCCTGAAGGACGAGTTCTCGATCTATGCCGTCGACACCGGCCGCATCTGCGTCGCTGCGCTGAACTCGCGCAACCTCGACCGCGTGGTCGATGCGATCGCGAAGGTGCTGTAAGACCTGAGCGAGTTGTGAACAGGCCCCGCAGTGATGCGGGGCTTTTCAATTTTCAGCGCCACAATTGATTTTTCTCAGCAAAGGCGTTGACAGCACAATTCGCATCCGTCATAATTTTGTTCTCGTCGCGTTGCACACAAAACAACGCAGACAATTCCCTGATAGCTCAGTCGGTAGAGCGACGGACTGTTAATCCGCAGGTCCCTGGTTCGAGTCCAGGTCGGGGAGCCAGAATACAGAAAAGCCCAGCCTTCACCGGTTGGGCTTTTTGC
>CAZTIF010000257.1:0-1390 GCA_964613635.1 uncultured Bifidobacterium sp. | reverse complement strand
CGCCGTGCGCCGGGCCCCACAGGCAGGCGATGCCGGCGGCGATACAGGCGAACGGGTTCGCGCCCGACGAACCGGCCAGGCGGACGGTCGAGGTCGATGCGTTCTGCTCGTGGTCGGCGTGCAGGATCAGGATGCGGTCGAGTGCGCGCACCAGCACGTCGTTGACCTTGTAGTCCTCTGCCGGCGTCGCAAACATCATGCGCATGAAGTTCGCGCTGTACGACAGGTCGTTGCGCGGATAGATGAACGGCTGGCCGACCGAGTACTTGTAGGCCATCGCGACCAGCGTCGGCATCTTCGCGATCAGGCGGATCGCGGACACCTCGCGATGGTGCGGGTCATTGATGTCGAGCGAGTCATGATAGAACGACGCCAGCGCGCCGACGGTGCCGACCAGCACCGACATCGGGTGCGCGTCGCGACGGAAGCCGCGGAAGAAGAACTGCATCTGCTCGTGCACCATCGTGTGACGGGTCACGGTGTCGGTGAATTTCTTCTTCTGGCCCGCGTTCGGCAGTTCGCCGTTCAGCAGCAGGTAGCAGGTCTCGAGGAAATCGCAGTTCACGGCCAGCTGTTCGATCGGGTAGCCGCGGTACAGCAGTTCGCCCTTGTCGCCGTCGATGTAGGTGATCGACGAGTTGCAGGCCGCGGTCGACATGAAGCCCGGGTCGTAGGTGAACTTGCCGGTCGCGCCGTACAGCTTGCGGATGTCGACGACATCCGGACCGATCGATCCCTTGTAGACCGGGAATTCGACCGACGGGGATCCGTCGGAGAAGGACAGCGTGGCTTTTGCGTCGGATTGGGTCATGACTCTACCTTCGAATGAAGAAAATTAATGTACCGGTATTCTGTTCCCGTGAGCTGCCACGATGCAGTGCCGCGCAGCCGATCAGGCCTGCCGCAGCCGTGCCAGCAATGCCTTCACGTGCGGCATGTCGAGCCCGCCTTCGGGCTCGGAGCGGCCCAGCAGCAGGCCCATCAGATCATTGTCGGAGAGGTCGAGCAGCCGGGTCAGCGCATCGACCTCCTCGTCCGTCAGCCCTTCCTCGTGCGCGTCGAGGAAGCGCGTCAGGATCAGGTCGTTCTCAAGCAACCCGCGGCGGCTGCGCCAGCGCAGTCGCGCGCGATTTGCGGGGTCGTCCTGATGCCGTGCGTGTTCCATGGTGCTCAAACCGCGCGGCGAACCATCAGTTCCTTGATCTTGCCAATCGCCTTGTTCGGGTTCAGGCCCTTCGGGCAGACGTCGACGCAGTTCATGATCGAGTGGCAGCGGAACAGGCGGTACGGGTCCTCGAGGTTGTCGAGGCGGTCCGCGGTGTCCTGGTCGCGCGAGTCGGCGATGAAGCGGTAGGCCTGCAGCAGGCCGGCCGGGCCGACGAACTTGTCC
>CAZTIF010000256.1:0-1409 GCA_964613635.1 uncultured Bifidobacterium sp. | reverse complement strand
TCATTCCCGATCGGGAAATATCGCTTGCACATAGCACTGCGGTGGACGATACTTTCCCGAACGGGAAATTTGGCTGGCCATGACATCCATTCGCTCACCTCAACAACTTGGCGAAGCGCTCCGCGCCGCCCGCAAGCAGCTCGGGCTGACCCAGCCCCGGTTGGCACTCGCGGCCGGCGTGGGCGTGCGTTTCATCGTCGATCTCGAGGCCGGCAAGCCGACCCTGCGGCTGGAAAACGTGCTGCGGGTGATCGATGCGCTGGGTGGAGAGATCCACGTGCGCGGATTGCCTTCTGCTGCGGCCGACGATCAACGTGAAGGTGGCGAGCATGGTTCATGATCTGGAAGTCTGGCTGTTCGCCGACCGGGTCGGCACTCTGTCACTGCGCCATGGGCGACTGAGCTTTTGCTACGCCCCCTTGTGGCTTTCACAAGCTCATGCGGTCGCCTTGTCGGTGTCGCTCCCGCTGCAGGCAGAGCCGTTCGACGACCGTAAAACGCGCCCATTTTTTGCAGGCCTGCTGCCGGAAGGGCAGATGCGCCGCTTGATTGCGATGCAGTTTCAGGTCTCCGGTCAGAACGATTTCGCGCTGTTGGACCGCATCGGTGGCGAATGCGCCGGGGCCGTCACGTTTCTTCAACCGAAGCAGGCTTTGCCTGTGCCTGCCCACAACGATGACGTTCAATGGCTGAGCGACGAGGAAGTCGTTGCCATCCTCGATGAGTTGCCGCGACGCCCCATGTTGGCAGGCAAAGACGGCTTGCGGCTTTCATTGGCGGGAGCACAGGACAAACTCCCGGTGGTGTTCGACGGCGCAAGCATCGGACTGCCCCTCAACGGCACGCCGAGCTCCCATATCCTGAAGCCAGCTATTTCTGCGCTTGAAGATAGTGTGAGCAATGAAGGATTCTGCATGGCATTGGCGGATGTCATGCAACTCGCTCCGGCGAAATCAACAATTCACCGGGTGTCCGGGCGCTCATTCCTGATGGTTGAGCGCTACGACCGACTTGTCGATGGCCGCGGGCAGCGGCAACGCCTTCACCAAGAGGATTTTTGCCAGGCGCTCGGGGTAGAGCCGGAAATGAAATACCAAAGTGAAGGTGGCCCCGATCTGGTCCAATGCTTTGATCTGGTGCGCCGCGCGACGCGCCCCAGTGCGCCCCACCTACTGCGGTTCTTCGACTATGTGATCTTCAACGCGCTGATTGGCAATCACGATGCGCACGCAAAGAATCTTTCACTGCTTTATTCAGGCAAGAGCCCTGTTCTTGCACCGTTCTACGACATGCTCTCGACAGCGGTCTATCCGGCACTGACGCCGAAGATGGCGATGAAAATCGGCAGCAAGTACAAGTTCATCGAAGTCCGGGCGCGGCACTGGGAGCAGTTCGCCGAAAACGTCGGC
>CAZTIF010000255.1:0-1411 GCA_964613635.1 uncultured Bifidobacterium sp. | reverse complement strand
TAATGCCAGTCAGTTAAGCTGACTGGCATTTTTTTTGATGGGGTAGCGTTGGGGCCGTTGCTTGACGACTCGAGGGCAACTTCGCTCACGGCGGGGCGGGAGCAAATAACGGGCAGCAATCGCGTGCAGCAATTGCATCCGGTCGGGCAAGGTGTCCGCATCGTGCAAGGTCCAGCCGGTCAAGGCCATCGTGATGGCCAGCGTGATCCACTGGAAGCTCAACTGCTGCGGCGGCACCCCCAGGCCGCCGGCCATCTGCTTCATCTCTTGCCGGATCAGGTTATACGCGATCAGCGTCCCCCACAGCTCTTGGCCGACCAGCGCTGGCTGCTTGCTGCGCAAGACCGCTGAGCGTTGCAGCAAGCTCTGCTTGATCTCTCGGAAGCCCAGTTCGATCTCCCAGCGCTGCACATAATGCGCGACGATCTCGCGCGCCGGATAGATCTGCGGATCGCGCAGCGAGGTCAGGAAGCGCCGAAGTTGGCCACCGACCTGGCACTCGATCAACCGCGCTTCCCAGGTCGCGGGCAAGTCCGGACGCTGCGCGCGCGCCCGTGGCGACACCGGCATGCGCACCCAGCAATCGCCGGGAGCGAAGGTCGCGATCACTTCATGACGCAGCGAAGCCTTCGCCCGCAGCAGCCAGTGCCGTGCGTGTCCCGCCTGCTGCCAGTCGAGCAGGAAGGTCGCCGCAAAGTACAACCGGTCAAAGATCGTCAGTGAACTATCGGGCACCTGCGCGATCAACTCCCGCGCCAGCGTCAATTCGCCGACGGCCATACCCCCCAAGTGCGCTGCGCGGATCAGGTGCGAATGAATATCCATTAGGCAGGCGGCCCGCACCTGCGGCCAGACCGACGAGCCATGCTGATTGGCTGTGCTGCCGTACGCTTGCCGGTTGGCGGGTGTGTCGGGCACCTCCCAGACCACGCCATCGACGGCCATCGGACGCAGGCCGTGCAGACAAGCCGACGGCGGCGGCGGGGCATCGGTCCACTGCTCACCAACCCGGGCGAACAACCACGCGAGCGGCGCGGCTCCTAGCCGCTGGCGGGCCCCCACACTGGCACTGGGTGCGGGACCTTCGGGCGTATCCCCTTGGTCGAGCCCGAGCTGTTGGACGATATGCCAGATCGGCTGGTTGCGAAACAGCGCCAGACCGATGACGAGCCACACCACTTGTTCGGCGGGCAAGCGTCGTCGTCGCAACGACGCCGTGCCGGTCGCGGCCAGTGCCTGATCGATCCAGTTCGGGTGAAGCAAGGTGGCAAAACGATCGAGTCGCGCCGGGGTGACCTGATGGCAGGTCAGCAGTGCATGTTGGAGAGACATAAAAAAACGAGCCCACAAACTACGTGGACTCGTTTCTCTTTCCTGAGTGCCTCAATCAGCGCTTAACTGACTGGCATTA
>CAZTIF010000254.1:0-1415 GCA_964613635.1 uncultured Bifidobacterium sp. | reverse complement strand
ACCGACAGCCACACGCCGCATGTCGATGCGCTGGGCGTGATCGCGATCGGCGTCGGCGGCCTCGAAGCCGAGAACGTGATGCTGGGCCGCGCATCGTGGATGCGCCTGCCGGACATCGTCGGCGTCGAGCTGACGGGCAAGCCGCAGCCGGGCATCACCGCCACCGACATCGTGCTCGCGCTGACCGAATTCCTGCGCAAGTCCAAAGTCGTTGGTGCCTACCTCGAGTTCTACGGCGAAGGCGCACGCGCGCTGACGCTGGGCGACCGCGCGACCATCTCGAACATGGCGCCCGAATACGGCGCCACCGCCGCGATGTTCAGCATCGACGACCAGACCATCAGCTACCTGAAACTGACCGGCCGCAGCGACGAGCAGGTCAAGCTGGTTGAAACCTATGCGAAGGTCGCCGGCCTGTGGTCCGACAGCCTGGCGAACGCCGAATACGAGCGCGTGCTGCAGTTCGACCTGTCGACCGTCGTGCGCAACATGGCCGGTCCGTCGAATCCGCATGCGCGTGTTGCGACCGCGGACCTCGCCGCCAAGGGCATCGCCGGCGCATGGGAAGAAGTGCCGGGCCAGATGCCGGACGGCGCGGTCGTTATCGCCGCAATCACCAGCTGCACCAATACCTCGAACCCGCGCAACGTGATCGCCGCCGGCCTGCTGGCGCGCAATGCCAACAAGCTCGGCCTGTTCCGCAAGCCCTGGGTCAAGTCCTCGCTGGCGCCGGGATCGAAGGCCGTCACGATGTACCTCGAAGAGTCGGGCCTGCTGCCCGAGCTCGAGAAGCTCGGCTTCGGTGTCGTCGCCTACGCCTGCACCTCGTGCAACGGCATGTCGGGCGCGCTCGATCCGAAGATCCAGCAGGAAATCATCGACCGCGACCTGTATGCGACCGCCGTCCTCTCCGGCAACCGCAACTTCGACGGCCGCATCCACCCGTATGCAAAGCAGGCTTTCCTCGCGTCGCCGCCGCTGGTCGTCGCCTACGCGATCGCCGGTACCGTCCGCTTCGATATCGAGAAGGACGTGCTGACCGTGGTCGACGGCAAGGAAATCCGCCTGAGGGACATCTGGCCGACCGACGAGGAGATTGACGCGATCATGAAGTCGGCCGTCAAGCCGGAACACTTCCGCAAGGTGTACGAGCCGATGTTTGCGATCCGTGCCGACAGCGGCACGCAAGTGACGCCGCTGTACGACTGGCGTCCGCAATCGACCTACATCCGCCGTCCGCCGTACTGGGAAGGCGCGCTCGCAGGCGAGCGCACGCTGAAGGGCATGCGTCCGCTGGCCCTGCTGCCGGACAACATCACCACCGACCACCTGTCGCCTTCCAACGCGATCCTGATGAACTCGGCCGCCGGTGAGTACCTGCACAAGATGGGCCTGCCGGAAGAGGACTTCAACTC
>CAZTIF010000253.1:0-1434 GCA_964613635.1 uncultured Bifidobacterium sp. | reverse complement strand
GTCGACGCCACGCAGGCCGTGCTTGACCGCATTGCGCGGCTGAACCCGGTGCTGAATGCCTACTGCGTGGTGGATGCAGAGGCCGCGCTGGCCGACGCGCGCGCCAGCGAGGCGCGCTGGCAGCGGCATCGCAGGGAAGGCGCGCCGGTCGGCGCGCTGGATGGGGTGCCGGCGTCGATCAAGGACCTGATCCTGACGCGCGGCTGGCCGACGCTGCGCGGCAGCCGCAGCATCGACCCCGCGCAGCCCTGGGACATCGATGCGCCGGTGACGGCGCGGCTGCGCGAGGCCGGTGCTGTTTTGCTCGGCAAGACCACCACGCCCGAGTTCGGCTGCAAGGCCGAGACGAATTCGCCGCTGCACGGCATCACGCGCAATCCGTGGAAGCTCTCGCGCACGACCGGCGGCTCGTCCGGCGGTGCGGCGGCAGCGGTCGCGGCCGGGCTCGGCCCGCTGGCTGTCGGCACCGACGGCGCCGGCAGCGTGCGCATTCCGGCGGCGTTCTGCGGCAACGTCGGCATGAAGCCGAGCTTCGGCCGCGTGCCCGCGTATCCGCTGTCGCCGTTCGGCAGCGTCGCGCACCTTGGCCCGCACACGATGAGCGTGGCCGACTGCGCGCTGATGCTGAACGTGATGAAGCAGCCGGATGCGCGCGACTGGACCGCGCTGCCTTTCGATCCCGCCGATTACACGATCGGGTTGAATGACGGCATCCGCGGGCTGCGCATCGCGTACTCGCCGACGCTGGGCCATGCGCAGGTGGATCCGGAAGTGGCGCGCGCGGTCGATGCGGCGGTGCGTGAGCTGGAGGCGCAGGGCGCGCTGGTGGAGCAGGTCGATCCCGGCTTCGAGGATCCGATCGAGATCTCCACCGGCCTGTGGTTCGCGGTCGCGCAGCAGCTGTGGCGCGCGATGACGCCGGCGCAGCAGGCGCTGGCCGATCCGGATTTTGCGGCCGAGGCCGAACTGGGCGGCAAGCTCGACGCGACCGCGCTGCACCAGCTGAACCAGCGGCGCGGTGCGCTCGGTTCATTGATGCGGCAGTTCATGCAGCGTTACGATTTGCTGGTCACGCCGACGGTGGCGATACCGGCATTCGACGCGCGCGAAGCGGGACGGCAGACGATGGATGCGCAGGCGATGCTCGGCTGGACGCCGTTCAGCTATCCGTTCAACCTGACGCAGCAGCCGGCGATCACGGTGCCATGCGGACTGACGTCCGACGGCCTGCCGATCGGGCTGCAGTTCGTCGGCCCGATGTTCGGGGATGCGCTGGTGCTGCGTGCGGCGCGCGCGTATGAGGCGGCGCATCCGGCGCCGCGGCCGCCGGAGCTGGGCTAGGTATCACCCAAGCACGCCGAGCCAGTGCGTGGCCCACAGCAGCAGGGGCAGCGCCAGCGGGGTGACCACGCCGTTCAGCGCCATGCCGAGCGC
>CAZTIF010000252.1:0-1475 GCA_964613635.1 uncultured Bifidobacterium sp. | reverse complement strand
GACAAGCCCGACGGCAAGCTGGTGCTGGTCACCGCGATCAGCCCGACGCCGGCCGGCGAAGGCAAGACCACCACCACGGTCGGCCTCGGCGATGCGCTGAACCGGATCGGCAAGAAGACCGTCATCTGCCTGCGCGAACCCTCGCTCGGCCCGGTGTTCGGCGTCAAGGGCGGCGCGGCCGGCGGCGGCCACGCGCAGATCGTGCCGATGGAAGACATCAACCTGCACTTCACCGGCGACTTCTCCGCCATCGCGCTGGCCAACAACCTGCTGGCCGCGATGATCGACAACCACATCAACCACGGCAACGCACTCGACATCGATCCGCGCCGCATCACCTGGAAGCGCGTGGTCGACATGAATGACCGCGCACTGCGCGACATCGTCATCGGCGCCGGCGGCACCGCCAACGGCTTCGTGCGGCAGGACGGCTTCGACATCGTCGTCGCGTCCGAAGTGATGGCAATCTTCTGCCTCGCCACCTCGGTGCAGGACCTGAAGAAGCGCCTCGGCGACATCGTGATCGGCTACACCCGTGAGCAGAAGCCGGTGCATGCGCGCGACCTGAACGCGCACGGCGCAATGACGGTGCTGCTGAAGGATGCGCTGAAGCCGAACCTGGTGCAGACGCTGGAGAACAATCCCGCCTTCGTGCACGGCGGCCCGTTCGCCAACATCGCGCACGGCTGCAATTCCGTGATCGCCACGCAGAGCGCGCTGAAGCTCGGCGACTATGTCGTCACCGAAGCCGGCTTCGGCGCCGACCTCGGCGCGGAAAAATTCATCGACATCAAGTGCCGCAAGACCGGCCTGATGCCGTCGGCCTGCGTGCTGGTGGCGACCATCCGCGCGCTGAAGTACCACGGCGGCAAGGATGTGAAGGAACTCAATACCGAAGACCTCGGCGCGCTGAAGAAGGGGCTGGTCAACCTCGAGCGCCATGTCGAGAACGTGACGAAGAACTACGGCCTGCCCTGCGTGGTGTCGATCAACCGCTTCACTGCCGACACCGACGCCGAGATCGCACTGGTGACCGACCGCATGAAGGCGCTCGACGTGAATGTGGTGCTGGCCGAGCACTGGGCCAAGGGCGGCGCCGGCGCCGAGGCGCTCGCGCGGGAAGTCGTGCGGCTGGCCGAGCGCGGCGCGCAGGGGCAGTTTGTCTACGACGACAGCGATTCGCTGTGGGAGAAGATGAAGAAGGTCGCGACCAAGGTGTATGGCGCAGCCGACATCAGCGCACCGGCGAAGGTGAAGCAGCAGCTGCAGGCGTTCGAGGACGCGGGCTACGGACGCTATCCGATCTGCGTGGCCAAGACGCAGTCGTCATTCAGCACCGACCCGACGCTGCGCGGCGCGCCGAGCGGCCACATCGTGAACGTGCGCGAAGTGCGGCTGGCCGCCGGCGCGCAGTTCATCGTGATGATCTGCGGCGACATCATGACCATGCCGGGCCTGCCGAAAGTGCCGAGCGC
>CAZTIF010000251.1:0-1493 GCA_964613635.1 uncultured Bifidobacterium sp. | reverse complement strand
AGTTGCCCTTTATTGCTCATGGAAGCTCCGTGTTTTTCTAAAGTTCAGGAGATTGTGTCGGCGCTGAAAAAGACAAGCGCCCAAATCACTGCCTGCAGCGAATGTAATCGATTTTGCCTAGCGCTGGCAAACCGCATTGCACAAAGTGTGGACTATTCCGCCTTCGTGAAGGGGTTTTTTCCGGAACGGAACTCGATGCGCAGGGGCGTCCCCGTGAGCTTGAAGCAATCGCGGAAGTGCTTTTCGAGGTAGCGCTTGTAGTTCGCGTCGATCGCGTCGAGCGAATTGCCGTGCACGACGATCACCGGCGGATTCTGGCCGCCCTGGTGCGCATAGCGCAGCTTCGGCCTTACCGCGCCCTTGCGCCGCGGCTGCTGGTGATCGACAGCTTCCTGCAGCGCACGCGTCAGTTGCGGCGTCGGCAGCTTGGCCATCGCGGCTGCATAAGCAGAATCGATGGATTTCATCATCGGAACAATCCCGGTGCCATTCAGCGCCGAGATGAAATGCATGTTCGCGAACGACAGGAAGGACAGCTTGCGTTCGATCTCGCGCTTCACATCGTCGCGCTTGTCCTTGTCCAGCCCGTCCCACTTGTTCACGCCGACCACGAGCGCCCTGCCCGCCTCCAGCACGAAACCGGCGATGTGCGCATCCTGCTCCGAAATGTCCTGCTGCGCGTCGAGCAGCAGCAGCACGACGTTGGCCTCGGAAATCGACTGCAGCGTCTTCACCACCGAGAACTTCTCGATCGCCTCGAAGACCTTGCCCTTGCGGCGAATGCCGGCGGTGTCGATCAGCGAGTAGTGACGGCCGTTGCGCTCGAACGGTATCTCGATCGAGTCGCGCGTGGTGCCGGGCATGTCGAACGCGATCACGCGCTCTTCGCCGAGCAGCGTGTTCACCATGGTCGACTTGCCCACGTTCGGACGGCCGACGATGGCGATGCGGATGCCGCGTACCTTGGCATCGGCCTCACCCTCTTCGACGTCGGGGGTCAGCACCTGGTCAAGCGCCTCTTCGACAAGGTCAGGCACGCCGTCGCCGTGCGCGGCCGAGATCACGTACGGATCGCCGAGGCCGAGCTCATAGAAATCGGCGGCCACCGTGGTGTACTTCATCCCTTCGGACTTGTTCACGACCAGCATGACCTTGCGGCCGGACTTGCGCAGGAAGTCGGTGATGGTCTTGTCGTGCGGGGTCAGGCCCTGGCGGCCGTCGACGATGAAGATCACGACGTCGGCTTCGGCGACCGCCTGCTTGGTCTGCTTGGCCATCTCGTGCATGATGCCTTCCTTCGCGACCGGCTCGAAGCCGCCGGTATCGATGACGAGGAAAGGACGCTTGCCGACCCGGCCCTCGCCGTAATGACGGTCACGGGTCAGGCCCGGGAGGTCGGCCACCAGCGCGTCCCGCGAGCGCGTGAGACGGTTGAACAGCGTGGATTTGCCGACGTTAGGTCGACCGACAAGTGCAATGACCGGCTTCATTAA
>CAZTIF010000250.1:0-1503 GCA_964613635.1 uncultured Bifidobacterium sp. | reverse complement strand
AGATGGGCGTGGACGTGCCCGTGTTCGGCTTCGTGTCCGACTACATGTCGCGCCCGGACGGCGGCGACATCAAGACCTCGGAACTGATTCATCCGAAAGTGGAAGCCGAGATATGCGTGGTCACCAAGGCGCCGCTGAAAGGCCCGGGCTGCCATGTCGGCGCGGTGATGGCGGCGATCGACTTCGTGATCCCGGCGGTCGAGATCATCGACAGCCGCTACCGCGATTTCAAGTTCGACCTGAAGAGCGTGGTGGCGGACAACACGTCGGCGTCGCGCTTCGTGATCGGCGGCCGTTCGCGCAATGTCGAAGAACTCGACCTGCGCACGCTCGGCGTCGTGCTCGAGAAGAATGGCCAGGTGGTTGCGATGGCGGCCGGCGCTGCCGTGTTGGGCCATCCGGCTGCCGCGATCGCGATGATGGCGAACCACCTCGGCGCGCGCGGCCAGGAAATCCCGGCCGGCACCTTCATCATGACCGGCGGCGTGACCGAGGCGATTCCGGTGGCCGCAGGCGACAGCGTGAACGTGCGCTTCCAGGACCTCGGTTCGGTATCGATGCGTTTCGTCTGAAAGGGAAGCGACTGGCGAGCGCCGCAGCGAATCCGCCCGCCCCGGCGCACCGGGGGGGCGGCACGGAGAACTGCCGGGATCCGGGCCGGGGCTGTACCATGTGGTTCATGACTGCAGTAGTGACACCGTGGCTGCGCGCAGGATGATAATAAAAAAAGAATGGGGACAAGGTGGATCTTCAATTGAAAGGGCAACACGCGCTCGTGACCGGCTCGACCGCCGGCATCGGCTATGCGATCGCGCAGGCGCTCGCGGCCGAGGGCGCGACCGTCACCGTGAATGGCCGCAGCGAGGCCGGCGTCGACAAGGCGCTGGTACGGCTGCGCGCTGAATTGCCGGAACTGCCGCAGGCCAGCCTGCGCGGCATCGCCGCCGATGCGGCCACTGCCGAGGGCTGCGCGAAGCTTGTCGCCGGCGGCCCGGCGGTCGACATCCTGGTCAACAACATGGGCATCTTCGACCCCAAGCCCTTCGAGGACATTCCGGACGCCGACTGGCAGCGCTTCTTCGAAACGAATGTGATGAGCGGCGTGCGCCTGTCGCGCGCGGTGCTGCCGGGAATGAAGCAGCGCAACCGCGGCCGCATCGTGTTCATCTCGAGCGAATCGGGCATCTGCCCGCCGGCCGAGATGGTGCACTACGGGATGACGAAGTCGGCGCAGCTGTCGGTGTCGCGCGGCCTCGCCGAGACCTGCGCCGGCACCGCCGTCACGGTCAACAGCGTGCTGCCCGGCCCGACGCTGACCGAGGGCGCGAAAGATTTCTTCGACAAGCTCGCTGCCGCACAGGGCACGAGCTTCGACGACGCCGCGAAGGCCTTCTTCGCGAATGCGCGGCCGACTTCGCTGCTGCGCCGTTTCATCGAACCGAAGGAAGTGGCGGCCATGGTCGCCTATGTATGCAGCCCGCTCGCTGCAGCCACCAACGGCGC
>CAZTIF010000249.1:0-1508 GCA_964613635.1 uncultured Bifidobacterium sp. | reverse complement strand
TCGTCGGTCAACTACGGCTTCCCGGCGCACACCGACGAGGAATACCTCGGCGCGGTGGTGCCGCTGATGAAGAAGGCGAAGGTGTCGGCGCTGCTGATCCCGGGCATCGGCACGGTCGATCACCTGAAGATGGCGCGCGAACTGGGCGTGCACACGATCCGCGTGGCGACGCACTGCACCGAGGGCGACGTGGCGGAGCAGCACATCACGATGGCGCGCAAGATGGAGATGGACACGGTCGGTTTCCTGATGATGGCGCACATGAACACGCCGGAAGGGCTGGTCAAGCAGGCCAGGCTGATGGAAGGCTATGGCGCGAACTGCATCTACGTGACCGACTCGGCCGGCTACATGCTGCCGGATGACGTGCGCGTGCGCATCGACGCGGTGCGCCAGGCATTGAAGCCCGAGACCGAGCTGGGCTTCCACGGTCACCACAACCTCGCGATGGGCGTGGCGAACTCGATCGCAGCCATCGAAGCCGGTGCGAACCGCATCGACGCCGCGGCTGCGGGCCTGGGCGCCGGTGCCGGCAACACGCCGCTGGAAGTGCTGGTGGCGGTGTGCGACCGGATGGGCATTGCGACCGGCGTCGACATCTGGAACATCCAGGACGTGGCCGACGACCTCGTGGTGCCGATCATGGACTTCCCGATCCGTATCGACCGCGATTCGCTGACGCTCGGCTATGCGGGCGTGTATGGCTCCTTCCTGCTGTTCGCGAAGCGTGCCGAGGCGAAGTACGGCATTCCGGCGCGCGAGATCCTGCTGGAACTGGGTCGTCGCAAGATGGTCGGCGGCCAGGAAGACATGATCGAGGACGCCGCACTGACGATGGCCCGCGAGCGCAAGGAACGCGCTGCGAAGGCTGCCTGAATTCGCTGCCTGAACCCTGTTTGAGGAAAGGAGAACGGAATGCCGTTCGCACAGATTCACATGATCGAGGGCCGCACCGAGGACCAGAAGCGCGCCGTGATCGAAAAGGTCACGCAGGCCTTGCATGAGGCCGTCGGTGCGCCGAAGGAAACCATTCGCGTGATGATCTCGGAGATCCCGAGTACCAACTGGGGAATTGCGGGACAGTCGGCGAAGGATCTGGGGCGGTGAAGTTTTTTCTTTGAGTGCCGTTCGATTCAGCGAAAGGGGTTTGATGATGTCTGGTGGTTCAAGGTCATCAGGCTGAAGACACTGGGTCCCGGCTTGCGCCGGGGCGACAGTTTTGGGGACGGCTGCATTTCAATACGTCGTCCCAGTGCAAGCTGGGACCCATGTTCGATCGACCTCTGGCCTCAGCAGGCGCTGCGGGCTATGCGACGATGGATCCCAGCTTGCGCTGGGATGACGGTTTTGAGGGCGTTGGTGCTTAAAACGTCGTCCCGGTGCAAGCCGGGACCCAGCGACTTTCAGATTTTCGTTAATCACGGAAATTTGCATGCTCGACTTACCGGCAATTGGCCTGCGCCGGGGTGAGGCAGGGAATTCGCAACGCATGCGTTGCGCCTGCCGAA
>CAZTIF010000248.1:0-1514 GCA_964613635.1 uncultured Bifidobacterium sp. | reverse complement strand
CCGACGCCGGCGCCGCCGAACAGGCCGACCTTGCCGCCCTTGGCGAACGGACACACCAGGTCAATCACCTTGATGCCGGTTTCGAGCAGTTCCTGCGACGGCGACAGTTCGTCGTAGGCCGGCGGCTTGCGGTGGATCGATGCGGACTGCGCGGTGCTGACCGGACCCTGCTCGTCAATCGCGTTGCCGAGCACGTCCATGATGCGGCCGAGCGTCGCCTGGCCGACCGGCACCGTGATCGGTGCGCCGGTGTTCTTGATCATCATGCCGCGACGCAGGCCGTCCGACGAACCGAGCGCAATGGTGCGCACGATGCCGTCGCCAAGCTGCTGCTGAACTTCCAGGGTCAGTTCCGACCCATCCATTTTCAGCGCATCGTAGACCTTGGGCATCGCGTTGCGCGGGAACTCCACGTCAACCACAGCGCCGATACACTGAACGATTTTGCCTTCAGCCATTTTCGTTCCTTCAATAAAGTTAGATTCGATTCAATTTCGCGGATGCAGGATCGGCGTCAGACCGCTGCCGCACCGGCGACGATCTCGGACAGTTCTTTCGTGATCGCTGCCTGGCGGGTCTTGTTGTAGACCAGCTTCAGTTCATTGATCAGGTTACCGGCGTTGTCGGTCGCAGACTTCATTGCGACCATGCGCGCGGACTGTTCGGACGCCATGTTTTCAGCGACGGACTGATAGACCAGCGCTTCGATGTAACGCAGCAGCAGGTCATCGATCACGGTCTGCGCATCCGGCTCGTACAGATAGTCCCAGCCATGCTCGCGTGTCGGCTCCATCCGGTCCGACGTCAGCGGCAGCAGTTGCTCGACCACCGGCTCCTGCTTCATCGTGTTCACGAACTTCGTGTAGCACAGCAGGACTTCGTCGATCTTGCCTTCCTGGTACGCGTCCAGCATGACCTTCACCGGACCGATCAGCTTCTCGAGGTGCGGCGTGTCGCCGAGCTGCACCGCTTGAGCCATGACGCTCGCGCCGATACGGTTCATGAAGCCCAGACCCTTGTTTCCGATCGCGACAGCGGCAATCTTCCTGCCCGATGCCTCGATTTCGCGCATCCGGTTCGTCACGAGGCGCAGCACGTTGGTGTTCATGCCGCCGCACAGACCCTTGTCGGTCGTGACGACGATCAGGCCGACCGTCTTGCTGCTGTCCTTCTTGACGAGGAACGGATGCGTGTACTCCGGATGAGCCTCGGCGAGGTTGGCGGCGATATTGCGAACCTTTTCACCGAAGGGACGGGACGCGCGCATCCGCTCCTGCGCCTTGCGCATCTTGGATGCGGCGACCATCTCCATCGCCTTGGTGATCTTCTTCGTGTTCTCGACGCTCTTGATCTTGCCGCGTATCTCTTTACCAGCAGCCATGCTTGCTCCTTTTAGCTACGGTTGAGATCAGAAGCTCTTCTTGAAGCTTTCGATCGCGGCCGCCATTGCGGCTTCGCCATCCTTGTCGAGCTGCTTGGTGTCTTCGATCTTCTTCAGCAGGTCAGCGTGGCTG
>CAZTIF010000247.1:0-1541 GCA_964613635.1 uncultured Bifidobacterium sp. | reverse complement strand
CGGCCGAGGATACGGTCGCGCAGAGCCTCGATGACTTCACCACCCTCGACCAGCGCCTTCATCGACGCGCCGTTCGACGTTCCGCAATCGTCTTCGATCACGACCAGATCCTGCGTGACGTCGACCAGACGACGGGTCAGGTAACCCGAGTTCGCGGTCTTCAGCGCGGTATCGGCCAGACCCTTGCGGGCGCCGTGCGTCGAGATGAAGTACTGCAGAACGTTCAGGCCTTCGCGGAAGTTCGCGGTAATCGGCGTCTCGATGATCGAGCCGTCCGGCTTGGCCATCAGGCCGCGCATGCCGGCCAGCTGGCGGATCTGCGCTGCCGAACCACGTGCACCGGAGTCGGCCATCATGTAGATCGCGTTGAACGATTCCTGCGTGCCCTTCGAGCCGTCGCGCCTGACGACGTCCTCGACCTTCAGCTGCTCCATCATCGCCTTGCCGACTTCGTCGCCGGCCTTGCCCCAGATGTCGACCACCTTGTTGTAGCGCTCGCCCGAGGTGACCAGACCGGACGAATACTGCTGTTCGATCTGCTTCACTTCATGCTCGGCCTGCGCAATGATGGTCGCCTTCTGCGGCGGCACCAGCATGTCATCGACGCAGATCGAGATGCCGGCACGGGTCGCCAGACGGAAGCCCGACTGCATCAGCTGGTCGGCGAATACGGCCGTCGCACGCAGTCCGCACTTGCGGAACGAGGTGTTGATCAGCTTCGAGATTTCCTTCTTCTTCAGCGCGCGGTTCAGCACCGAGAACGGCAGGCCTTTCGGCAGGATCTCGGACAGGATCGCACGGCCGATCGTGGTCTCGTAGCGGTTGATCTTCTTCTCGAAGTCGTCGGTGCCCGCCACGCGCACGTATTCGGTGATACGCACCGTGATGCGGGTGGTCAGTTCGACTTCCTTGTTGTCGTACGCGCGAATGACTTCCGACACGTCCGGGAACATCATGCCCTCGTTCTTGCCGTTGATCTTCTCGCGGGTCGCGTAGTACAAGCCCAGCACGATATCCTGCGACGGCACGATCGACGGTTCGCCGTTGGACGGGAACAGCACGTTGTTCGACGCCAGCATCAGCGTGCGCGCTTCCATCTGCGCTTCGATCGACAGCGGCACGTGGACGGCCATCTGGTCGCCGTCGAAGTCGGCGTTGAACGCCGCGCAGACCAGCGGGTGCAGCTGGATCGCCTTGCCTTCGATCAGCACCGGCTCGAATGCCTGGATGCCGAGGCGGTGCAGCGTCGGTGCGCGGTTCAACATCACCGGGTGCTCGCGGATCACCTCTTCGAGAATGTCCCAGACCACCGGCTCCTGCACTTCGACCAGCTTCTTCGCGGCCTTGATCGTGGTCGCCAGGCCCATCAGTTCCAGCTTGTTGAAGATGAACGGCTTGAACAGCTCAAGCGCCATCAGCTTCGGCAGGCCGCACTGGTGCAGCTTCAGCTGCGGGCCGACCACGATGACCGAGCGGCCCGAGTAGTCGACGCGCTTGCCCAGCAGGTTCTGACGGAAACGGCCGCCCTTGCCCTTGATCAT
>CAZTIF010000246.1:0-1542 GCA_964613635.1 uncultured Bifidobacterium sp. | reverse complement strand
TCCTCGGTGGTCGGGAATTTCCGTTTCGGGTTCGGCGGCGGCAGCCTCACTGTGCGCATTTCCCTCAGCAGGTCGAGCAAGTGCCGCGACTTCACCGCGAAATTCACGTTCTGCGGGATGCTGTTGAATTCCCTTAGCATCGTGCGGTCCGACAGCTTGGCCGAGACGATGCCGACCACGTTGCCATCGAGCGTGAACAGCGGGCCGCCGGAATTGCCGGGCTGTATAGGGTTCGAGATCTGGAAGCGGGTGGCGTCATCGCGGACGCCGGCCAGTGAGCTGATGATGCCGTCGGTGATCTTCGGTTCGATGCCCTGCACGAGAATCTGCGGGAAGCCGCCGGTCAGCACCGCCGTGCCTTTCTTCACGCCGGCCGAATCCGCGATCGGCACATAGGGCAGGCCGGCGGCGGCTATTTTCAGCACGGCCAGGTCATGCGCCGGGTCGATCTTCGCTACCCTCGCCGCATAGGTCTTTCCGGCCGTGGTGCGCACGGTCAGTTCGGTCGCGCCCTCGATCACGTGATAGTTCGTGACGATGTAACCATCCGGGGTGATGACGAAGCCCGAGCCGGCCATGACCTGCTTGTCGCTGTCCTTGCGCGCGGGCGGGGTTGGATCATCGTCCTCCCGCGCCTGTTCCAGATTGCGCCTTTCCTCTTCGAGGCGGCGGCGCTCTTCCGCCAGCTCGCGTCGCTCTTCCTCCAGCGCCGTCTCGACATCCCCGCTGCCGATCTCGGTCTCGCGCACGAGCTTGTCGTTTTCCCAGAAGCCTTCCTGTCGATGGCCGTCGTGGGTGGTCAGGATGCCGGGCCCGTGGAAATTGTTGTTCCTGAATTCGCCGACATAGATGTCGCCGTTCGGGAAGTGATAACTGCCCTGGCCATGCATGGCCCCATCCTTGTACTCGCCGACATACCGAGTGCCGTCGGTGCCGGTGTAAGCCCCGGCGCCGGCGCGTTTGCCGTCGCGGAATTCGCCAACATATTTGTCGCCCTGCGCGAAATGGTAGGTGCCTTGGCCGTGGAAACGGCCGCCCTTGAATTCGCCGACATACCGGGCTCCGCTGGCGAAGGTATACGTGCCTTGTCCCTCGAACGCATCGGCATTGAACTCTCCTGTATACCGATCGCCGTTCGACATCGTCAGCTGTCCTTGGCCGTGGCGCAGGAAGTCTTTGAATCCGCCGGTGTATTTCCGGCCGTCGGGCATCGCATACATGCCCTGGCCATTCAGTTTGCCGAACTGCCACTCGCCTTCAAGCACCGTATTGCGCAGTTCCTTGTCGAGTGCGATCACATAACGACCCCAGCAGTCGTTCCAGTGCCAGGTGCGACCGCCCCATCCCACGTCCGAGTTTTTGGACAGGTCCGGCTTGGGGCAGGGCGGCAGCCGGTTCGGGTTCTGCGCCCAGAGCGGACTGGCGACCAGCAGGAGCAGGATGGCGAGACGTCTCATGGATTTTTTCTTTGAAGTTTTCCATGAAGATAACTCACGCGCTGTGGCGCAGGGGAGTGCGGTTGACTGAAAAGGTATGGAATTT
>CAZTIF010000245.1:0-1571 GCA_964613635.1 uncultured Bifidobacterium sp. | reverse complement strand
TCTGGCTGAAGCTGGACAAGCCGATCGACTTCCAGGCCGGCCAGTATGTGCAGATCGCGCTGCCGGGCATCGAAGGCGACCGTCCGTTCTCGATCGCGAATTCGCCGGAAGAGATCGCGCGCACCGGCGAGCTGGAGATCAATGTGCGCATCATCGCCGGCGGCGCAGGCACGACCTACCTGCACGAAAAGCTGGAGGCGGGCGACAAGCTGCATGTGACCGGCCCATACGGCCGCTTCTTCGTGCGCACGTCGGCGGACGCGCCGATGATCTTCATGGCCGGCGGCTCGGGTCTTTCCAGTCCGCGCTCGATGATTCTCGACCTGCTCGCGCAAGGCTGCACGCAGCCGATCACGCTGGTCTACGGCCAGCGCAATGCCGCCGAGCTGTACTACGACGACGAGTTCAAGGCGCTCGCGCAGCAGCATTCGAATTTCACCTACATCCCGGCCTTGTCGGAAGACGCGGCCGGCTTTGATGGCCTGAAGGGCTTCGTGCATGAAGCGGCCGTCAAGCACTTCAACGGCGACTTCTCCGGGCACAAGGCCTATCTGTGCGGGCCGCCGCCGATGATCGAGGCCTGCCTCGGCGCGCTGATGCAGGGACGGCTGTACGAGCGCGACATCTATGCGGAGAAGTTCATCACCGCCGCCGATGCGTCGAAGCCGCGCAGCGCGCTGTTCAAGCGGGTCTGAGGAGGCGCCATGTTCGACTTCCGTCCGAAGAAGCAGGTGACGATCATGCAGACCGGCGAGACCTATGCGTGCGCGATCGGCGAGAACCTGCTGAAGGGCATGACGCTGCTCGGCCGCAAGGGCATTCCGGTCGGCTGCGTGAACGGCGGCTGCGGCGTGTGCAAGGTGAAGATCGTGGAGGGCACGGTCGAGACGCTCGGGCCGGTCAGCCGCGCGCATGTGACGGAAGAAGAGGAATGCCAGGGCTATACCCTGGCCTGCCGGGTGGGTCCCACGTCGGAGGTGGTGCTCGAAGTCGCAGGCAAGTTCGTGAAACCGTTTACGAAGGGGTTCCAAGCGCAGGCCACCCCACCTGCAACCGTAAAATAAGGAGATAGCGATGGGTGTTATGCGCATCGGGCACGTCAGCCTGAAGGTGATGGACATGGCGGCCGCAGTGAAGCACTACACGGAAGTGCTGGGCATGAAAATGACGATGGAGGACAAGTCCGGCAACGTGTACCTGAAGTGCTGGGACGAGTGGGATCGCTACTCGATCATCCTGACGCCGTCGAACCAGGCCGGCATGAACCACGTCGCTTACAAATGCGAGAAGGACAGCGACCTCGATTCGTTCAAGACCCGCATCGAGCAGCACGGCATCAAGGTCACCGAACTGCCGGAGGGCGACCTGCCCGCGACCGGCCGCATGCTGCAGTTCAAGCTGCCGAGCGGCCATGAGATGCGCCTGTACGCGCAGAAGGAATATGTCGGCACCGAAGTCGGCACCACCAACCCGGACCCGTGGCCGGACAACATTACCGGCGCCGGCGCGCACTGGGTCGACCACTGCCTGCTGATGTGCGAACTGAACCCGGAGACCGGCGTGAACAAGGT
>CAZTIF010000244.1:0-1588 GCA_964613635.1 uncultured Bifidobacterium sp. | reverse complement strand
AGCGGCAGCTGGCCCAGCGTCGCGGCCAGCAGCGGCTGCACATGGTCGGCGAACAGCGGCGCAAACACGAACAGGCCCCACATCCCGTAGATGATGCTGGGCACGCCGGCCAGCAGTTCGACCGCGGTGCCGAGCGGGCGCTTCAGCCAGGGCGGGCAGATCTCGGTCAGGAACAGCGCGATGCCGAAGCTGACCGGAAAGGCAATCAGCAGCGCAATCGTCGAAGAAATCACCGTGCCGGCAATCGCGATCAGCGCGCCGTATTCCTGGTTCACCGGATCCCATTCAATCCGCGTGACGAAGCCGGGGCCGAAATGCCGGAGCGCAGGCCACGCACCAACCACCAGCGAGCCGATGATGCCGGCCAGGATCAGCAGCACCAGCGCCGCGAAGGCCAGCGTCAGTTTGTGGAAAAGGAAGTCCTGCCATTTGGCAGCGCTTGCATGATGGGCGGGCGGGTTCGGGCGCGCGACGGCGACCTCTCCGGTTTCCGCGATCGGTACACTCATGGTGGTCAGCGCCTCGTGGTGCGTGGGTGTGATGGTATTCATGGCAACGAACTGTATCCGCGCCATGTGACAGTATTGTTACAGCAGCCGGCAGGAAGGGGAATGCTTTGTCAGAATATTATTGAAATTGTATGAAGCAAGGTGCCGACCGCCCCGCCCACCAGCGTGCCGGTAATGCGGATGAACTGCAGGTCGTCGCCGACGCGCGCCTCGACGCGGTCGGCAGCGGTTTGCGCATCCCAGCCATCGATGACGCGGCGCACCAGCCCGACGATGGCCGCGCGCCGGCGCACCAGCAACACCACCGCCTGCCGGCGCAGCCAGCGGTTCAGCGCCGCCCGCAGCGCCGGGTCGGCATCGAGACGATCCGCGATGCCGGCCAGCGAAGCCTCCAGCTGCCCTGCCAGCATGCCCGCGGGCGCACCGGCGCGGGCCCCGGACAGCGCGCCGAGGATGGCCGCGTCGCGCTCGCCGGCCGCCAGCCGGACTGCCTGCTCGCGCAATGCCTGCGCGAACTGCTGCCGCGCCGCGCTGTCCGGCGCAAGCAAGTCGTCGAGCAACTCGTCGAGGCCCTCCATCAGCCGCTGGTACAGCTCGTCGTTCACGCGCCGCGGCATCCAGCGCGGGCTCTTTTCGCTGACTTTCTGGTAGATGTCCGCATGATGCTGGCCGAGCGCCCGTCGAACCCAGGCAATGACCTGCTCGAACCAGTGGTGATGCCGCTGCCGCGCCAATTGTCCGTGCAGCCAGTCGGCCAGCAGCGCGCCGGGACGCAGCGCCGAGCCGGCGGCGCTGGCCAGCTGTCCGGCCAGCCAGCGCCGGCGCGCTTCGTCACGCAGCGTCGCGCACAGCAGGGCGGCGCCATCGAGCCACGCCAGCTGCTGGACCAGCACGCGCCGCGTGAGGAAATTCTGCTGCAGGAAGTCGGCGATGCCGTCGGCCAGCCTGTCCTTGTTGGCCGGGATGATCGCGGTGTGCGGTATCGGCAGGCCCAGCGGCTGCCGGAACAAGGCCGTCACCGCAAACCAGTCGGCCAGTCCGCCGACCAGGGCCGCTTCGGCGAAGGCGCGCACGAAGCC
>CAZTIF010000243.1:0-1621 GCA_964613635.1 uncultured Bifidobacterium sp. | reverse complement strand
CGCTGCGCGGCCTGAAGCCGCACAAGATCGTCAACCTCGGCATGGCGCGCACCTTCCAGCTGTGCCGGCCCTTCGTCGGCCTGACGGTGATCGAGAACGTGCTGGTCGGCAGCCTCGGGCCGCGCGTGCAGGACGCCGACCTCGGCGCGCGCGCGCTGCGGCTGCTGGAGCAGGTCGGCCTGGCGGCCAAGGCCGACACGCCGTCCGAGTTGCTGTCCTACGGCGACCTGCGCCGGCTCGAGATCGCGCGCGCGCTGGCGACCGATCCGCAATTGCTGCTGCTGGACGAACCCTTCGCCGGCCTCGGCAGCGCCGAGATCGAAGCCATCTCCGCGCTGATCCGCCGGCTGCACCAGGACAAGGGCCTGACCATCCTGCTGATCGAGCACAAGCTGCGCGAGTTCATGCAGCTGGTGTCGCGCGTGGTCGCGCTGGATTTCGGCGAAGTGATCGCCGAAGGCTCGCCGCAGGACATCGTCAGCCATCCGCGCGTGATCGAGGCCTACATCGGCCGGCAGGCGGCAGAAGAGGAGGGCGCATGATGCTCGAGCTGCGCCATCTGACCGCCGCCTACGGCAAGGCGGTCGCGCTGGAGGACGTCAGCCTGCAGATCGCGCCGGGCGAGCTGGTGACGGTGCTGGGGCCGAACGGCGCCGGCAAGTCGACGCTGCTGAAGGTGGTCTCGCGCGCCCTGCCTTCGCAGGGCACGCTGGAATTCGAAGGCCAGTCCTTGCACCGCTGCTCGACCGAGCAGGTGGTGGGGCTGGGCATCTGCCACTGCCCGGAAGGGCGGCGGCTGTTCGCCGAGCTGACCGTGCTGAAGAACCTGCAACTGGGCGCCTACCTGCGCCGCGACAAGGCGGCGGTGGCGGCGGATTTCGAGCGGGTGTTCGCGCTGTTCCCCATCCTGAAGGAGCGCGCGCAGCAGGTGGTCGGCACGCTGTCCGGCGGCCAGCAGCAGATGGTCGCGATCGGCCGCGCGCTGATGGGCGCGCCGAAGCTGCTGCTGCTCGACGAGCCGTCGGTCGGCATCGCGCACCGGCTGAAGCTGGAGATCTTCGATGCGATCCGCAAGATCTGCAACGACGGCGTCGCGATCCTGATGGCCGAGCAGGACGCGCAGTCGGCGCTGCACATCGCCGACCGTGCATACGTGCTGGAGCATGGTCACGTCGCGCAGCAGGGCAGCGCGGCCGAGCTGGCGCAGGACGACCGGATACGCCGGATCTATCTTGGCGTAGGCTGAAGGCGCTTACGCGCCCGCAGCCTTGGCCAGCGAGAACTTGCGTTCCTTCAGCGAGTAGCGCCAGCCTTTTTCCGTCATGCAGGCCATGAAGCGGCCGGTCATGTAGATCGTCTGCGTGGTGTCGGACGGGTCGGAGAAGACGAAGAAGTTGCGCTGGTTGCAGACCAGTTCGTCGCGCTGGAAGTCGGCGCGCGTGCCCTCGAAGCCCGGATGGCGCGAGATCTGGTAGATGCCGCCGCAGCCGCCCAGGGCCGCTGCGATCAGGAGGATTGCCGTCGTCTTGAGTTTCATCTTTTTTGTTCTTTTCTGCAGTATGGTCGGATGGGCCGGCACAGTCCGGCAGCGGCGATTGTACCTGCCGGCCGGCCCGGGGTC
>CAZTIF010000242.1:0-1628 GCA_964613635.1 uncultured Bifidobacterium sp. | reverse complement strand
CGGACGAATGGGAAGAGTTCTGATCCGGATGCGCCGAGCCATGGCTGCAAAGACCCGGGTACTGATCGTCGACGATTCCGCGTTGCTGCGCGGGGCAAGGGCGGGTTGGTGAAAAAAGCCGCGCGATTCCGCGTCTGCTCCGCCCATCCTCATTCAAGACCACTGGCTAAGCTGTCGTAAAACACGGCATCAACCCTCACCGACTGGACTACCCATGCAAACCGAAACGCTTGAACCGCAAGACGACACGTCCGCCAACGACCCCGCGTCGCGCGAATTTCTCGCCTTCAAGCTCGACGCCGAAGAGTACGGCATCGACATCCTGAAAGTGCAGGAGATCCGCGGCTACGAGACCGTGACCCGCATCGCCAACGCGCCCGACTTCATCAAGGGCGTGGTGAACCTGCGCGGCATCATCGTGCCGATCGTCGACATGCGCATCCGCTTCAATCTCGGCGAACCGACCTATGACCAGTTCACCGTCGTGATCATCCTGAACATCGCCGGCCGCGTGGTCGGCATGGTGGTCGACAGCGTGTCCGACGTGACCACGCTGGCGCCGTCGCAGATCCGTCCGGCGCCCGAGATGGGCACCGCGTTCAACACCGATTACCTGATTGGCCTCGGCACGCTCGACGAGCGCATGCTGATCCTGGTCGACATCGACAGGCTGATGTCGTCGGCCGACATGGGGCTGATCGACAGCATTGCCGCCTGAGCCGGCCGGCGCCGGCCATCCGTACACCGCGATGGCCGTCCGCCAGGCCGCCCGACTTCCTGACCGCTGAATCACCACCCCCGCATCCGGAGCTTCCATGAATTTCTCCAACCTCAAAGTAGGCACCCGGCTGTTTGCCGGCTTTGCGCTGCTCCTCGTCTTCCTGGTAGCGTTACTGCTGCTGGGCCTGAACCGGATGGCCGGCATGCAGGCCAATATCGACCAGATCGCATCGGTCAACAACGCCCAGGTCGAGCAGATCATGGCGATGCGCGCCAGCGTGTTCGACCGCATGATCGCTGTGCGTAACGTGGTGCTGCTGACGCAGATGCACGAGATGCAGCCCGAAGTCGACCGCATCAAGGATGGCGAGAAGAAGTTTGCCGCTGCCGACGAGAAGCTCGGCCGCCTGTTCGAGCACCCAAGTACCACCGAAGACGAGCGTACACTGCTCAAGCACATCCGCGAGCAGCATGTGGCCATTGCCGCGCCGATCGCGCGGGGCATCGAGCTGGGCTTGCAGAACAAGAGTGCCGAGGCGACCAAGGTACTGATCGAAGAAGTGCGGCCTGTTCAGCGCAAGCTGATGGGCGACCTCGGTGAACTGGCTGCGCTGGAATCCAAGCTGTCGCACCAGGCCAGCGACGATGCCCGCGCCGGTTATGAAAGCGCGCAACGCCTGATGATCATCCTCGGCGTCATCGCCGTGCTGGTCGGCCTTGTTGCGGCATGGTTCATCACCCGCGGACTGACACAGCAGCTCGGCGGCGAGCCGTCGACCGCCGTCGATGTGGCCACGCGCATCGCGGCCGGCGACCTCGACGTGCAGATCGATACCCGCGCCGGCGACAGCAACAGCCTGATGTTCGCGATGAAAGGCATGCGCGACAAGCTCGCCGACATCGTGCGC
>CAZTIF010000241.1:0-1632 GCA_964613635.1 uncultured Bifidobacterium sp. | reverse complement strand
AGTCTTCGCGTGAATCACTGGAACAGGGGATTTATCAAGCGGCGTTGGTGCCTGCCCGATCGGATGCTTCCGCGCTGGTCGAAAAGATTTGGCTGCATTTCGATCCGACCGTATGAGAATTTCGAGCATCCTGCAGTTTGGCGTCGGCATCGGCCATCTCGCACGAATATCTGCCATCGCTGACGAGCTCATCAAATTTGCAGAAGTCACCATTTATTGTGGAGGCAAGCCGGTTGACTTCGTGCTGAACGAAGCCGTTCACTTCGTACAGCTTCCGCCCATCCATTGGAAATGGGCGGCGAAGACGAAAATCATGTCAGTCGAGCCAAACATGTCTGCCAGCGAGTGCCTGGCTGAACAAAGCAGGATCCTGGTGGAAGGGTATCGGGCGAACCGGCCTGACATCGTCATCACGGAATACTTTCCGTTTTCCCCTGGCCGCTTTGGCTCGAGCCTCGATGAACTGATGGTGGAAGTGAGAAATTCGACGCCGCGCCCCCTCATGCTGTGCTCCGTTCGCGCCTCTCCGAGAAGCGACCATTTCGATTCGCAGGTCTCGCCCGAGTGGATCAACCAATGCCTGCGCGAGCATTACGATGCAGTCTTTCATCATGTGGATCCCGCCGTGTTTCCCCTGCCCTCGCTGGACTCGTATCTGAATGTCGCATTGTCCGGCATTCCGGTATTTCAGACAGGATTCACGAGGAAACAGGTTTCCGCTCCACCGACCGCACATACCAAGGGGATTTTGCTGACGATTGGCGGCGGCAATCCCATGGGCGCGTCATGGCTGAAAAAGTGGATTGCAGCGGTCGAGTATTTATCGAAAGACCTCTACCCCGTACATGCGGTATGCGGCCCGCTGATGTCAGCGGATGACCGGGCAGACATCCATCGCATGAAACCTGATGCTCTGGTACTGCATGACAGCGTGGCGAACCTCGATGAATTGATGCAGCAATGTCGGGCGGTGGTCTGCATGGGCGGCTACAACACGCTGATCGAGGCGCTCAGCCTGCGAAAACCCGTTCTCGCTTTTGCCAGTTGCACGCATCACGACCAGCATTTTCAGATCGACCGGTTCGGAGAGCTCGGAATGCTTGTCAAAGGCCACGATCACTGGTCTGCGGTCGAGATTGCCGGTGCCATTGAGGCGCTGGTCGACTTTTCGCCGAATGGATGCGTTTCAACGGATGGGGCAGCCAACACCGCACAAATTTTGAAAAAAATGTTGGGCGAAGCGCGCGGACGAGCGGAATGTTTTCAGAAAGTTTGACTTGATGGACCTGCTGGCAATCACAAGCTACTACAACCCCTTCCGCGGCGAACTAAGGAAGAGCAATTATGAAGTCTTCCGCAGGCATCTCGGCATCAATCTGCTGACGGTCGAGTGGTCACGCAACTCCGACTTCGATCTCTGCGAAAAGGATGCCGACCACCTGGTTCAAGTGTCAGATGGCGACCTTGTGTGGCAGAAGGAGCGCTTGCTCAACATCGGAATCGCAGAAGCCAAAAGTCTGGGCTATTCAAGGGTGGCTTTGCTGGATAGTGACGTCGTATTTCATGACCCCGAGTGGTTTCGCAGCGTAGATGCCGCGCTCGATACGTGTTCGTTCGTCCAGTGCTTTGAAC
>CAZTIF010000240.1:0-1641 GCA_964613635.1 uncultured Bifidobacterium sp. | reverse complement strand
CAGGACTTCGTGCAGATCGACACGACCAACATCCTGTTCATCTGCGGCGGCGCGTTTGACGGCCTCGCGAAAATCATTTCCGACCGCTCGGAAAAGAGCGGCATCGGCTTCTCCGCCACCGTGAAGAGCAAGTCGGGCCAGGCAGACAGCCAGAAGATGTCGGATGTCGAACCGGAAGACCTGATCAAGTTCGGCCTGATCCCGGAACTGGTCGGCCGCCTGCCGGTGGTCGCGACGCTGACCGAGCTGACCGAAGAGGCGCTGATCCAGATCCTGCTCGAACCGAAGAATGCGCTGATCAAGCAGTACACGAAGCTGCTCGAGATGGAAGGCGCCGAACTCGAAGTGCGCCCGGCTGCGCTGCAGGCGATTGCGAAAAAGGCGCTCGCGCGCCGTACTGGTGCCCGTGGCCTGCGATCGATTGTCGAGCATTCGCTGATGGACGTGATGTTCGACCTGCCGAACCAGCAAAACGTCGCGAAAGTCGTGATCGACGAAAACACGATCACCAACGGCGCCAAGCCCTTGCTCATCTACCACGAGCAACCGAAAGTCTCGGGAGCGAAGTGATCCGAAAGGCACCTGCGGGTGCCTTTCTTTTTATGAAAATCGTCCGAAAAGCACGGGCCAAAACATAAAAACCCGCCGAAAACATCAGCTTTCGGACGTTTTTTGAACAAACGCAGTACAATCGACTCCACTGCAAAGCACACAGGCTTCCATTGAAAAGCCACCGGGAAAATCCTCTCGCGTGGCTTTTTTCGTTCTTTTCCCGTCTGAAATAGATGATGCATCGACTAGTCGCGCCAGTTACAGCGGAAATTGGCGGCATTCGATACTCTATTTCCGATGACCGGCTCGCTGTGACGGATGTAAATTTGTCCGGACGCGGGGCTTGCTTTCCAGCCTTTCGTGCCCAGATGCATCACAGGTTTCTATAAAGGCTCGCCATGACGATCACTGCACAATTTTCCGAACCCACTCAACTGCCGCTGCTGCCGTTGCGGGACGTCGTCGTCTTCCCGCACATGGTGATTCCGCTGTTCGTCGGCCGCCCGAAGTCGATCAAGGCGCTCGAGGCAGCGATGGAGCAGGGCAAGAGCATCATGCTGGCTGCGCAGAAAGCGGCCACCAAGGACGAGCCCTCGGCCGACGACATCTATGAGATCGGCTGTATCGCCAACATCCTGCAGATGCTGAAGCTGCCGGACGGCACCGTGAAGGTGCTGGTCGAAGGTGCGCAGCGTGCGCGCATCCACCTGATCAGCGAATCCGAAACCCACTTCATGGCCGACCTGTCGCCGGTGGAGTCCGAGGCGGGTGACGAGGCCGAGGTCGAGGCGATGCGTCGCGCGATCGTCCAGCAGTTCGACCAGTACGTGAAGCTGAACAAGAAGATCCCGCCGGAGATCCTGACTTCGCTCGCGGGCATCGACGACGCCGGCCGCCTGGCCGACACCATCGCCGCACACCTGCCGCTGAAGCTCGAGCAGAAGCAGCGCATCCTCGAGATCTTCAATGTCGCCAAGCGCCATGAGCACCTGCTGGGGCAGCTCGAGGCCGAGCTCGACATCCTGCAGGTCGAAAAGCGCATCCGCGGCCGCGTCAAGCGCCAGATGGAGAAGAGCCAGCGCGAGTACT
>CAZTIF010000239.1:0-1643 GCA_964613635.1 uncultured Bifidobacterium sp. | reverse complement strand
GGGTTGGCGGAGGCCCAGCTCGTGCATCGCGCGCTCGAAGGCGGCAGCGCCGATCGAGGTCGAGGGCAGCGCCCGCTCCGGGAGCCGGACGACGCGATCGAGATCGTCCGTCCCGCAGAGCCCGCAGCCGGTCCGACCCGTCAGGTTGCGCCGCCGCGTCTCGCCGCGCCCCGCACAGCGGGCCGAGACGCGGAGCGACAACACGATGCCCTTCTCGCGCAGGCGGATCTCGCAGGCCTCGAGGTCGCTCGGCTCGTCGATCAAGCCCTCCGTCAGGCAGAAGCCCAGGGCGAAGTCCTCGAGATCGGCAGGGGTCGCGAGCATGACGACGTGGGGCGTCCCGTCGAGCTCGAGAGACACGGCGGTCTCCTGGGCGACACATTCCCGGGTCGGCTCGAGCCCGCCCCCGCGAACGACGTGGGCCCCGACGTCGCTCGCCCCGACCGGCGCGGGATCGGCCGGCACTGTCCTCGCCGCCGCTGCATCCGCCTTTGCCGCGAGGCTCACTGCGGGGCTCCCTCGTCTCGCCGCAGGCGGTGGGCCAGCAGCTCCGACTGGGTCCGGCTGCGCGCCGCGTGCTCGAGCTGCCAGGCCGAGGGCTTCGAGGCCTTGCGGACCTCGACGGCGGTGACCTTGTACTCGGGACAATTGGTCGCCCAGTCCGAGGACTCGGTCGTGACGACGTTCGCGCCCGAATCCGGGAAATGGAAGGTCGTGTAGACGACCCCCGGCTGCACGCGCTCGGTCACCCGGGCCCGCAGGACGGTCTCGCCCGCGCGGCTCGCGAGCGAGACGGCGTCGTGGTCGGCGATGCCGCGCTCGGCGGCGTCGTGGGGATGGATCTCGAGGACGTCCTCCGGATACCAGGTCCGGTTCGCGGTCCGCCGGGTCTGGGCGCCGACGTTGTACTGCGAGAGGACGCGGCCGGTCGTCAGCAGCAGCGGGAAGCGCCGCGTGACCTTCTCGTCGGTCGCGACATACTTCGTGATCATGAAGCGGCCCTTGCCGCGCACGAAAGCATCGACGTGCATGATCGGCGTGCCGTCCGGCGCATGCTCGTTGCACGGCCACTGCACGCTGCCGAGCTTCTCGATCTTCTCGTAAGTGACGCCGCGGAAGGTCGGCGTCAGCGCGGCAATCTCGGCCATGATCTCGGACGGATGCGCATAGTTCATCGGATAGCCGAGCGCATTCGCCAGCAGCTGCGTGACTTCCCAGTCCGCATAGCCTGCCTCCGGCGGCATCACCTTGCGCACGCGCGAGATGCGCCGCTCGGCGTTCGTGAACGTGCCATCCTTCTCGAGGAAGGACGAGCCCGGCAGGAACACATGCGCGTACTTCGCGGTCTCGTTCAGGAAGATGTCCTGCACGACCAGGCATTCCATCGCCATCAGCGCATCGGCCACATGCTGGGTGTTCGGGTCGGACTGCACAATGTCCTCGCCCTGCACGTACAGGCCGCGGAAGCTGCCGTCCATCGACGCCTCGAACATGTTCGGAATGCGCAGCCCCGGCTCCGCATTCAGCGTCACACCCCAGTGCGCCTCGAATTCGGCGCGCACGGTGCTATCGGACACATGCCGGTAGCCCGGCAGCTCATGCGGGAACGAACCCATGTCGCACGAACCCTGCACGTTGTTCTG
>CAZTIF010000238.1:0-1649 GCA_964613635.1 uncultured Bifidobacterium sp. | reverse complement strand
GAGTTCGCGCTGTACTACATCGGCGGCATCATCAAGCACGCCAAGGCGCTCAACGCGATCACCAACCCGGGCACCAACTCGTACAAGCGCCTGGTGCCGGGCTTCGAGGCTCCGGTCAAGCTGGCCTACTCGGCTCGCAACCGTTCGGCATCGATCCGCATTCCGCACGTGGCGAACCCGAAGGGCCGCCGCATCGAGACCCGCTTCCCGGATCCGTCGGCCAACCCGTACCTGTGCTTCGCTGCGCTGCTGATGGCCGGCCTGGACGGCGTGCAGAACAAGATCCACCCGGGCGAGGCAGCATCGAAGGACCTGTACCACCTGCCGCCGGAAGAAGATGCAAAGATCCCGACCGTCTGCGCATCGCTCGACGAAGCGCTGGCATGCCTGGACAAGGATCGCGAGTTCCTGACCCGTGGCGGCGTGTTCACCGACACCATGATCGACGCTTACATCGAGCTGAAGATGCAGGAAGTCACCCGCTTCCGCATGACGACGCACCCGATCGAGTTCGACATGTACTACTCGCTGTAATTCCTGCGAGACAGTAGCGAAAGGGCGGCCCGTGCCGCCCTTTTTTGCTTCGCATTGTTGCATTTGTATTAACGAAGTGGGCCACTTTCTGGTATAAACGTAGGCATCTTCGTATCGTTCACAGCCCGCCATGAAGACCCTCGTCCTTGCAGCACTTGCGGCCCTGATCCTCGCCGATGCGGCGGCCCAAGGCGTTTATGTGTGCGTCCAGCCGAACGGCGTGCGGGAATACCGCAATACCGGCGACACCCGCGGCTGCCGCCGTTTGTCCACCGATGGCTTGTCGGCCATTCCGGCGCCGGCGTCGGTGACGCAGGCAAAGGCCGACCCGAATTTCCCGCGCATCGACAGCCAGGTGCAAAAGCGCCGCGACCAGGACCGCATGCAGATCCTGCTCGACGAGGTGCGCGCCGAAGAGTCCCGCCTTGCCGAACTGCGCAAGGAGTACCAGAACGGCGAGCCCGAGCGGCAGGGCAACGAGCGCAACTATGCGAAGTATCAGGAACGGGTCGGGCTGATGAAGGAAGAGATCGCACGCGCGGAAAAGAATATCGAGGCGCTGAAACGCGAGATCGGTAATTTAAAATAAGATCGTTGCCACCCGATCCGGGGCCGCATCGCGGCCCCGATTTTTTTTGGTCTCCCATCGTGAACATACTCTCCACTTCGCTCGGCGGACTCGACCTGCTGGTGTCGGCCGTGCTCATCCTCGACCGCGATGCGCGCATCACCTATGCGAATGCCGCGGCCGAGAGCCTGCTCGAGAGTTCATTCAAGGTGCTGCAGGGGCAGCGCCTTGCGGATCTTTTCCTGAATGGCGAGCGCCTCGCAGCGATCTTCGAGCAGGCACGCGAGCATCGTTTCGATGAAAAGCATGAGGACCTCGTGCTCGAGCGTGTCGCGCGACCGCCGCTGCAGGTGAACATGATCGTCACCGTGACCGACGATCCCGACAATCCCGTTCTGCTCGAATTGCGTGAGAACGTGCAGCAGATGAAGCTGGATCGCGAGGAAAGAATCCTCGACCAGACGCAGGCGAACAAGGAGCTGATCCGCAACCTCGCGCACGAGATCAAGAACCCGCTCGGCGGCATCCGCGGCGCCGCGCAGCTGCT
>CAZTIF010000237.1:0-1656 GCA_964613635.1 uncultured Bifidobacterium sp. | reverse complement strand
ACCGACGTCTGCGACCTGCCGCTGCTGGTCGACGTCGACACCGGCTTCGGTTCGTCGGCGTTCAACGTCGCGCGTACCGTGAAGTCGATGATCAAGTTCGGCGCTGCCGCGATCCATATCGAAGACCAGGTCGGCGCGAAGCGTTGCGGCCATCGTCCGAACAAGGAGATCGTCAGCAAGCAGGAGATGGTCGACCGCATCAAGGCGGCCGTCGATGCGCGTACCGACGAGAATTTCGTGATCATGGCGCGTACCGACGCACTCGCCGTCGAAGGCCTGGAATCTGCGATCGACCGTGCGGTGGCCTGCGTCGAAGCCGGCGCCGACATGATCTTCCCGGAAGCGATCACCGAGCTCGACATGTACAAGAAGTTCGCCGCCGCGGTGAAGGTGCCCATCCTCGCGAACATCACCGAATTCGGTTCGACCCCGCTGTACACGGTGGACGAACTGCGCGGCGCCGATGTCGGCCTCGTGCTGTATCCGCTGTCGGCCTTCCGCGCGATGAACAAGGCCGCCGAGAACGTCTATCAGGCGGTGCGCCGCGACGGCACGCAGAAAAACGTGGTTGACACCATGCAGACCCGCATGGAGCTGTATGACCGCATCAACTACCACGACTTCGAACAGAAACTCGACGCGCTCTTCGCGCAGCAGAAATCCAAATAAGGCCTAAAGGAGAACCCCCATGAGCGAACAACAAGCAGCCGGCTTCAAGCCGAAGAAATCCGTCGCGCTGTCCGGCGTCACCGCCGGCAATACCGCACTCTGCACCGTCGGCCGTACCGGCAACGACCTGCACTATCGCGGCTATGACATCCTCGACCTGGCCGAGACCAGCGAATTCGAAGAGATCGCTCACCTGCTGGTGCACGGCAAGCTGCCGACCAGCGCTGAACTGAAGGCCTACAAGCTGAAGCTGAAGGCTCTGCGCGGCCTGCCGGCCAACGTGAAGGCGGCCCTCGAGTGGCTGCCGGCGTCGTCGCACCCGATGGACGTGATGCGCACCGGCGTGTCCGCGCTCGGCTGCGTGCTGCCGGAGAAGGATGACCACAACGTGCCGGGCGCGCGCGACATCGCCGACCGCCTGATGGCATCGTTCGGCTCGATGCTGCTGTACTGGTACCACTACAGCCACAACGGCAATCGCATCGAAGTCGAGACCGACGACGACTCGATCGGCGGCCACTTCCTGCACCTGCTGCACGGCGAAGAGCCGTCGGAACTGTGGGTGCGCGCAATGCACACCTCGCTGATCCTGTACGCAGAGCACGAGTTCAACGCATCGACCTTCACCGGCCGCGTGATCGCCGGCACGGGCTCGGACATGCACTCGGCCATCACCGGCGCGATCGGCGCGCTGCGCGGCCCGAAGCACGGCGGCGCCAACGAAGTCGCGTTCGAGATCCAGAAGCGCTATGACAATCCGGACGAGGCCGAGGCCGACATCCGCAAGCGCGTCGAGAACAAGGAAGTGATCATCGGCTTCGGCCACCCGGTCTACACGATCTCCGATCCGCGCAACAAAGTCATCAAGGAAGTCGCGCGCACGCTGTCGAAGGATGCCGGCTCGACCAAGATGTTCGACATCGCCGAGCGTCTCGAGACCGTGATGTGGGACATCAAGAAGATGTTCCCGAACCTCGACTGGTTCTC
>CAZTIF010000236.1:0-1664 GCA_964613635.1 uncultured Bifidobacterium sp. | reverse complement strand
TTCCTCGCCGCCGAACTGGCCGACACCGGCAAGCCGCATTCGCTGGCCTCGCACATCGACATCCCGCGCGGCGCAGCCAACTTCAAGATCTTCGCCGACATCATCAAGAACGCGCCGACCGAGAGCTTCCAGATGACGACGCCGGACGGCGGCACGGCGATCAGCTACGGCGTGCGCGTGCCGCTCGGCGTGGTCGGCGTGATTTGCCCGTGGAACCTGCCGCTCTTGCTGATGACCTGGAAGGTCGGCCCGGCACTGGCCTGCGGCAACGCCGTCATCGTCAAGCCTTCCGAAGAAACCCCGGCCACCGCGA
Source organism: uncultured Bifidobacterium sp. (assembly GCA_964613635.1). Classification (GTDB taxonomy): domain Bacteria; phylum Pseudomonadota; class Gammaproteobacteria; order Burkholderiales; family Burkholderiaceae_D; genus Pernthalerella. The sequence goes on along the minus strand of CAZTIF010000236.1, from coordinate 1,351 downwards.
CGCTGCTGGGCGAAGTGATGAACAAGGTCGGCATACCGAAGGGCGTCTACAACGTGGTGCATGGCTTCGGCCCGAACTCGGCCGGTGAATTCCTGACCCGCCATCCGGGCGTGGACGGCATTACCTTCACCGGCGAGACCCGCACCGGCGAGGCGATCATGGCCGCTGCCGCCAAAGGCGTGCGCCCGGTGTCGTTCGAGCTCGGCGGCAAGAATGCAGCGGTGGTGTTCGCCGATGCCGACTTCGACAAGGCGGTGGCCGGCGTGACCCGCTCGGCCTTCGAAAACTGCGGCCAGGTCTGCCTCGGCACCGAGCGCGTCTATGTGCAGCGCCCGATTTTCGAGAAGTTCGTGAACGCGCTGAAGGCCAAGGCCGAAACTCTGAAGATCGGCCCGTCGGACATGCCCGGCGTCGGCATGGGCCCGCTGATCTCGGCCGAGCACAAGGCCAAGGTGCTGTCGTACTACGAGAAGGCCAAGGCCGAAGGCGCGAACGTCGTCACCGGCGGCGGCGTGCCGACCATGGAAGGCCCGTACGCCAATGGCCATTTCGTGCAGCCGACCATCTGGACCGGCCTGCCGGAGACCTCGCCTATCATCCGCGAAGAGATCTTCGGCCCCTGCTGCCACATCGCACCGTTCGACACCGAAGAGGAAGCGGTCGCGCTGGCGAATGACACGCCGTACGGCCTGGCGACTTCCATCTGGACCAGCGACCTGTCGACCGCAACGCGGATGGCAAACTCTGTCCACGTCGGCCTGTGCTGGATCAACAGCTGGTTCCTGCGCGACCTGCGCACGCCGTTCGGCGGCTCGAAGGCGTCCGGCATCGGACGCGAAGGCGGCGTGCACTCGCTCGAGTTCTATACCGACCTGCGCAACGTGATGATCAAGATCTAAACTTTTCCGGAGACCTGAAAACATGGCCATGAATGCCCAGAAAATCCAGCAGTACGGCGACGAGCTGTATGAATCGCTGGTGTCACGCGTGCCGGTCGAGCCGCTGACCAACCGCGAAGCGGACATCACGATCGACGACGCCTACCAGATCCAGCTGCGCATGATCGAGCGCCAGCTGCAGACCGGCCAGACCGTGGTCGGCAAGAAGATCGGCGTGACCAGCAAGATCGTGATGGACATGCTGGGCGTGAACCAGCCCGACTTCGGCCACCTGCTGTCCGGCATGGTGTTCAACGAAGGCGAGGCGGTCGACACCAGCAAGATGATTGCGCCGAAGGCCGAGGCGGAAGTCGCGTTCATCCTCGCGCGCGACCTGACCGGCCCCGGCGTGACTGCGGCCGACGTGCTGCGCGCCACCGACTGCGTGATGCCCTGCTTCGAGATCGTCGACT
>CAZTIF010000235.1:0-1679 GCA_964613635.1 uncultured Bifidobacterium sp. | reverse complement strand
TCACCGGTGGAGGATTTCAGCCTGCGGCTCGAAGGACTGCTCGAAGAGCGCCGGCATGACGAAGACAGGCCGCCGCCCCAGCCGCCGCAGCCGGAGGCGCAGCCTGCGCCGTCCATCGATTTTCGCCTCGAAGGCATGGAGGCCGCCGCGCCGCCGGCGGCTTCGTCGGACGAGGCCGCGCTCGGCACCAAGCTGGATCTGGCGCAGGCCTGCCGCGACATCGGTGATCACGAGAGTGCGCGCGAACTGCTGATCGAGGTCGTCCGCTCCGGCCATCCGGAGTTCGCGCGCCGTGCGCAGTCGCTGCTGGACCAACTCGCGTAAAATCCGCGACGGCGCCCGGGACGAGACCGGCCTGCGCCGACCCGACCCACCCGACCAAGACACCGCTTGAAACGCATCGCGCTCGGCCTGCAGTACGAAGGCACTCCCTGGCAGGGCTGGCAGACCCAGCCGCACCGGCAGACCGTGCAGGACACGCTGGAAGCCGCGCTGGCGCAGTTCTGCCAGTGCCCGGTGCCGACCACCTGCGCCGGCCGCACCGATGCCGGCGTGCATGCGAGCGGGCAGGTCGTGCACTTCGACACCGAGGCCCGCCGCGAGCTGTTTTCGTGGGTGCGCGGCGTGAACGCCTTCCTGCCGCCGTCGGTCGCGGTGCGCTGGGCGGCGGAGGTCGACGGCGGTGACGATGGCTTCCACGCCCGCTTTTCCGCGACCGCGCGCACTTACCATTACGTCATCTACAACCATCCGGTGCGCTCGCCGCTGTGGGCCGGTCGCGCCGGCTGGGTGTTCCGCCCGCTCGACGCCGGCCTGATGATGGAGGCTGCGCAGGCGCTGGTCGGCGAACATGATTTCTCCGCTTTCCGCGCCGCCGAATGCCAGGCGCTGTCGCCGGTGCGCGCGATGCAGTCGATCACGGTGCAGCGCAACCGCGACCTGGTGGTCGTCACGCTGCGCGCGAACGCCTTCCTGCACCACATGGTGCGCAACATCGTCGGCTCGCTGATCCAGGTCGGCAGCGGCAACCGGCCGGTGGGCTGGATCGCCGAGCTGCTGGCCGCGCGCAACCGCGAACTGGCCGCGCCCACCTTCAGCCCCGACGGGCTCTACCTTGCGCAGGTCGCTTACGACCCGCGCTGGGGCCTGCCGGATGCGCCCGACATGCTGCCCTTTATCTGACATGAGCACACATCAACGTACCCGGATCAAGCTGTGCGGGCTGTCGCGCCCGGAAGACGTCGCGGTGGCCGTCGAGGCCGGCGCGGATGCGATCGGCCTGGTGTTCTATCCGCCGTCGCCGCGCAACGTCACGCCGGCGCAGGCCGGCGAGCTGCTGGCCGGTTTGCCGGCCTATGTGACGTCGGTCGGACTGTTCGTCAACCCGGACGAGGCGCTGGTGCGCGATGTGGTGGCCGCCGCGCCGATCACGATGCTGCAGTTCCACGGCGACGAGACCCCCGAACAATGCGCGCGGATCGCGCAGGCGGTGCGCCGACCGTTCATGCGCGCGCTCAGGATCAAACCGGAGACGAGTGCCGAGGATTTGCTAGAATTCGAACGCCAGTACCGCGCGTCCGGGCCGCTGTTTTCCGGCCTGCTGTTCGACACTTGGAGCGACGCGTACGGTGGCACCGGAAAGGTTTTCGATTGGTCTCTCATTCCCGCAGACATCGCGC
>CAZTIF010000234.1:0-1764 GCA_964613635.1 uncultured Bifidobacterium sp. | reverse complement strand
GTACTGGGCCTGCTGACGCTGGCCACGGTGCTGTGGGACCACCTGCGCCGGCGCGGGCTGGCGGCGGCCGAACTCGACCCGCTGCTCGAGGCCATGCCGGACGAGCGGCGCGACCTCGGATACCGGCTGCGCGACGGGCTGGCCAGCGTGCTGGCCGGCGCGCTGGTCTGGCTGCTGTGGCCGCTGGCCGCGGGCTGGACGATCGCGCTGGCGCGCCGCGTGCCGGTGCGCCAGCCATCGGCCCTGCGCCGTATCGCCGCCGACTGCACCCGGGCCTGTCCGACCTCGCGTGGTCGGTCCATTGAACCCTGAAACCGACACACGAAAGGAACTCCATGTTCGACGATGACTATTCCGCCGATGCCCACGACCACGGCCACGCCGACAGCGACGGCTCCGGGCCTTCCTTCGTCACGCAGGTCGCGCTGGACACCACGATCGACGATCCCGAGGTCGTCGCCGCGCTGGTGTCGCGGCCGGCCAAGCGCGAGCGCGACCGCTTCGTGCGCACGGCGCTGCGCATCGGCGTGATCGCGCTCGGGCAGGCGCAGGGCCGCATCGACGGCGACACCGTGCGCAGCGAGGGCGAGCGGCTGATCACGCTGCTGCAGGAGCAGCTGGCCGGCTACGAGAAGGCGACCGCGAAAAAACTGGCGGACACGCTGGGCGAATATTTCGATCCGTCCAGCGGGCGCTTCCCGCAGCGGGTCAGCCAGCTGGTCGGCCAGGACGGTGAGCTGGAGATGCTGCTGAAAAACCGCTTCTCGCTGGCGCAGCAGTCGTTCGAGAGCTTCATCGAGACGCATGTCGGCCCGGACAGCGAGCTGCGCCGCATCCTCACGCCGGACGAGCACAATGCCTTCGTCCGCTCGGTCCGCGACGCGATCGCGGCGGCCACCGCGCAGCATTCGAGCACGCTGCTGTCGGAATTCTCGCTGGACAATCCGACCGGCGCGCTCAGCCGCATGGTGCGCGAGCTGGCCGAGAAGCATGGCTCGGCCGCCGACGCACTGCAGGCGCACTTCCGCGACGTGATGTCGGAATTCTCGCTCGACAAGGACGACTCGGCGCTGAGCCGGCTGGTGCGGCGCGTGAATGACGCGCAGGAAAAGATACAGGCCGAGTTCACGCTGGATTCCGACACCTCGGCGCTGGCGCGCATGAAGCGCGAACTGACCGGCCTGATCGAGGAGCAGAACCGGCAGGCGCAGCAATTCCAGAAGGAGCTGCATGACGCGCTCGGCGAGTTGCGCGGACGGCGCGACGAAGCGGCGCGCTCGACCGCGCACGGCCACAGCTTCGAGGCCGCCGTCGTCACGCGGGTGCGCGAGCTGCTGCGGGGCTCGGGCGAGGTGGTCGACGAGGTCGGCAAGACCACCGGCATCAAGCCGCACTGCAAGAAGGGCGACGCCGTCGTCACGCTGCCGCCGGACAGCCTGGCGGCCGGCGCGCGCATCGTGTTCGAGATGAAGGAAGATGCGTCCTACACGCTGAAAGACAGCCTCGACGAAATCGCCGAAGCGCGCGAGAACCGGCAGGCCGGCATCGGCGTATTCGTGCACTCGAAGAAGACCGTGCACGCCAGCGTCGGCTCGCCGCTGATGCGCTTCGGCAGCGACATCGTGGTGGTGTGGGACAGCGAAGCCGAGTCGTCGGACGCCTACCTGCAGGCGGCGCTGCTGATGGCCAGGGCGCTGGCAGTGCGCGCGCGCAAGCTGGCCGATGAACTGACGGCGGACGTGCATGCGATCGACAAGGCGATCG
>CAZTIF010000233.1:0-1774 GCA_964613635.1 uncultured Bifidobacterium sp. | reverse complement strand
CGCCACGGCGGCATCCTGCCGTTCGTGCTGCGCCAGCTGCTCGCAGCCTGATGACAGCCCGGCCGGCGGGGCTTCCCGCCGGCCGGCGCCGTCCCGTTGAAATCCAACCGGAGACAAGACCATGTGGAAAATCCTCGTAGCATTCATCATCTTCGCAGCGATCGCGCTGACCGTCGTCTTCCAGATGGGCGACAAGGCAAGCATGCAGGGCGAAGCCGGCGGCCATGAGTCGTCGGAAACCCAGCAAAAGCCCGAGGCTCCCGCGACTGCACCGGCTGCTGCGCCGGCAGCGGGCGAAGCCGAGAAAAAGTAACCGGACCAGCGCCGGTGAACAGGGGCCCGCTTCGGCGGGCCTTTTTCATGGCCAAGGCAGGCGTGGCGGGCCGGCGCATCCGGTACAATCCGCACTTCCGCAGCAAGCTACCCGACCATGCGCCGCACACCCAAAAATCCTGTCCGCAAGTTCTCTGCCGAGAGCCAGCGTCTCGCCTCGCTGGCCCAATCGATGGTGCGCGCATCCAGCCGCATCGAGGCGCGCAGCTGGGAGGCACGGCTCGACGCGCTGCTGCAGAAGCAGCTCGCCAACCAGCAGCAGCAGGCAATCGACAATTCGCTCGATCACCTGTTCCATACCGACCTCGATGCGTACGACGCGCTGCTCGACGGCGTGGAGGCGATCAGCAGCAGCTGCACGCTGGAGCATGAAGGCAAGCGCTACGATGCGCTGCTGGTGGCCGTGCCCATCCTTGCATGGACGCGCTTCAGCATTCCTTCGGGCCGGGTGAACGCGACAGCGCTGCAGGCAATCACCGCGCAGCTGTACGGCCATATCCTGGCTGCGGACACGCGCGTGGCCGTGGCGCCGGTCCTGTTTTCCATCGACCAGCTGCCGCGCAGTTACTGCGACAATTTCCAGCTGACCCGCAAGATGGCCGAGGCCGCGCTGTCCGGCAAGCCCGCGCCGGCGCCTGCCTCGCTGGCCGACACGGCGCCGTTCCTTGCCGACACGCGTTACCTGCTGCTGGCGGTGACGGCCGAAGCCGGTCAGCCGCTGTTGCGCTGGCAGGAAGACGAAGCCGGCAGTACGCGGCAATCGCTGAGTCAGGCGGCACTGACGCAGTGGCAGTTGCAGGCGGGGCCGAACCTGCAGGCCTTGCTGCCGGGCTGCGGCATCGAGCTGCTGCTGCCGGCCGCGTACTACGTCGCCTGCCGCGACGCGGACAAGGCGATCCGTCCGATCTCGCTGCGCGCGGCCGTGCACTACCTGACGCATACGCTGTCGGTCGAGCCGGCCCAGCTCGCGGTCGTGATTGCGCCGGTCGGCGACGAGACCAGCGATATCCGCATCGACGAGTTCCGCATCAGCTACAGCGTCGCCGACAGCAAGGACGTGGTGTACGGCGTCGTCTGGCCGCTGTATGACGAGGAGAGTGCCGAGGAAGTCATTTCATCGATCGGCAACCACCGCCCCGGGCTCGGTGGCGGCGTGACGCCGATGCAGCAGATCATTGCGGTATTGCGCGAGGCCGGCATCACACGCATCCAGCAGGCTGACGGCGTGTTCTCGCCCGAGTATTGCGACGACTGCGGTGCGCCGCTGTTCGCGGACAGCGACGAGGAGATGGTGCATGCCGAAATGCCGGAAGACGCCGGCCAAAACACCGGGCACTTGCATTGATGTATCGGAATTACCGAAAGGCTCTGCTATAATCTTTGGTTCGTCGGGGCGTAGCGCAGCCTGGTAGCGCACTTGCATGGGGTGCAAGGGGTCGCG
>CAZTIF010000232.1:0-1786 GCA_964613635.1 uncultured Bifidobacterium sp. | reverse complement strand
CAGGGAGATCCCGCATGAAATTCCGCTTCCCCATCGTCATCATCGACGAGGACTTCCGCTCCGAGAACACCTCGGGCCTCGGCATCCGCGCGCTCGCCAATGCGCTCGAGACCGAGGGCATGGAAGTCTTGGGCGTGACCAGCTATGGCGACCTGTCGCAATTCGCGCAACAGCAGTCGCGCGCGTCGGCGTTCATCCTGTCGATCGACGATGAGGAATTCGGCGGCGGCAGCCCCGAGGAGACCGAGTCGGCGCTGAAGTCGCTGCGCGCCTTCGTCGAGGAGATCCGCTACAAGAACGCCGACATTCCGATCTACCTGTACGGCGAGACCCGCACCTCGCGCCACATCCCGAACGACATCCTGCGCGAGCTGCACGGCTTCATCCACATGTTCGAGGACACGCCGGAGTTCGTCGCGCGCCACATCATCCGCGAAGCGCGCTCCTACCTCGACAGCCTGGCGCCGCCGTTCTTCCGCGCGATGGTGCATTACGCGCAGGACGGTTCGTACTCGTGGCACTGCCCGGGCCACTCGGGCGGCGTGGCCTTCCTGAAGTCGCCGATCGGGCAGATGTTCCACCAGTTCTTCGGCGAGAACATGCTGCGCGCCGACGTCTGCAACGCGGTCGAGGAACTCGGCCAGCTGCTCGACCATACCGGCCCGGTGGCCGCTTCCGAGCGCAATGCCGCGCGCATCTTCAACGCCGACCACTGCTTCTTCGTGACCAACGGCACGTCGACCTCGAACAAGATGGTCTGGCACTCGACGGTGGCGCCGGGCGACATCGTGGTGGTCGACCGCAACTGCCACAAGTCCATCCTGCACTCGATCATCATGACCGGCGCGATTCCGGTCTTCCTGATGCCGACGCGGAACCACCTCGGCATCATCGGCCCGATCCCGCGCGAAGAATTCAAGATGGAAAACATCATGAAGAAGATCGAGGCGAATCCGTTCGCGCGCGAGGCGAAGAACAAGAAGCCGCGCATCCTGACGATCACGCAGTCGACCTACGACGGCGTGGTCTACAACGTCGAGGTCATCAAGGAGATGCTCGACGGCCAGATCGACACGCTGCACTTCGACGAAGCCTGGCTGCCGCATGCCAGCTTCCACGACTTCTACAAGGATATGCATGCGATCGGCAAGGAACGCCCGCGCGCGAACGAGTCGCTGATCTTCTCGACGCAGTCCACGCACAAGCTGCTGGCCGGCCTGTCGCAGGCGTCGCAGATCCTGGTGCAGGAATCGAATACCGTGCAGCTCGACCGCGACAGCTTCAACGAGGCCTACCTGATGCACATCTCGACGTCGCCGCAGTACGCGATCATTGCGTCCTGCGACATCGCGGCCGCGATGATGGAGCCGCCGGGCGGCACCGCGCTGGTCGAGGAAAGCATCCTCGAGGCGCTCGACTTCCGCCGCGCGATGAAGAAGGTCGACGAGGAATGGGGTCAGGACTGGTGGTTCCAGGTCTGGGGCCCGGACAGCTTCTCGGCAGAAGGCGTTGGCTCGCGCGAAGACTGGATGATCAACGGCGAAGACAACTGGCACGGCTTCGGCAAGATCGAGTCGGGCTTCAACATGCTCGACCCGATCAAGGCGACCATCGTCACGCCCGGCCTGTCGCTCGACGGCCAGTTCGGCGAGTCCGGCATTCCGGCATCGATCGTCACCAAGTACCTCGCCGAGCACGGCGTGATCGTCGAGAAGGCCGGCCTGTATTCGTTCTTCATCATGTTCACGATCGGCATCACCAAGGGCCGCTGGAACACGCTGCTGAC
>CAZTIF010000231.1:0-1818 GCA_964613635.1 uncultured Bifidobacterium sp. | reverse complement strand
TAACTCACGCGCTGTGGCGCAGGGGAGTGCGGTTGACTGAAAAGGTATGGAATTTGAAGCTGGCGTGCGCCATCGCGGGAGCGCCTGCTGCAGCGGGGTGCCACAATCCGCGGGGAGCGGCATGGCCAGGCGGTGCTGAACGGCGCCGCTGGCTCAGGCCCGCCACGCCGGCAACCGCCACGCGCGAAACTCAAGGCGTGAACACCACCGCCGTCACGTCATCCCTGCGCGTGTGCCGGCCCTGCCAGCGATCGAATTCCTCGCGCATGCGCTCGACGATCTGCGTGGCCGGCCGGCCTGCGCAGGAGGACAGCAGGCTCTCCAGCCGGCGGTAGCCGAAGGAGCGCGGCAGCTCGGCGTCGCCGCCGGGCTGGTCGGTGAAGCCATCGGTGACGATCGCGAAGGTGTCGCCGTCCTGCCAGCGGATGCCGCGCGTGGCCGGCGCTTCTTCTTCGTCCGGCGGCTGCTGGTAGCCGAGGCTGCTGCGCGCCGCCGTGTGCCGCGTCACCCGTCCGTCCGGCGACAGCTGGAACACGCCGATCTTGGCGCCGGCAAAGCGCAGCGTGCGCGCGTCGCGGTCGATGCTGACAATGGCCGCATCGCAGCCATCGTCGCTTTCGCTGTCGGGCGCATCCTGGTTCAGGCCGGCGCGCACGAGGTAATCGAGCGACATCAGTGCCCTTGCCGGATCGGCGTGCGGCTCGGCCGAATAGATCCGCTCCAGCGACGCGCTGACCAGTAGCGACAGCATCGCACCCGGCACGCCGTGCCCGGTGCAGTCGGCCACGGCCAGCGTGAACTGGCCGTCGACTTGTGACGACGATATCCACCACAAATCGCCGCCAATGGTGTCGCGCGGTTCCCAGAACACGGCGATCGAGCTGAAGCGCCCGTCGATCCGGTGCTGGCGCGGCAGCTGGCTGCGCTGCAGGCGGCTGGCGTAATTCACCGAGCCGATCACGACCTGGTGCGTGCGCTCCAGCAGCTGGTGCTTGGCGGCCAGCTCGCGCGTGCGCGCATCCACGGTCGCTTCGAGCATGCGGTTCTGGTCCTCGATCAGGGCCTTCTGCTCCTGCATGCTCTGCGCCAGCTGCTCCTGCAGCCAGCGGCTGCGGCTGACCACCGCCAGTGCCATGATCAGCGCCTCGGTGCACAACCCGATCGACTGCGCCGTGTTCGGGTTCTGCATCAGCAGCCCGAAACCGGATGATTCCATCAGCGTGAACGGCGATGGAATGCCGGCCAGGCCAAGGATGAAGATCGCCCGGAAGCACAGGTAGGGGACGATGGCGAACATGAAGAACTTGGCGATCTTCAGTCCCTGCCGGTGGCGGATGAAAGCCACCGTGTAAAAGGCCAGCAGCAGCGCCAGTGTGAACAGGCCCAGCGGCAGCCACAGCAGCTTGTTCGGGATGTCGTGCGGTATGAAAGAGGTCAGGACAAAGTGCGCCGCATACACGACGATGTACACATGCACCATCCTCTGCAGCCACGGGTAATGTTCGCGCACGTTCAGGAAGGTCGACGCGAAGATCGCATAGGCGATCGCCTGCGCGTAGCCGAAAATCGCGAACAGCGACCACGCCGCATACTGGTGCCCGGACATTCGGCCTTCGATGTCGATGAAGAACTCGGCCAGTCGCTGGCCTTCCGGCATCGTCTGCGATGCAATCTGCAGCAGCGCGATCAGTATCCACACGCTGTACGCATAGCTGGCCTTGTCCTTGCTGATGGCTGCCGAGTACCAGCCGAACACGCAGAGTGCAAACAGCAGCCCGAGCAATCCGCCTTCGACATACAAGCCGAAACGGCGCATCT
>CAZTIF010000230.1:0-1826 GCA_964613635.1 uncultured Bifidobacterium sp. | reverse complement strand
TCGACATCCACGGCGGCGGCCAGGACCTGCAGTTCCCGCACCACGAGAACGAGATTGCGCAGTCCGAAGGCGCGAGCGGTCGCCGCTTCGTCAACACCTGGATGCACAACGGCTTCGTGCGCGTCGACGACGAGAAGATGTCCAAGTCGCTCGGCAATTTCTTCACGATCCGCGAAGTCCTGCAGCAGTACGACGCCGAAGTCGTGCGCTTCTTCATCCTGCGCGCGCACTACCGCAGCCCGCTGAATTATTCCGACGCCCATCTCGACGATGCGCGCACCGCGCTGGCGCGGCTGTATACCGCGCTGAAGGAGACGCCGCCGGCCGCCGGCGCGCTCGACCGCAATGACGCGTATGCGCAGCGCTTCGCCGACGCGATGAACGACGACTTCAACACGCCGGTCGCGCTGTCGGTGCTGTTCGACCTCGCCACCGAGGTGAACCGCAGCCATTCGCCGGAACTGGCACGCCAGCTGCAGGGCCTGGCGAACCTGCTCGGCCTGCTCGGCCGCGAGCCGCAGGCCTTCCTGCAGGGCGGCGCGCCCGACGGCCTGGCTGACGCCGACGTGGCAGCGCAGATCGCTGCACGTGCGCAGGCGAAGAAGGACAGGAACTTCGCGGAGGCCGACCGCATCCGTGCCGACCTGCTGGCCAAGGGCGTTGTGCTCGAGGACAAGCCGGGCGGCCTCACCGAGTGGCGCAGGGCCTGACGCGCGATGGCGAAGCAAGCCGAACCTCTCACGCCTTCCTATTGGGAAGAGGCGAAAGCGGAACTGATGAAGCGCGACCGCATCATGCGTCGCCTCATTCCGCAATTCGGCGACCTGCAACTGGTCGGCCGCGGGGAGCCGTTCGTGACGCTGGCACGCTCGATCGTCGGGCAGCAGATTTCGGTAAAGGCCGCGCAATCGGTCTGGGAGCGCGTGCTGGAGGCGTGTCCGCGCATGACGCCGGCCGCGATGCAAAAGCTCGGCCTCGAAAAACTGGCCGGCTGCGGACTCTCCAAGCGCAAGGCAGAATACCTGAGCGACCTCGCGCTGCATTTCCGCGAGGGCACGGTGCATGCGAAGGACTGGTCGTCGATGGACGACGAGGAAGTGATCGCCGAACTGGTGCAGATCCGCGGCATCGGCCGCTGGACTGCCGAGATGTTCCTCATTTTTAATTTGTTAAGGCCGAACGTGCTGCCGCTGGACGACATCGGCCTGCTGCGCGGCATCAGCATCAATTATTTCTCGGGCGAGCCGGTGTCGCGCAGCGACGCGCGCGAAGTATCCGCGAACTGGGAGCCGTGGCGCACGGTCGCCACCTGGTACCTGTGGCGCTCGCTGGACCCGGTGCCTGTAGAATATTGATTTTCCTGATGCAAGATTGATAGCATTCCGGCGCAGGACAACGTCCCGCCGGATTGCCAGGACAACAAGGAGTTACCGTGAGCAAAACCACCTTCCTCAACTTCGAGCAACCGATTGCCGAACTTGAGGCCAAGATTGAAGAACTGCGCTTTGTGCAGGAAGATTCTGCCGTCGACATCAGCGAAGAGATTGACCGCCTGTCGCAAAAGAGCCAGCAACTCACGAAAGACATCTACGCGAAGCTGACCCCGTGGCAGGTCTCGCAGATTGCGCGCCATCCGCAGCGTCCCTACACGCTGGATTACGTCAACGAGATCTTCACCGACTTCCATGAGCTGCACGGCGACCGCACCTATGCGGACGACCAGTCCATCGTCGGCGGCCTCGCACGCTTCAACGGCCAGGCCTGCATGGTGCTCGGCCACCAGAAGGGCCGCGACACCAAGGAACGCCAGTATCGCAATTTCGGCA
>CAZTIF010000229.1:0-1846 GCA_964613635.1 uncultured Bifidobacterium sp. | reverse complement strand
AAGGTGCGCGCCATGCCGAGGTTGACGATCTTGTGCGGCTTCAGGCCGCGCAGCGACTGCCCGCTGAAAGTCACCGCGCCTTCATCGGCCGCGATGAAGCCGGTCAGCAGGTTGAAAATGGTGGTCTTGCCCGCGCCGTTCGGCCCGAGCACGCCGACGATCTCGCCGCGCGCAACGTCCAGTGTGACGTTCTTCACCGCATGCAGGCCGCCGAAGCGCTTGTTCAGCCCCTGCACCCGCAGCAAGACCTCGGCCTGCTGATGCCCACTCATGGCCGGCCTCCGCGGAATGCGCGGCGCACGCGCGCCCACGTCGGCGCGACGATGCCGTCCGGCAGGAAGAACAGGATGAAGATCAGCAGCAGGCTGTAGACCATCAGCCGCCACTCGCCGAAGTTGCGCAGTCCCTCGGTCATCAGCGTCAGCAGCAGCGCGCCGCCGACCGGGCCGTACACGGTGCCGATGCCGCCGACATAGACCATCGTGATCACCGTGATCGACGTGACCACCGCGAACAGCTGCGGGCTGACCTGAAGCTGGTAGTGCGCATACAGTGCGCCGCCGAGGCCGGCAAAGGCCGCGCTGATCACCAGCGAGACGATCTTGTAGGTCGTGATCGGCAGGCCGGCCGCGAGGCAGGTCGCCTCGTCGCCCTTGATCGCGCGCAGGATCAGACCCCAGCGCGAGCGCGCCAGCCAGGCCAGCAGCGCCGTGGTCGCGCCCAGCACGGCCAGCACGAACCAGTAGTAGTGCAGCGGATCGCGGATCAGCGGCGCGATGTCCTGCAGGCCTTCTTCGCCGCCGCTGTACTCCCAGAAGATCAGCATCAGCCGCTGCATGATGACGGCGGCCGACAGCATTGCCAGCGCGAAGTACGGGCCGCGCAGCCGCAAGGTCGGGAAGCCCAGCAGCAGCCCGAAGGCCATCGCCGCCAGCATGCCGGCCGGCAGGCTCCACCACGGGCCCAGCCCCAGCTGCACGTTCAGGAAGCCGGCCGCATACGCGCCCACGCCGATGAACAGCGAATGGCCGAAGTTCTCGCGGCCGGTCAGGCCGGACATGAAGTCCCAGCTGACCGCCCAGATGCCATAGATCGCCGCCACCGTCAGCACGCCGATCAGGTAATGGCCGGGGAACACCAGCGGCAGCGCCGCCAGCAGCGCCAGCATCGCGATGCCGGTCGCGCCGCTGGCCTTGTCGAGGGTGCGAAAGCCTGCCATCAGAACGCCGCCCGCCTGCCGAACAGGCCCGCCGGCCGGATCACCAGCGTCAGCAGCGTCGCCAGCACCGACACGATCTCGGTCCAGCTGGTCGAGATCTGGTAGGCGACGATGGTTTCCGCATAGCCGAGCATGAAGGCCGCGAGGATGCTGCCGGGGATGGAGCCGAGCCCGCCGACCACCACGATCGCAAACGCTTTCACGATCGGCAGCAGGTGCATCGACGGCTGCACCGACAGGAAAGGCCCGGCGAGTATGCCGGCCAGCGCCGCCAGCGCGGCCGAGATCGCCATCACCAGCGAGAAGATGCGGTCGCTCGGTATGCCCATGTATTTCGCGGCCTGTGCATCCTGCGAGATCGCGAGGATCGCGCTGCCGAGCCGGGTGCGCTGGATGAACAGGTAGAGCGCGCCGATGGCAACCGCCGCCGCCAGCAGCGTCAGCAGCCGCTGGCCGGCGACATCGACGCCGCCGAGGCTCACCTTCGCATCGACGAAGGCCGGCACGTTGCGGTATTCCGAACCGAAGCTCAGGAACAGCGCCTGCTCGACCACCAGCGAGATCGCCAGCGTGATCATCAGCACGCCGAGCTGCGAATGGCGCAGCGGCCGGATCAGCACCTTCTCG
>CAZTIF010000228.1:0-1859 GCA_964613635.1 uncultured Bifidobacterium sp. | reverse complement strand
AGGCTCTTAATCCTCCCCGCGCGGTGCCGTAACCGGCTTACAGGGCACCGCGTGAGCATCTCCGCGCACCGGGCCCCACGCCTACGGAGCGCATCGTGCTGGTCCTCATCGGATACCTTGTAGTCATCGCCTCGGTCTTCGGCGGCTTCGCGCTCGCCGGCGGCCATCTCGCCGCACTGTTCCAGCCCATCGAGCTGCTGATGATCGGCGGCGCCGCCGCCGGCGCCTTCGTCGTCGGCAACAACAGCAAGTCGCTGAAGGCGACATTGCGGGCAATTCCCTCGCTGTTCCGCGGATCGACCTACACCCAGGCACGCTATCTTGAATTGCTTGCGCTGCTGTCCGAGCTGCTCGGCAAGGCGCGCAAGGAGGGCATGATGGCCATCGAGCGCGACATCGAGTCGCCGGAAGAAAGCCCGATCTTCTCCGGCTACCCCGGCATCCTCGCCGACCATCATGCGACCGATTTCATCTGCGACTACCTGCGCCTGATGGTCGCCGGGAACACCGACGTCTTCCAGATCGAAAACCTGATGGACAACGAGATCGAAACCCATCACCACGAGGCCGTGGTGCCCGCCCATTGCATCGCGCGGCTCGGCGACGCCATGCCGGCGTTCGGCATCGTCGCCGCCGTGATGGGCGTCGTGCACACGATGGAGTCGATCGGCCTGCCGCCCGAACAGCTCGGCATCCTGATCGCGCGCGCACTCGTCGGTACCTTCCTCGGCATCCTGATTGCGTATGGTTTCGTCGCGCCGCTGTCCAGCCTGCTCGAGCAGAAGGCGGATGAAGCGACCAAGATGCTGCAGTGTATCAAGGCCACCCTGATCGCCAGCTTCACCGGCAGCCCGCCGGCGCTGGCCGTCGAGTTCGGCCGCAAGGTGCTGTACTCCAGCGAGCGCCCGCGCTTCAGCGAGCTCGAAGAGCACCTGCGCAACGCCAAGGCGAAGTGAAATGGCAGACACCGCGCCCGTGATCGTCGTACGCCGTCCGCGCAAGAAGGCGCACGGCCATCACGGCGGCGCGTGGAAGATCGCCTACGCCGACTTCGTCACCGCGATGATGGCCTTCTTCCTGCTGATGTGGCTGCTGTCAACGACCAGCAAGGCCAAGCTCGAGGGCATCGCCGAGTATTTCAAGACGCCGATCAAGGTCGCGATGAGCGGCGGCAGCTCGGTGTCCGAGCGCAGCAGCGTGATCAAGGGCGGCGGCAAGGACCCGACCACCAAGGTCGGCGAAGTGCGCAAGGTGATCGACCTCGACACGGCCAAGGCCGAGCTGGAGCGGCGCGAGCGCCAGCAGCTCGAGGCGCTGAAGAAAAAGATCGAGGACGCGATCGACGCCAACCCGATGCTCCGGCAATTCAAGAAGCAGCTGCTGCTCGACATCACCAGCGAAGGCCTGCGCATCCAGGTCGTCGATGAACAGAATCGCCCGATGTTCGGGCTGGCCAGTGCGGCGTTGCAGCCGTATACGCGCGACATCCTGCGCGAGCTCGGCCGCATGCTGAACGATGTGCCAAACCGCATCGGCCTGTCCGGTCACACCGACAGCGTGGTGTATGCCAACGGTGAGCGCGGCTACAGCAACTGGGAATTGTCGGCCGAGCGCGCCAACGCATCACGGCGCGAGCTGGTACATGGCGGCATGCAGGAAGCCAAGGTGCTGCGCGTCGTCGGCCTGTCGTCGGCGGTTCCGCTCGACAAGTCCGATGCCAACAACCCGATCAACCGGCGCATCAGCATCATCGTGATGAATCGACGCACCGAGCAATCCATCACGGGCGAAGGTCCGCAGGCCGAAGTCGGCAGCGCCGCCGCGGCCGGCGCGGCGCTCGCCGTTGCGGCGCCCGCCGC
>CAZTIF010000227.1:0-1870 GCA_964613635.1 uncultured Bifidobacterium sp. | reverse complement strand
GCGATGTCCTTGATGATCGACGGCTGGATGCCTTCGGTCGGCTCGTCGAGCAGCAGCACTTTCGGGTTGGTCGCGAGCGCGCGCGCAATTGCGAGCTGCTGCTGCTGGCCGCCGGACAGGTTGCCGCCGCGGCGGCCGCGCATGTCGTACAGCACCGGGAACAGCGCGTACAGCTCCTCGGGCACCTTGCCGTTGGCTGCTGCCGGCAGACCCGTCTGGATGTTCTCCAGCACAGTCATGCTCGGGAAAATCATCCGGCCCTGCGGCACATAGGCGATGCCGCTGGCGACGCGCTCATGGCTTTCCATCGCCGAGATCTCGGTGCCGTCGACCGCGACCTTGCCGCCGCGCGTGGGCAGCACGCCCATCAGCGTCTTGAACAGCGTGGTCTTGCCCATGCCGTTGCGGCCCATCACCGCGACGATCTCCTGCTTGCCGACCTCGAAGCTGAGGTCGTGGATCACCTGGCTCTGGCCGTAACCGGATGCGAGATTGCTGACTTTGAACATGTTGGTCTCCGATTCGCTTAGTGGTCCATCAATGGCCCAGATACACTTCAATGACCTTCGGGTTGGCCTGCACCGCTTCCATGCTGCCGGCCGCGAGCAATTTCCCCTGGTGCAGCACGGTGACCTTGTGCGCGATCGACTTCACGAATTCCATGTCGTGCTCGATCACCACCACCGAACGTCCCTCGCTGATGCGCGCCAGCAGCTCGGCGGTCTTTTCGCGCTCGGACACCGACATGCCGGCCACCGGCTCGTCGAGCATCAGCAGCTCCGGCTCCTGCATCAGCAGCATGCCGATCTCGAGCCACTGCTTCTGGCCGTGCGACAGCAGGTCGGCGGTCATGTCGAGGAAGTCGGTCAGGAAGATGTCCTTGGCGACCTGGTGCACGCGATCGATCACATCCTGCGTGCGCTTGAACACCAGCGCGCCGAACACGCTGCGGCCGCGCGGGAAGGACATCTCGAGGTTCTCGAACACCGTCAGCGCCTCGTAGATCGACGGCGTCTGGAACTTGCGGCCGACGCCGGCGTGCACGATCTGGTGCTCGGACATCTTCGTCAGTTCGATCTCCTTGAACTGGATGCTGCCCGAGGTGGCGCGCGTCTTGCCGCAGATGAGGTCGAGCAGCGTGGTCTTGCCGGCGCCGTTCGGGCCGATCACCACATGCACCTCGTTGCGGTCCACGTACAGGTTCAGGTCATCCACGGCCTTGAAGCCGTCGAACGAGACGGTCAGGCCTTCGATTGCCAGGACCGGACGGTTGGTGGTGATGCCTCCGATGGGTGCCGTGCTCATTTCGTTGCCTCCATGCCTGTCAGTTCAATGCCTTTGTCCGTTGCCGTTGCCTTCGCCGGAGCCGGCGCCTTGCGCGCAGCGGCGACCGCTGGTGCCGGCTTCTTGCCGCCGGCGAGTTTCGCGAGCCACTTCTTGCCGTGCGACTCCCACAGTCCGGCCACGCCGTTCGGGAAGTACATGACCACGCCGATGAACAGGCCGCCCATCAGGAACAGCCACAGCTCCGGCATCGTTTCGGAGAAGTAGGTCTTGCCGTAGTTGACGATCAGCGTGCCGTACACCGCGCCCAGCAGCGACATGCGCCCGCCGACTGCCGCGAAGATCACCATCTCGATCGACGGCACGATGCCGACGAAGGAGGGCGACATGAAGCCGACCTGCAGCGTGAACATCGCGCCGCCGATGGCCGAGATGCCGGCCGCGGCGACGAAGGTGAACACCTTGAAGTTGGCGACGTCATAGCCGGAGAAGCGCACGCGCTCTTCCTTGTCGCGCATTGCCACCAGCAGGCGGCCCAGCTTCGAGGTCAGCACCCAGCGGCCGAACAGGATGGATGCCACCAGCA
>CAZTIF010000226.1:0-1915 GCA_964613635.1 uncultured Bifidobacterium sp. | reverse complement strand
AAAGTATCGTCCACCGCAGTGCTATGTGCAAGCGATATTTCCCGATCGGGAATGATGTGGGTGTATTGCGCCGGCTGTGCGGCTGCGGCGGCAATGCAGATTGAATCGAGCGCTGATCCTGTCGAAGAAGATGACGTGCGTCAGGTTTCTTGACCGAGTCAAGTGCAAACGCACTGGACAAGTTTTTGGGTATGAAAATCAAAACGCACCGAAAAACGCGTCGTTGCGAACATCTTGGCGGTGAAGGCAGAAACCCCAACCCGTCTCAGCAACGTCTCCCTGCTATCAGGGTATTGATCAGGGAATTTCAGGGAAGGCATTTTCCGTGTTACTCCGATCAGAGCAACGAAAAATCCCGCGTAGACTTCAGAACGAACTCGCGGCTGGAAATTCTGTGTTTGCTGCAGAAATCATCAATTCTCTTTTCTGTAATCGCTGGCAGGGTCGCTCACCTTCGGGCCTGCCGAGTCTAAACAAGCCCATGATTTCGCTTAGGCTTGTCATGTCGGGGGCACCCACGGCAAGCTCAAACGTGTGTCGAGCTTCGATCGCGATTCATTTCGCCACCTATGAATTCCCTGCTCAACCAACCATTCGACGAGGAGTATTGAATGAAGAAGATGCTGGCAACCGCTGCCGTGGCAGCCATCACGACTTTTTACGCAACCGCAGTGCTGTCCCAGCCATCAACCGTTGCGCTGGCGGCCGCTGTCGGGGATGCCCATAACCCGCAGATGACCCTGCAGGTATTTCTGAGCGAAGATGTTGCCAATGACCAGATGAGCGTGACCCTCTTCATCGAGAAGGAGGCCCGGGTGGCAAGCACGGTCAATTCGGAGGTGTTCGCCGAGCTGAATGCCCTGATTGCCGAGGCAAAGAAGGTCCCGGGCGTCGAGGCCGTCCTCGGCTCCACGCATACCGGCCAATACTGGCCCCAGCAGGATCAAGTGGCTCGCTGGCGAGTACGCGGCGAGGTCGTGCTTACCTCGGCCAGCACTCCTGAACTTGGCGCCCTCGTTGGACGGCTGGCCACGCGCCCGGGGGTGATGATAGGCCATACCAGTTTCGACCTGTCGGCAGACAAGAAGAGCGAGGTCGTCGACCGTTTGATTACCAGAGCCGGCGCCGAGCTGAGAAGAAAGGCGGGTATTGCCGTGAAATCGCTCGGCTTTGAAAGCTTTGAAATCACCCTTGTCAACATCAGCGACAACATCGGCCAGCCAGGCCCCGTGATGCCGCTGATGATGCGCGCTACGGCAGAGCGCGCCGCCTCGCCTGACATGCCCACCGAGGGCGTCAAGAGAAACATCAACGTAACGATGGGGGCCAGCATTGCCCTGAAGAGATAAACGCAAACAGCCGAAGTCAACAAGGCTGTGACAGCGGAAAGGAGTGCTTGATTTCTTGGCGGAAGCGGTGAGATTCGAACTCACGGAGGGGTTACCCCCTCGTCGGTTTTCAAGTCCAGTGACTTCCTCCGACTTATCAAACACTTAGGCTTATTTCGTTTTCCCAAGTGCCCGCGACTTTATGCGCCTAAGCCTTTGATTCGTCAAGCAGGCCTGGAGTGGTTGGGAAACCGATTTCCCCGGTGCGGCGGCCGCCTGCAGCCATCAATCCTCGACATCCTCGTCGACCTCCGGGAGCACCGAATCGTTCGGCTGCTCGGCTTCGATCGTCGTGGTGTAGCCGTTGTCGTCGAGGCTATGCTCGGCGCGCGTGATGCTCCACTCGCCATCGACGCCGTCACGAAATCCCGACATGATCGCCCGGCCCTCGGCAACCAGGTCGGTGCGACCTGGGAGCGTCACCGAGATCGTGGTCGTTTTCCGCTCGCGCCGGTCTAGCTCGGAGCGCGCTGCCGCCAGCGCCATTTCCCTGGTCGGGTAATACAGCTTCAATCGCCGCACCGGCT
>CAZTIF010000225.1:0-1917 GCA_964613635.1 uncultured Bifidobacterium sp. | reverse complement strand
ACCGCCTCGGGGTCGTCGCCGTTCACGTGCAGCACCGGCGCCTCGATCATCTTGACCACGTCGGAGCAGTACAGCGTCGAGCGGGTGTCGCGCGGGTCGGAGGTGGTGAAGCCGATCTGGTTGTTGATGACGATGTGCACCGTGCCGCCCGTGCCGTAGCCTCGGGTCTGCGCGAGGTTCAGCGTCTCCATCACGACGCCCTGGCCGGCGAATGCAGCATCGCCGTGCACCAGCACCGGCAGCACCTGGCGGCCTTCCTTGTCGCCGCGACGGTCCATGCGCGCCTTCACCGAGCCTTCGACCACCGGGTTGACGATCTCGAGGTGCGACGGGTTGAACGCCAGCGACAGGTGGACCGGGCCGCCCGGGGTGGAGATGTCGGACGAGAAGCCCTGGTGGTACTTGACGTCACCGGCCGGCAGGTCGTCGGCGTGCTTGCCTTCGAACTCGGCGAACAGGTCGGACGGCATCTTGCCGAGGATGTTCACCAGCACGTTCAGGCGGCCGCGGTGCGCCATGCCGATCACGATTTCCTGCACGCCCTTTTCGCCGGCGCGCTGGATCACTTCATCGAGCGACGCAATGAAGCTTTCGCCGCCTTCGAGCGAGAAACGCTTCTGGCCGACGTATTTGGTGTGCAGGTAGCGCTCGAGGCCTTCGGCGGCCGTCAGGCGCTCGAGGATGTGCTGCTTCTGTTCGCGGGTGAAATTGCCGGTCGAGCGGGTCGATTCAAGACGTTCCTGCATCCAGCGCTTCTGCGCCGGATCGGTCATGTACTGGAACTCGGCGCCGATGGAGCGGCAATAGGTGTCGCGCAGCGCCTGCAGCAGGTCGCGCAGCGTCGCCGTTTCCGGGCCGAAGTAGGTATTGCTGATGTTGAACACGGTGTCGAGGTCGGCATCGGTGAAGCCGTAGAACGACGGTTCGAGTTCGGGAATGTTCGGGCGCTCCTGGCGCTGCAGCGGATCGAGGTTGGCCCACTGGGTGCCGAGGAAGCGATAGGCAGCGATGAGCTGGGTGACGGCGACGCGCTTGCGTCCCATCTCGGCGTCAGCCGACGCCGTCACGGTGCGGATCGGGCCGTGCTTCGCGCGCTCGGCGAAGGAGGCAATCACGCTCGCGTGCGGTACGTCCGGCCGGTCGGAGCCATCGACGGCAGGCACATGCTGCATCGCGTCGAAGTAGGCGCGCCAGTTGTCGGGGACGGAGCCGGGGTTCAGGAGATAGGCCTCGTACAATTCCTCGACGTACGGGGCGTTGCCTCCAAACAGATAGGAGTTGGAGAATTGCTGCTGCATCATCGCTGCTCACCTTTCTTCGCGTTTCGCGAAGCAAATAGCGGGTTCATCAACCTTCCGCGACACGGCCTCACCGGTTAGCGGATTGCAAATCATTTGCGGGAAGGGCTTGGGGAGGTTCCCGTACGCTCATGCGCACGAGCGAAAGCGGAGTGTAACACCAGAGCCGTTGCGGATAATGCTTTTCTTGCTTGCCGTTTCAGCAACCGGCAGGCCGCAGGTCCGGGCTCGTGTGCGCTTTGCCGCACCATGAAAAAAGCGGGCCGCAGCCCGCTTTTCCTTGCCTCATGCGCTGATCAGCGCTTGTCGATCGGCGGCACGTCGCGTGCCGGCGAACCGACGAACAGCTGGCGCGGACGGCCGATCTTCTGTTCCGGATCCGAGATCATTTCATTCCACTGCGCGATCCAGCCGACGGTGCGCGCCATCGCGAAGATGCCGGTGAACAGCGACACCGGGATGCCCAGCGCCGACTGCACGATGCCCGAGTAGAAGTCGACGTTCGGGTACAGCTTGCGCTGCACGAAGTAGTCGTCTTCCAGTGCGATCTTCTCGAGCGCCATCGCCAGCTTGAACAGCGGGTCGTTCTCGAGGCCGAGCTCGCCCAGCACTTCGTGGC
>CAZTIF010000224.1:0-1964 GCA_964613635.1 uncultured Bifidobacterium sp. | reverse complement strand
GCAGCAGGCCGGCCGGGCCGACGAACTTGTCCGGGTTCCACCAGAACGACGGGCACGAGGTCGAGCAGCAGGCGCACAGGATGCACTCGTACAGGCCGTCGAGCTCTTCGCGCTCTTCCGGCGACTGCAGGCGCTCCTTCTCCGGCGGGATCGACTCGTTCACCAGGAACGGCTTGATCGAGTGGTACTGCTTGAAGAAGTTGGTCATGTCGACGATCAGGTCGCGGATGACCGGCAGGCCCGGCAGCGGGCGCAGCACGATCGGCTGCGTCAGCTCGTTCAGGTTGGTCGTGCAGGCCAGCCCGTTCTTGCCGTTGATGTTCATCGCGTCGGAGCCGCACACGCCTTCGCGGCAGGAACGGCGCAGCGCGAGCGAGTCGTCGACGTCGGCCTTGATCCGCTGCAGCGCGTCGAGCAGCATCTTGTCGGTGTCCTGCAGCTCGACCGTCAGGTCCTGCATGTAGGGCTTCGCATCCTTGTCCGGATCGTAGCGATAGATCTGGAATTTGACTGTACGTGGCATGGTGTTCGGTGTCCTGCGGTTAGAAAGTACGTGCCTTCGGCTTGAAGGTCTCGACGGTCAGCGGCTTGGTCACGACCGGCTTGTAGTCCAGGCGGTTGCCTTCGGAGAACCACAGCGAGTGCCTCATCCAGTTCTCGTCGTCACGGGCCGGGAAATCACTGTGCGCATGCGCGCCGCGCGATTCGTTGCGGGCGGCGGCCGACACGATGGTCGCCTTCGCGGTCTCGATCAGGTTGTCCAGCTCGAGCGATTCGACGCGCGCGGTATTGAACACCTTGGACTTGTCCTTGAACGAAACGTGCTTGCGGCGCTCGTCGAGCTCCATGATCTTCGTGACGCCTTCTTCCAGCAGGGCCTGCGTGCGGAACACGCCGCAGTGTTGCTGCATGGTCTTGCGGATGTCGTTGGCGACGTCCTGCACGCGCTCGGAACCGGTGGAGGTTTCCAGATGGTTCAGGCGGTCCAGCGCACGGTCTGCGCCGTCGGCCGGCAGCGCCTGGTGGCTCTGTGCCTTCAGGTTCGACGCGACGATGTGGTTGCCGGCCGCACGGCCGAACACCAGCAGGTCGAGCAGCGAGTTGGTGCCGAGGCGGTTCGCGCCGTGCACCGACACGCACGCGCATTCGCCGATCGCGTACAGGCCCTTGACCACTTCCTGCGAGCCATTCTTCGGTGCGACGACCTGGCCGTGGATGTTGGTCGGGATGCCGCCCATCTGGTAGTGGATGGTCGGCACGACCGGGATAGGCTCCTTGGTCGCATCGACGTTGGCGAACTTGTGGCCGATCTCGAGGATGGACGGCAGGCGCTTGCGGATGGTGTCCGCGCCGATGTGGCGCAGGTCGAGCAGCACGTGGTCCTTGTTCGGGCCGCAGCCGCGGCCTTCCTTGATTTCCTGGTCCATCGAGCGCGACACGAAGTCACGCGGCGCGAGATCCTTCAGCGTCGGTGCATAGCGCTCCATGAAGCGCTCGCCGTTGCTGTTGATCAGGATGCCGCCTTCGCCGCGCACGCCTTCGGTGATCAGCACGCCCGCGCCGGACACGCCGGTCGGGTGGAACTGCCAGAACTCCATGTCTTCCAGCGGCAGGCCGGCGCGTGCGGCCATGCCCATGCCGTCGCCGGTGTTGATGAAGGCGTTGGTCGACGCGGCCCAGATGCGGCCGGCGCCACCGGTGGCGAACACGGTGGTCTTCGCTTCCAGCACCATCACGTCGCCGGTTTCCATTTCAAGCGCGACCACGCCGAGCACGTCGCCGTCGGCGTTGCGCACGAGGTCGATCGCCATCCATTCGACGAAGAAGTGGGTCTTGGCGCGCACGTTGCGCTGGTACAGCGTGTGCAGCATTGCGTGGCCGGTACGGTCGGCCGCGGCGCACGCGCGCTGCACCGGCTTCTCGCCGAAGTTCGCGGTGTGGCCGCCGAACGGGCGCTGGTAGAT
>CAZTIF010000223.1:0-2026 GCA_964613635.1 uncultured Bifidobacterium sp. | reverse complement strand
CCGTGGTACAGCTGCGGCTTGTCGGCATGGTGCAGCACATACATCACGTGCGTGCCGCCGACGCCGGCCGGGTTGTACAGGCCGGCGTTCTGGTAGCCGCGCTCCTTCAGGTCCTCGATGCGCTCCTCGGCCTGGTGGATCATGCCTTCCTTGGTGCCGAACATGATCGAGCCCGTCGGACAGGCCTTCACGCAGGCCGGTTCCTGGCCGACTGCCACGCGGTCCGAGCACAGCGAGCACTTGTAGGCCTTGCTGTCCTTCTGCGAGATGCGCGGAATGTCGAACGGGCAGCCGGCAACGCAGTAGCCGCAGCCGATGCAGTGCTCCTGGTTGAAGTCGACGATGCCGTTCGAGTACTGCACGATCGCACCCGGCGACGGGCAGGCCTTCAGGCAGCCCGGCTCTTCGCAGTGCATGCAGCCGTCCTTGCGGATCAGCCACTCGAGCTTGCCGGCTTCCTCGATCTCGGAGAACCGCATCACGGTCCACGAGCTCTCGGTCAGGTTGGTCGGGTTGTCGTACACGCCGATGTTCTCGCCCACTTCGTCGCGCAGGTCGTTCCACTCCATGCACGCGGATTGGCAGGCCTTGCAGCCGATGCACTTCGACACGTCGATCAGCTTGGCCAGCTCGACCTGTTCGCGGCCTTGCGGCGGCGTGGTGGTCGTTGCCGACCGTCGTTTGATATCAGAACTTATCATCGCTCGTTACGCTTTCTGCACGTCGACCAGGAAGGCCTTGAACTCCGGCGTCTGCGTATTCGCATCGCCGACCGAGGGCGTCAGCACGTTCGTGATGTAGCCTTGCTTGGTCAGGCCTTTGAAGCCCCAGTGGTTCGGTATGCCGATCGTATGGGTCTCCTTGCCTTCGATCATCAGCGGACGCAGGCGCTTCGTGACCACCGCCTTGGCGATGATCTGGCCACGCTTGGAGCGTACCTTGATCATGTCGCCCTGGCTGATGCCCTTCGATGCGGCCAGCTTCTCGCCGATCTCGATGAACAGCTCGGGCTGCAGCACCGCATTGATGCGCTGGTGCTTGGTCCAGGTGCCGAAGTGCTCGGTGACGCGATAGGTGGTCGCGACGTACGGGAATTCCTTCGGGTCGCCCATCTCGTCGCGGTCGCCCTTGAACACGCGTGCGGCCGGGTTGTTCTTCGCCTTCGCATTCTTCGGCCAGAACGGGTTGGCTTCCAGCGGCGTCTCGAACGGCTCGTAGTGCTCGGGGAACGGGCCCTCGGCCATCTTGTCGATCGCGAAGAAGCGCGCCACGCCTTCCGGGTTCATGATGAACGGGCCGACGTTTTCCGACGGCGCCGCATCGACACGCATGTCGGGTACGTCGGAACCGGCCCACTTGTCGCCTTTCCACTCGACGACCTTGCGCTTCGGATTCCATGCCTTGCCGGACGGATCCGCCGACGCGCGGTTGTACAGGATGCGGCGGTTCGCCGGCCACGCCCACGCCCAGTTCGGCGTGTTGCCGTTGCCGGTGTCGGTGTTGTCGCGACGCGCCATCTGGTTGCCTGCCTGCGTGAACGAGCCGCAGAAGATCCAGACGCCGCAGGCGGTGCTGCCGTCGTCGCGCAGCTGGCCGAAGCCGGACAGCTGTTCGCCGGCCTTGGCCAGCACCTTGGTCTTGTCCTTCGGGTCGACGACGTCGGCCAGCGCGCGGCCGTTGTACTCCTTCGCCAGCTCTTCCGCGCTCGGGTTCAGCGGGTCGCGGAAGTTCCAGGTCAGGTTCAGGATGGGCTCGGGGAACGCACCGCCATCCTTCTTGTACATCGATCGCAGCGTGGTGAAGAGCTCGGCGAGGATCTCGGTGTCGGCCTTCGCATCACCGGCCGGCTCCTGGCCCTTCCAGTGCCACTGCAGCACGCGGCCCGAGTTGATCACGGAGCCGTCTTCCTCGGCGAACAGCGACGAGGGCAGGCGGTACACCGTGGTCTGGATCTGCTTCGAATCAACGTCGTTGAACTCGCCGTGGTTGGACCAGAACTCCGAGGTCTCGGTCGCCAGCGGGTCGA
>CAZTIF010000222.1:0-2041 GCA_964613635.1 uncultured Bifidobacterium sp. | reverse complement strand
GGCTTGCAAGCCAGGGCGTGGGGCGGTCGCTCCTCGATAACGTCGTCCCGGCGCAGGCCGGGACCCAGCGACTTTCAGACTTTTCGCAAATCACGGAAGGTTTTACGCTCACCGGAACGGCATTGCTGCAGAGGACCGCATCACTGAAAATCCGTTAGCCACCCGAGCAAGATTCCTTCATCGGAGGTCTCCCGGACATCGCTGCCGACGCCGGCCGCAAAGACCAGCGCATCGTCCAGATACACCAGCGGCAGCCACGGACGCAGCTGCGCGGCCACGCCGGACTCCTGATAGAGGTTTTTCAGCGAACGGGACGGCCGCCGCGCATCGGGCGTCAGGCGCTCGCCACCGGTGCGCGGGCGCAGGCGGATCGCCCCCTGCCGAAGGCGTTCGACCGGTATCCCACCGCTTCCCGTCGCGAACGACAGCGTGCCGCGCCATTCGGGGACGTCGATGTACTGCTCGTCGCGCCAGCGCAGCGCGATTTCACCGGCAGGCGGCAGGCCGGATACGACCGGCAAGGCCAGCAGCAGCCCTCCCTGCCTCTGCAGGTTCAAGCCGCACAGCTGCAGCGACGGATGCGCATCAGTGGCCACGATGAGGGCCTGCGAGCGCAACTGCGCAAGTTGCGCTTCGCTCGGCGGCTGCGGCGCGCCCTGCAGCATCAGCCAGTGGCGCAGTAGATTGTCGGCGCGCTCGACTGACAGTGCGGCGACCCGTTCAAGCCTCAACGCCCTGCCTTCGGCACAGTGCGCAAGGTCGATCTCGGCAAGCTCGTCTAGCAGGCTTTGCGCCGCTTGCCAGTGCCGGCTGCTGCGTGCGATCGCGCCGGCCGCACCGGGAAAATGCCGGTCAAGCAAAGGGAAGATGTCATGCCGGATCGCGTTGCGGCGATAGCGTGTGTCGGCATTCGATTCGTCGACTATATGCGCGACACCCAGCTGCGCCGCCGCCTGCTCCAGCTCGCTGCGGCGGCAGTCCAGCAGCGGTCGGCCGAGCAGTACGTCGGCACCCAGCAGCGCATGCGCATCATCGGCTGCGGCCATGCCGGACAGCCCGCGCAGACCGGCACCGCGAAACAGCTGCAGCAGCACGGTCTCGGCCTGGTCATTCTGGTGATGCGCGGTCAGCAGCAGCGACACGCGGTGCTTGCTGCACAACGCCCCGAGCGCGTGATAGCGGGCCAGCCGTGCAGCCTGCTCGACGCCGTGTTCGGCAACGTCCGGCAGCGTGACCCGCGCCGCATCGAACGCCACGCCCAGTGCCGCCGCCTCGCTTTCGCAATGCGCGAGCCAGTCGTCCGCATTCGGGCTGAGGCCATGGTGTACATGGAAGGCGAACAGCTGCCGCGCGTTGCGCCGGCCATGGTCGGCCAGCAGCCGCAGCAGCAGCGCAGAATCCAGCCCGCCGCTGTACGCGACCGCGATCGCGCCACCCGAAACGACAACGCGCGCCAGAATTGCTTCCAGCGCGCGTTCGAATCGTGCGGCGACAGTAGTGACAGCCTTATTCGGACTGGGAGATTTCCTTGAATTTCCCATAGCTCATCAGCTTCTCGTGACGCGCGGCGAGCAGGTCCTTGGTCTTCACGCCCTGGAACTGGCGCAGCGTATCGGCCAGCGCGCGCTTGAGCAGCACGGCCATCTGCTTCGGATCGCGATGCGCGCCGCCAAGCGGCTCGTTGACGATCTTGTCGACCAGGTTCAGCGCCTTCAGGCGATGCGCGGTCAGGCCCAGCGCCTCGGCCGCATCGGACGCACGCTCGGCGGTCTTCCACAGGATGGACGCGCAGCCTTCCGGCGAGATCACCGAATAGGTCGAGTACTGCAGCATCAGCACCGCGTCGCCGACGGCAATCGCCAGCGCGCCGCCGGAGCCGCCTTCGCCGATGATGGTCGAAATGATCGGCACCTTCAGTTCAGCCATCGCATACAGGTTGTGGCCGATCGCTTCCGACTGGCCGCGCTCTTCTGCATCGATGCCCGGGAACGCGCCCGGGGTATCGACGCAGGTGAACACCGGCAGGTTGAACTTCTCGGCC
>CAZTIF010000221.1:0-2042 GCA_964613635.1 uncultured Bifidobacterium sp. | reverse complement strand
CGCGCTTGCGCTGGCTGTTCAGGTGGAAGCTGCCGTCGACCACGATCGGCGTGCCTTCGTCGATTCCCTTGCGCACCGGGCGCAGGTCGCCGGAGGACTCGTCAAGCGTGACCTCGGTCAGGCGGAAGCGCTGTTCGCCGAGATGGACGAACACGTAGTCCTTGTCGTTCTCGCGCACCACTGCCGTCGCCGGCACGGCCAGCTGCCGGGCGTGCATGCCGTTGAGTTTCAGCGAGGCCAGCATCTGCGGCTTGAGCTCGTACTTGGGGTTCTGCACCTCGGTGCGGATCGGCACCGTGCGCGTCTCCGGCTGCACCGTGTCGCTGACGTAGACGATGCGCCCGGTCAGCTTCTCCGAGCCCAGCGCGGACACCTCGACCTCGACGCGCTGGTTCAGCTGCACCGAGTTGGCGTCGCGCTCCGGCAATGCGCCGACCACCCAGACATTCGACAGGTCGGCGACGGTGAACAGCGGATCGCCCGGCTGCGCGACCTGGCCCTGGCTGACCTTGCGCTCGATGACGATGCCAGTGCGGGTGGAGGTGATCGGCACTTCGGAAGCGATCGCGCCGGATTCGCGCAGGCGCTCGATCGTCGCCGGCGACAGCCCGATCAGCCGCAGCTGGTCGCTGGCGGCGCGCAGCTCGGCGCGCGCGACCGACAGTTCCACCTCGCGTCGCTGCAGCTCGGCCGTGCCGATCACGTCGGCGGCCACCAGCGCCTGCGCGCGCTCGACGGTGCGCTCGGCCAGCTTGGTGGCCGACAGTGCGCGCAGGTAGGCCAGCTGCGCATGGGTCAGTTCGGGGCTGGCGAGCATGGCCAGTACCTGCCCGGCCTTCACGCGGTCGCCGACTTCGGCCAGCACGTTGACGACGCGGCCGGTGACGGAGGCGCCGATGCGCGTGGTCAGGCGTTCATTCGCCTCGATGCGGCCGGCCACGCGCTGCGTGACGGCGATGTCGGCCATCGTGGCCTTCTCGATGCGGAACTGCTTGGCCATCTCGGGCGTCAGGCTGACTTCCATCGGGTCCTGCTTGGCGGCGGCTTCGGCTGCCGTCGGCGCCTTGGCGGCCGGTGGCGCTTCCTTGCCGCAGCCTGATACGAGGAGCGCGGCGGCCGCAACGGCGAGGAACAGGGGGGTCGGGTGGGATTTCATGGAGGTGTCTGTGTTCGTGTTCGGGGAGTGTCGTCGCGTCCGGGGATCACTGTTCGGCGGCATAGCGGCCGGCCAGCGTGTCGAGCTCGATCAGCGAGGCCTGCAGCTGGAAGCGCGCCAGCAGCAGGTCCTGCCGCACGGCGCGCAGCACGCGCTGCGCGTCGATCACCTCGAGGATGCCGCGCTCGCCGAAGCGATAGGCCGCTTCGGCCACGCGCAGCGCCGCCTCGGCCGCGCGCACCGCGCCTTCGGACAAGGCCTGCACGCGCACGCGCGCGATCTCGACCGAGCGCCATGCCAGCTCGAGCTGCTGCATCAGCTCGGCGCGCCGGCCCTCGAGCCGCGCCAGCGTGCGCTCGCGCTCGGCGATCGCTTCGGCGCGCGGACCGCGGCGCTGGTCGAACAGCGGGATCTGGATCGATACGCCGACGATGTCCTGCCGCACCTCGGGCTCGCGCAGCTGCGACAGCCGCAGGTCAAGGCCCGGCAGCAGGCTGGCGCGCGCTTCCTCGAAGCGCGACTGGTTGCGCTGCAGCTCGGCCTCGAGCACGCGCACTTCGGGGTTCTGCCGCACGGCCAGTTGCTTGAGCGTGTCGAGCGAGGGCAGTTCGTGTTCTTCCGCCAGCACCGCATCGAGCTGCCAGTTGGCCGGCAGCCGGCCGGCGGCGAGCCGGTTCAGCGCAATCGACGCCTGCGCGATCTGCAGCCGCGCGGTCTCCTCGCGCTGGCGCGCATTGACGATCTCGGCGTCGGCACGGATCAGGTCAAGCTTGCCGGTCTCGCCGGTCGTCACGCGCACCTGGATGCGCTCGCGCGTCTGCTCGAGCAGGCGCAGCGCTTCGGCGGCAGCGGTCGCCTCTTCGCGCCGCAGCAGGTATTCATAGGC
>CAZTIF010000220.1:0-2044 GCA_964613635.1 uncultured Bifidobacterium sp. | reverse complement strand
GCAGCAGGATCTCGTTGGAGATGATGTCGAGCTTCTTCTGGATCTCGCCCTGCACGTTCTCGCTGCCGGCCGCGCCGAGCACGTCGCCGAGCGCGCCCTTGCCGACCGCATGGCTGATGGTCTTGCATGCGCGCGCAACCACCTCGATCAGCAGCCGCAGTTCGGCCGGTATGCTGTTGTTCAGCCGCTGCTCCTCGATCAGGTGCTGCGTCAGGCTGATGCGTTTCATGAATTCCCCTGTAGTGACATATTGAATCTGGTGTGTTGGGCGTCTTGTACGCTCGCGCTCAGTCGGCCAGAGCCTTGCCGATCACCTCGGCCACGTCGTTCGACAATTTCTTCGCCGCCGCGACGCGCTCCAGCGCGGCCTTCATGCTTCCCTGCAGCGCCGGCAGATATTTGCGCCAGCGGTCGAGCGAGCGCGCCAGCCGCGCGGCTACTTGCGGGTTGATCGCATTCAGCGCGATCACCTGCTCGGCCCAGAATGCGTGCCCGCTGCCGTCGGCCGCATGGAACTGCGCCGGGTTGCTGTTGCAGAACGCGAACAGCAGGCTGCGCGCGCGGTTCGGGTTCTTCAGCGTGAAGGCCGGATGCTTCATCAGCTCGCGCACCTGCGCGACGGTGGTCGACGGCGCACTCGCCTGCAGCGTGAACCACTTGTCGATCACCAGTGCCTCGTCGTCGAAGTCGGCGTAGAACTGCTGCAGCGCTTCGGCCGTGCCCGGTGCGCCATTGTTGACCATCGCCGCCAGCGCAGCGATGCGGTCGGTCATGTTGGTGGCGACCTCCAGCTGCTCGCGCATCAGCGCGTGCGCGGCATCATCGCCCGGCTCGGCCAGGTAAGCCAGCGCATTGTTGCGCAGCGCGCGGCGGCCGGCCGACTCGGGGTCGGGCCGGTACGCGCCACTGACATGGTTCGCGTGATAAAGCTCGAGCAGGTCGGCATGCAGCGCATGCGCAAGATAGCGGCGCAGCGCGCGGCGCGCACGGTGGATCGCCTGCGGGTCGATCACGGCCGACTGCTCGGCCAGCATTCCCTCGGAAGGCAGGGTCAGCACGAGGTCGCGGAAGGCCGGATCGAGCGTCGTGTCGCGCAGCAGCTTTCTGAGCGCATCGGCGATCAACTTGTCCTCGTCGGTGCTGGCATAGCTGAGATCGGCGGCGACGCCGGACGCGGCCAGTGCCAGCAGCCGGCGCGTCGCCAGCCGCTGGCCCGCCTCCCAGCGGTTGAACGGATCGCTGTCGTGCGCGAGCAGGAAGGCCAGTTCGCCATCGGTATAGTCATAGTCCAGCACCACCGGCGCGGAAAAATCGCGCAGCAGCGACGGCACCGGCCGCTGCTCGATGCCGGTGAAGGTGAACCGCGGGGTCGCCTCGGTCAGCTCCAGCACGCGCGTGGTCGGCACCGTGTGTACCTCGACCTCGTCCGGCGCTTCGGCGTTGGCCAACTGCAGCGGCAGGTCGTTGCCATGCGCGTCGAGCAGGCCGACCGCCACCGGAATGTGCATGGTCAGCTTGTCCGGCTGGCCGGGCGTGGCCGGGCAGGACTGCGACAGCTCCAGCGTATAGGTGCACTCCGCTTCGTCGTAATGCGAGCGGACCGTCACGCGCGGCGTGCCGGCCTGGCTGTACCAGCGCTCGAACTGCGACAGGTCGCGTCCGCCCGCATCGGCCATCGCCGCACGGAAGTCGTCGCAGGTGACAGCCTGCCCGTCATGGCGCGCAAAATACAGGTCCATGCCCTTGCGGAAGCCATCGCGCCCGAGCAGGGTCTGGTACATGCGCACGACTTCGGCGCCCTTCTCGTAGATGGTCAGCGTGTAGAAGTTGTTGATCTCGACGTAGGCATCCGGCCGCACCGGGTGCGACATCGGCCCGCCGTCTTCGGGGAATTGCGCGGCGCGCAGCACGCGCACATCCTCGATGCGCTTGACTGCGCGACCGCTGTCGCTGCCCATCATGTCGGCCGAGAACTCCTGGTCGCGGAACACCGTCAGGCCTTCCTTCAGCGACAGCTGGAACCAGTCGCGGCAGGTGACGCGGT
>CAZTIF010000219.1:0-2048 GCA_964613635.1 uncultured Bifidobacterium sp. | reverse complement strand
ATCG
Source organism: uncultured Bifidobacterium sp. (assembly GCA_964613635.1). Classification (GTDB taxonomy): domain Bacteria; phylum Pseudomonadota; class Gammaproteobacteria; order Burkholderiales; family Burkholderiaceae_D; genus Pernthalerella. Next base: position 2,044 of record CAZTIF010000219.1, on the reverse strand, counting down.
TCATCCCGGCGCAAGCCGGGATCCATGCCCGATAACCCAATGACTCCAGCAATGCTTACCCTTCACACCAAAGTCACCCAAGCCAACCAGATCGACGGCGAACTCATCCTCCCCTACGAACTGCGCGAGAAAAGCCGGCTGCGCGCAACCCTCGCCTGCGGCGAGGAAGTCGCCGTGCTGACCGTGCGCGGCACCGTGCTGCGCGACGGCGACCTGCTGAAGGGCGACGACGGCCGCATCGTGAAAGTGTCGGCCGCGCCCGAGGCGACCTATCGCGTCGAATGCACATCCCCGCAGGCACTGCTGCGCTGCGCCTTCCATCTGGGTAACCGGCACACGCAGGCGCAGGTCGGCGAAGGCTGGCTGCGCATTCGCCGGGACCCGGTGCTGAAGGACATGCTGGCCGGCCTCGGCGCGAACGTCGTCGAAGAGCAGGCGCCGTTCGAGCCCGAATCCGGCGCCTATGGCGGCGGCCATCACCATCATGGCGATGCGCACCATCCGCTGGCGCCGATACCGCTGCGGCAGAAGATCCACCGTCCCGGCGACGCGCAGTGAACACGGACCTGGCTTCGACCGCGTCGCTGCTGCACCTGCTGCAGCTGTGCAGCCCGTCGCTGCCGGTCGGCGCGTACAGCTATTCACAAGGGCTGGAGGCGGCGATGGAGCGCGGCCATGTGCGCGACGAAGCGGGCGCACGCGCGTGGATCGCCGACATGCTCGACGAAGTCGTCGCGCGCTTCGAGGCGCCGGTCAGCTGGCGGCTGCTGCAGGCCTTCGCCGCACGCGATGCCGACGCCGTCGCGTACTGGACCGCATTCTTCCTCGCGTCGCGCGACAGCGCGGAGTTCCGCGCCGAGACCGTGCAGATGGGCTACTCGCTCGGCAAGCTGCTGCCCGAGCTGACGCCGCAGTCGACCGAGGTACTGGCGCTGCTGGCGGCGCAGCCCGAGATACCGTTCCCGACCGCGCTGGCCGCAGCCGCGGTCGCGCTTGACGTACCCGCCGAGGACGCATTGCTTGGCATGCTGTTCTCGTGGGCCGAGAACCAGGTGCTGGCCTGCGTGAAGTCGGTGCCGCTCGGGCAGGTTGCGGGCCAGCGGCTGCTGCTGTCGCTGCGCCCGCAGATCGAGCGTGCGGCCGGCATCGCGCGCACGCTGGCCGACGACGAGCTGTCCAACTGGTCGCCCGGGCTGTCGGTGCTGTCGATGCAGCACGAAGTGCAGTACTCGCGGCTGTACCGTTCCTGAAACCGAATCACTGAATACCTGAGAGACAACGATGACAACTTCGAATCCCCTGCGCGTCGGCATCGGCGGCCCCGTCGGCTCCGGCAAGACTGCGCTGTGCGAAATGCTGTGCAAGAAGATGCGCGATCACTACGACATGGCCGTGATCACCAACGACATCTATACCAAGGAAGACATGGAGATCCTGCTGCGTGCGGATGCGCTGCCGGCCGAGCGCCTGATGGGCGTCGAGACCGGCGGCTGCCCGCACACGGCCATCCGTGAGGATGCGTCGATCAACCTCGAGGCGATCGCGCGCATGAGCGCCGATTTTCCGGACCTCGACCTGATCCTGGTCGAGTCCGGCGGCGACAATCTTGCGGCCACCTTCAGCCCCGAGCTGTCGGACCTGACGATCTATGTGATCGATGTCGCCGGCGGCGAAAAGATACCGCGCAAGGGCGGCCCGGGCATCACGCGCTCGGACCTGCTGATCATCAACAAGACCGACCTCGCACCGCATGTGGGCGCGAACCTCGACATCATGGCCGCCGATGCGAAGAAGCAGCGCGGCGAGAGGCCGTTCGTGTTCACCAACCTGCGCAAGGGCGATGGGGTTGATGATGTGATTGCGTTCATCCGCCGGCAGGGCTTGCTGGATGAGGGGAAGAAGTAAGACGGTCGAACAAAAGTCGCTGGATCCCGGCCTGCAGCCCGCGCATCGGCGAATACGCCGATGCCGTTCAGCGGGCAGAGCGCATGCGCTCTGAAACCCCCGCTTCACCCTGCGCCGGGATGACGATTTCGGAGCCGTC
>CAZTIF010000218.1:0-2056 GCA_964613635.1 uncultured Bifidobacterium sp. | reverse complement strand
TGCCGGCCTTGATGAACACGCGGGCCACTGCACTCTTGCGACGGCCGGTTCCGTAGTTGTAGTTACCGATCATGGCTGTTCCTTACAGTTCAAGAGGCTTCGGTTGCTGTGCGCTGTGCGGATGCGAACCGTCGGCGTAAACCTTCAGCTTCTTCGCCATCGCATAGCCCAGCGGGCCTTTCGGCAGCATGCCCTTGACGGCCTTCTCGAGCGCGCGGCCCGGATGCTTCGCCTGCATGTCGCGGAAATTCGTTTCGTAGATGCCGCCCGGGTAACCCGAGTGACGGAAATACTTCTTGTCGATCGGCTTGGTGCCGGTCACGCGCAGCTTGGCGGCGTTGACGACGATGATGAAATCACCGGTATCGACGTGCGGGGTAAATTCAGGCTTGTGCTTGCCACGCAGACGGCGTGCCACTTCGCTGGCGACACGACCGAGGACTTTGTCCGTGGCATCGATCACAAACCAGTCGCGCTGGACTTCGTGTCCTTTTGCGGAAAAGGTTTTCATGATGAATCCTAATTGAGGTTGAAGCTCGTACCGGCGGTTCCGCGCGCAAAAATACCGTCGCGGACGCGTCCTTGTTATCTGAATCCCCGTCCGAGCATACCGGGGAACCGGCGATTATAGTGTTTTCAAGGACTTGCCGTCAAATCGGAAGCAAATCCCGGCGCTTGCCCTTAAAATGGCGGCCTTTTCTGCCCCAAAGAGACTGTTATGGAATGCACCGTACGCTGGACCGGCCTGTCCGGCATGACTTTCGCGGCCGAGACCGGTTCCGGCCACCTGGTAACGATGGATGGCGCGCCCGAGGGCGGCGGCCGCAACCTGGCGCCGCGCCCGATGGAGGTCGTGCTGGCCGGCACCGGCGGCTGCACTGCCTATGACGTGGTGGTCATCCTGCGCAAGAGCGGCCAGGACATCCGCGGCTGCGATGTGACGCTGAAATCCGAACGCGCCGAAAAGGACCCGAAAGTGTTCACCAAGGTCCACTTCCACTTCATCGTGCGCGGCCGCAACCTGAAGGCCAACCTGGTCGAGCGCGCGATCAAGCTGTCCCATGAAAAATACTGCTCGGCATCGATCATGATGGAAAAAACCGCCGAACTCACCCATTCGTTCGAGATCATCGACGACCTCGCCGAGCCGGCACCGGCCGTCTGACGCGCAGCACGCCGGGCGGTGCGCCGCCCGCACCGCTTACAGCCGGTAAGCGGTTACTGTCATCAGCTTGGCCATCAGCTTCATCGCCGTCTTCACCGGCGCCGGCAACTCGCTGGCACCAAGCTCGCGCGCCGCATCGGCGTGGGCAATCTCGTCATCGCGCATTTGGGTGACGATCGCACGTGAACGCTGATCCTGCGCCGGAAGGCGCTCAAGGTGGCTGTTCAGGTGGGCCTCTACCTGCCGTTCGGTCTCGACAACAAAACCGAGGCTGCGCGCATCCCCCAGCTTGGCGGCGACCGCTCCCAGCGCATAGGCGCCGGCGTACCAGACTGGGTTCAGCAGGCTGGTGCGGGAGCCCAGCTCGCGCAGCCGCTCTGCGGTCCATGCGAGGTGATCGACCTCTTCCTCGCCGGCCTGCCTGAATTGCTCGCGCGTCAGTTCGCTGTTCGCAAAAGCACCCTGCGCCTCGTACAAGGCCTGCGCGCACACCTCGCCGACATGGTTCACCCGCATTAATCCGGCGCTGTGCCGCCGCTCTTCATCGGTCATCGTCGCCTCGGCCAGTTTCGCCGCCGGATTAGGCCGATGACCGACCGTCACGCCGCTGATTACACGCAAGCTTCGATCGAATGCACAGATAAATGAGTCGATTTGCATCAAAAGTTGACAGGTTAACTACTATTTTAAAAATGTGTTGCAGATCAGCGACAGAAACTTAGCAATTTTTCTACGGAAAAAAAATTAGTTTTGCCCGGGTTACCAAGTTTTGCTTCAATGCACGTTGACTTCTGGATCGCTCTGGTCTTGGAGGCTCGATTTCGTTGACAGAGCCGCATCAAGCGGCCGAACAGCGAAAGCGAAATCTTAGCATCACAACATTTTGGAGAT
>CAZTIF010000217.1:0-2068 GCA_964613635.1 uncultured Bifidobacterium sp. | reverse complement strand
GCTGCCCCACTCGACACCCCGAACTTCCATTCGAGCCGTGATCAGGGCCTGACCGTACCCGACCTGAACCTGAGGCTGCCCGAGCGATGCACGCAAATAAATTTCTTGTGGGAAATTATCAATTTGGCGAGAATTGCGCTGCTTCTTGCCTGTATTCAGGTTCACGTGTCTAACCGCCGTTCAATGACGTCAGAACATCTTGCCTATTTGGCACCTTTGCTGAGCCTCGGGATTTTTCTATTGATGGAAAAGGCATGGCTCAAGCGTCAAACCCGCTGGGCCAAAGTTGTTCCGACGGCGGCAATTCATGGCATCAATTTTTCGCTGTCATTGGGTTTGTCCGCAGCGCTGCTGGTGCCATTGGTATTCGTGGCCGCACCCTATCAAATCTTCAGCTTCGCCGAGTGGCAAGTGCCGGTCTGGGTAAGCTTCGGTGCAAGCTTCTTGTTTCTCGATCTGGTTCATTACTGGTCTCACCGACTGCACCACGCGATTCCCCTGCTGTGGCGGATGCATCGACTGCATCACAGCGACCAGGATGTAGACGCGCTGACGACCGTGCTTCATCACCCGCTTGAAGTGGTTACCGGTTTCGTCGGCGCGGTGGTGTGCGCTGTGATGCTGGATATACCGGTGATTGTATTGACGGCGTACTCGATCGCATTTGGCTTGCATGCGGCGTTCACGCACCTGAACCTTTCCTTGCCGGCGAATCTCGATCGCTGGGTGAGATGCGTCATCGTGACGCCCAATTTTCACCGGGTTCACCACTCATCGGTCATGAGTGAAGGCAACTCAAACTACGCGTTGATTTTCAGTTTTTGGGATTTTCTTTTCATGAGCGCTTCCGAAAAAAGCGCTCACGAAGTACCCGTGTTTGGCATCAGCAAAGATCAGGCACCTCGACATGACTCGATCGGCGCGTATTTGACAAACCCCTTGAAATAGCCGACTCAAATGGAGAAAACATTGAAAAAAATCGGAGCAATCACGGTCATGCTGTTGGCGATGGCTTCCGGCAGCGCCATCGCAGGAAAGGGCGGCGCGCTGGTCATTTCGCAAGGCAGCGGCAGCGAGACGCAAACCAAAGCCTATGCCGGCCTGGCATGGACGCTGGGTGCGAAAAAATCCCCTGCCGTGCCGGACCTCGTCGTTGGCGTACGCTCGCTCAAAGTCAAGTCGAATGACCGCGTGAGCAACGGGGCCGACCTCAGCGCTCGGTTTACCTTCGTTGAGGGCTTGTCGTTTGACAGCCTTCGCCTCAGCTATGTCGGCGGAAAGCGGGACGTCCTCGGCAACATCGGCGTCGGCTACTCGTTTGCAAGCAAGTCGTTCCTCACGACAGTCGCTGCTCAAGGTGCTTATTCGCGTGCGGGAATTGATTACAAATACAGCTCGGGCGAAGTATCGCCATACCTCGAACTGCTTTCTGCCGGCAAGCCCAAGAAAGTAACCGGCGGCGGACTCGGGTGTAACTCCAATGACCCCAATTACTACGTGCCCGACGGCGCAAGCGTCGGCGATTTCTGCTTCTACAATTTCCCTCCCTGATTGAAGCAGTCAGAACTTCCCGTTCCGACGTTTAGCAGTCCCCCGAAGCCAGTCAGGCAACCCTGACTGGCTTTTTCATTCGTCGTCCTCAAAGACAACCCCGCGCATCTTTGCCCCCCGTGCAGGCAAGTGTTGGTCGGCTACCAGATTTTCCGGCTATACTCGCCAACTTGACGTTAACGTAAGCGTCAACAGAATGAATCAAAAGTGGCCACAAGCCGCTCCAGCCCGAACCGGAGATCAAGATGACCGACCTGTCCGTTGCCCAGAGCCTGACGGCCTACACCCCGAAGAACAAAGTCCGCTTCGTCACCGCCGCATCGCTGTTCGACGGCCATGACGCCTCGATCAACATCATGCGGCGCATCCTGATGTCGCAGGGCGCGGAAGTGATCCACCTCGGGCACAACCGCTCGGTCGACGAGATCGTCACCGCCGCGCTGCAGGAAGACGCGCAGGGCATCGCGATTTCGAGCTATCAGGGCGGCCACGTCGAGTACTTCAAGTACATGATCGA
>CAZTIF010000216.1:0-2089 GCA_964613635.1 uncultured Bifidobacterium sp. | reverse complement strand
GCCGCGCCCTACAAGGCCGCGCCCCTCGCGCCGGTGCTGTATCAGAAGCCGCGCAACACGCTGGCCGCCGATGGTGCCCGTGTGGTGGTGCCGGCGGGGGAGGTCGAGCTCGAGCTGGGCGCGGCGCTGGGCATCGTGATAGGACGCACCGCCTGCCGCCTTGGGGAGGCTGACGCGATGGACCATGTGGCCGGCTACCTTGCCGTGGCCGACATCTCCATTCCGCATCAGAGCTTCTATCGTCCGTCGCTGCGATTTCGCGCACGCGACGCTTTCTGCGTGTTGGCGCCGATGGTGACGCCGCGTGATGCCGTGACTGACCCGGATGACCTGACCGTGCGCGTGATGGTCGACGGCGAAGTCGCACAGCAAAGCACGACCGGCGACCGCATTCGCGGCGTCGCGCGGCTGCTGGCCGACGTCACGGATTTCATGACGCTCTCGCCCGGGGATGTGCTGATGCTCGGCATATCCGCTGGCGCGCCACGGGCGAAGGCGGGGCAGCAGGCCTGCATCGCCATCGGCGGGCTCGCGCCGCTGCATGTCGGTTTCATCGCCGAAGGAGGTGTGCAATGAAAACGGCATGCGTTGCCTACGCCGGCGCAATCCACACGGCCACGCCCGTCGACGACCGCCGCATCCGGCTGGCCGACGGACGTGTGGTCGGCGAGCAGGACGTCGTCTGGCTCGCGCCTTTCCAGGTCGGCAGCATCATCGCGCTCGGCCTGAATTACGCCGACCACGTGAAGGAATTGTCGAAGGAGCTGACCATCACCGCGAAGGACGAGCCGCTGGCTTTCCTGAAGGGGCCGGGCAGCGTGGTCGGGCATCGCGGCGTGATGCGGCGGCCGGCTGGCGTGAAGTACATGCATTACGAGTGCGAACTGGCGGTGGTGATCGGCAGGACGGCGACGAAGGTGCGCCGCGCCGACGCGATGCAGCATGTGGCCGGCTACACGGTCTGCAACGACTACGCTATCCGCGACTATCTGGAAAACTGGTACCGGCCGAACATGCGCGTGAAGAATCGTGACGGCGGCACCGTGCTCGGACCATGGTTCGTCCCCGCGGCCGACCTGCCGGACCCGCACGACCTGAAGTTGCGCACGCTGGTCAACGGGCAGCAGACGCAGCAGGGACATACCGGCGACATGGTGAATGACATTCCCGATCTGATCGAATACCTGAGCAGCTTCATGACGCTGCAGGCCGGTGACGTGATCCTGACCGGCACGCCGGAGGGTGTGGTGAACGTCGACATCGGCGACGAGGTCGTCACCGAGATCGACGGCATCGGCCGCCTCGTCAGCACGATTGCGGGCGACGAGATTTTCGGACGCTGAAAAACACACAGAAGGAGCCTCGCTTGCAGATCGAACACCTGATCAACGGCCGCGCATTCGCCGGCAAAACGTATTTCGAATCGATCAACCCTGCCACGCAGGAAGTGCTGGCCGAAGTCGCCGCCGGTGGCGCGGCCGAAGTCGACGCCGCGGTCGCCGCGGCGAAGGCAGCGTTTCCCGGCTGGGCAGGCAAGCCGGCCACCGAGCGCGCGAAGATCCTGCGTCGCCTCGGCGAGCTGATCACGCAACATGTGCCCGAACTGGCCGCGACCGAGACGCGCGACACCGGCCAGTCGATCTCGCAGACCGGCAAGCAGCTGGTGCCGCGCGCGGCCGACAATTTCCATTATTTTGCCGAGATGTGCACGCGCGTCGACGGCCACACCTATCCGACGCCTACGCACCTGAACTACACACTGTTCCATCCGGTCGGCGTGTGCGCGCTGATCAGTCCTTGGAACGTACCCTTCATGACCGCGACCTGGAAGGTCGCTCCCTGTCTTGCGTTCGGCAATACCGCAGTGCTGAAGATGAGCGAGCTGTCGCCGCTGACGGCCGCGCGCCTCGGCGAACTGGCGCTGGAGGCCGGCGTGCCCGCCGGTGTGCTGAATATCGTGCATGGCTTTGGCGTTGATGCCGGTGAGCCGCTGGTCGCGCATCCTGACGTGCGTGCGATCAGCTTCACCGGCTCGACCGCGACGGGCAACCGCATCGTGAAGTCGGCCGGCCTGAAGAAGTTCAGCATG
>CAZTIF010000215.1:0-2158 GCA_964613635.1 uncultured Bifidobacterium sp. | reverse complement strand
AACGGCGGACGGGAATAATCCAGCACCCGGTCGAATGGCTTGTGCCAGTCGATCCGGGCCGCTTCATTGGCCCAAAAGGTATCCGGATCATCAATCGACTTCCGGTAGAACTCTGCGTAGTTCATTGCCTCTCCATCTTTTTGTTCGAATTGCTTTCGGGCCTGCCGGCGGTGCCGGCACCGGGTCAGAAGCTGTCGCCCGGCACGCGCACCCAGCCTTCCATCAGCACGCGCGCGCTGCGGCTCATGATGGCCTTCTTCACGCTCCACTCGCCATCCACCTGCGCGGCTTCCGCGCCCACGCGCAGCGTGCCGGACGGATGGCCGAAGCGCACTGCATTGCGCTCGCCGCCGCCGGCCGCGAGGTTGACCAGCGTGCCCGGGATCGCGGCGGCGGTGCCGATGGCGACCGCAGCCGTGCCCATCATCGCGTGGTGCAGCTTGCCCATCGACAGCGCGCGTACCAGCAGGTCGACGTCGCCCGCGCCGACAGCCTTGCCGCTGGACGATACATAGTCCTTCGGCGGCGCAATGAATGCGACCTTCGGCGTGTGCTGGCGCTTGGCGGCCTCGCCGATCTCCTTGATCAGGCCCATGCGCACCGCGCCATAAGCACGGATGGTCTCGAACATCGCGAGCGCCTTGGCGTCGCCATTGATCGCTTCCTGCAGCTCGGTGCCGGTGTAGCCAATCGCATCGGCATTCACGAAGATGGTCGGAATGCCGGCATTGATCATGGTCGCCTTCAGCGTGCCGACGCCCGGCACCTCGAGGTCGTCGATCAGGTTCCCGGTCGGGAACATCGAGCCGCCGGCGCCCTCTTCCTCGGCGGCCGGATCCATGAACTCCAGCTGTACTTCGGCGGCCGGGAAGGTCACGCCGTCGAGCTCGAAGTCACCGGTCTCCTGCACCTCGCCGTTCGTGACCGGTACGTGCGCGATGATGGTCTTGGCTATGTTGGCCTGCCAGATGCGGATGGTCGCAATGCCATCCTTCGGCACGCGCGCCGGATCGACCAGGCCATTGCTGATCGCAAACGGGCCGACCGCGGCGGACAGGTTGCCGCAGTTGCCGCTCCAGTCGACGAAGGCCTTGTCGATCGACACCTGGCCGAACAGGTAGTCGACGTCATGGTCGGGCCGGCTGCTTTTCGACACGATCACGGTCTTGCTGGTGCTGGAAGTCGCGCCGCCCATGCCGTCGATCTGTTTTCCATAAGGGTCAGGGCTGCCGATCACGCGCATCAGCAGCGCGTCGCGCGCCGCGCCCGGCTGCTGCGCGGATGCAGGCAGGTCCTGCAGGCGGAAGAACACGCCCTTGCTGGTGCCGCCACGGATGTAGGTGGCGGGGACTTTGATTTGGGGTTGGAATGCCATTGCGATCAATGAATGTCAGGGGTTGACGAAAGACGCTGGATCCCGGCCTGCGCCGGGATGACGTGTCGAAAGCTGTCGGCCTGCAAATCGTCACCCCGGCGCAGGCCGGGGTCCAGTGTCTCTGCCTTGGCTTTCAATACCATTACGCCGCCTTCTGCGACGACTCGAGGAAGTCCTGCGCGAAGCGCTGCAGCACGCCGCCGGCCTCGTAGATCGACACTTCTTCATCGCTGTCGAGACGGCAGGTGACCGGCACTTCGACGGTCTCGCCGTTCTTGCGACGGATGACCAGCGTCAGGTCCGCGCGCGGCTTGCGCGTGCCGACCACGTCGTAGGTCTCGGTGCCGTCCAGCGCCAGCGTCTTGCGGTTCACGCCCGCCTTGAACTCGAGCGGCAACACGCCCATGCCGATCAGGTTGGTACGGTGGATGCGCTCGAAGCCTTCGGCGACGATCGCCTCCACGCCTGCCAGACGCACGCCCTTGGCCGCCCAGTCACGCGACGAACCCTGGCCGTAGTCGGCGCCGGCGATGATGATCAGCGGCTGCTTGCGGTTCATGTAGGTCTCGATCGCTTCCCACATGCGCATCACCTTGCCTTCCGGCTCGACACGTGCCAGCGAACCCTTCTTCTGCTGGCCGTCGACGATGGCCATCTCGTTGACCAGCGTCGGGTTCGCAAAGGTCGCGCGCTGCGCAGTCAGGTGGTCGCCGCGGTGCGTTGCATACGAGTTGAAGTCCTCTTCCGGCAGGCCCATCTTGTGCAGGTACTCACCGGCGGCCG
>CAZTIF010000214.1:0-2160 GCA_964613635.1 uncultured Bifidobacterium sp. | reverse complement strand
GCCTTCTCGTCGGAGCCGACCGTGCCGATCATGGTCACGCCGAGCGCCTTGGCCCACTGGCAGGCGATCAGGCCGACGCCGCCGGCGGCCGCGTGGAACAGGATGGTCTCGCCACCCTTCAGCGGGAAGGTGCGGCGGAACAGGTACTGCACCGTCATCCCCTGCAGCATCATCGCGGCCGCGGTTTCGAAATCGATCGCGTCAGGCAGCTTCACCAGGCTGGCCGCCGGCATCACGCGTGCCTCGGCATAGGCACCCGGCGGGCGGCAGGCGTAGGCGACGCGGTCGCCCACGTTCACTTCGGTCACGCCCGGGCCGATCGCCTCGACCACGCCCGCACCTTCCATGCCGATGCCGGCAGGCAGCGGCTGCGGATACAGGCCGGTACGGAAGTAAACGTCGATGTAGTTCAGGCCGATCGCATGGTGGCGCACGCGCGCCTCGCCGGCGCCCGGTTCACCGACCTCGACGTCCACGTATTCCATGACTTCCGGACCGCCGTTCTTGAAGCAACGGATTGCTTTTGTCATTCTGACCCCCGCCTTGTTGTTCTGGAAAAGGATCGAATGATAACGCCAATCCGGCACCGCTACCGTGTGCGCCGGCGAGGCCGGCCTTTGGCTTCGTCAAAGGCCGGGCCGTAAAGATGGAGCGTCGTCAGTCGTTGCCGAACAGGTCGCGGCTGAACACCTTCGCGCGCACGTCCTCGAGCTCTTCGGTGATGCGGTTGGCGACGATCACGTCGGCCTCGCGCTTGAACGCAGCCAGGTCGTTCACCACGCGCGAGCGATAGAACTCGGATTCGTGCATCGTCGGCTCGTAGACGATCACCTCCACGCCGCGCGCCTTGATGCGCTTCATCACGCCCTGCGCGCTGGACGAGCGGAAATTGTCGGAGCCGGCCTTCATCGTCAGCCGGTACATGCCGACCACTTTCGGCTGCCGCTGCAGGATGCTGGACGCGATGAAATCCTTGCGCGTGCTGTTCGACTCGACGATCGCATGGATCAGGTTCTGCGGCACGTCCTTGTAGTTGGCCAGCAGCTGCTTGGTATCTTTCGGCAGGCAGTAGCCGCCGTAACCGAACGACGGGTTGTTGTAGTAATTGCCGATGCGCGGATCGAGGCTGACGCCCTCGACGATCGGCCGCGTGTCCAGCCCGTGCGTCGCCGCATAGGTATCGAGCTCGTTGAAGAAGGCCACGCGCATCGCCAGGAAAGTGTTCGCGAACAGCTTGATCGCTTCGGCCTCGGTCGAGCCGGTGTACAGCACCGGCACGTCCGGCTTCAGCGACGCCTCGACCAGCAGCTGCGCAAAGCGCTTTGCCTCCGGGCGCTCGGAGCCGATCACGATACGCGACGGATAGAGGTTGTCGTACAGCGCGCGGCCCTCGCGCAGGAATTCCGGCGAGAAGACGATATTCTCGAAGCCATGCTGCTCGCGCGCGCGCTGCGTGAAGCCGACCGGGATGGTCGACTTGATCACCGCCAGTGCGTCGGGGTTGATCTCCTTCACGTCGCGGATCACCGCATCGACCGATGTCGTGTTGAAGTAATTCGTCTGCGGATCGTAATCGGTCGGCGTGGCGATGATCACGAAGCTGGCGTCGCGGATTGCGTCATGGCGGTCGGTGGTGGCGCGGAAGTTCATCTGGCCGGACTGCAGCTGGCGTTCGATGTCGGCATCGACGATGGTCGAGATGCGGCGATTGAGCTTGTCGACCTTCTCTTCGCTGATGTCCAGCGCGACCACTTCGTTGCGTTGCGCGAGCAGCATCGCCAGCGACAGACCGACGTATCCGCAACCTGCAATTGCAATCTTCAAAATATTTCCTCTCGCCGGGCAGGCCGCCGGTGCCTGTCCTGAATGAATTGACCGGCGGGATTATATCTGCCGCACCGCAATAACCAAGGCCGGATGCGATCCCGGCCGCGAATTTGCCCGGGGGGCGGTATGGTAAAATCCGCCCCCTGTTTTCGCGCCTGCCGCTCGCAGCCTTTCCTTCCCCATCGCTTGAACTTCAAGCCGAAAAGCGCGGCACGAGGCCGGCAAAACCAACCCTGGAAGAACGACAAACATGGCAGGACACAGCAAATGGGCCAACATCAAGCACAAGAAGGCGGCCACTGACGCGAAGCGGGGCAAGATCTGGACCCGCCT
>CAZTIF010000213.1:0-2217 GCA_964613635.1 uncultured Bifidobacterium sp. | reverse complement strand
ACGGCGCGGAAGACCTCGAGGCCTGGCTGTCGCTGCGGCTGGCGCGCGTGATCGAGGCGGTCGGCCTGCTGCCCGACCACCGCCTCCTGAAGCGCACGCTGAACGTGCTGTTCATCGGCTTCTTCGTCGGCTGGGTCGTGCAGGGCGTGTTCGACGTCGACTTCATGGTCGCGCTGGCGGTGATCTGGGGATCGATCGCGATCCGCTTCCTGATCGAACTGGCGCTGTACCCGACGATCCTGCCGCTGCGCCAGAAGATCGACGAAAAATATCCGAAGCCTTTCGCCGCCTACCGCTGAGGACAAGACCATGATCGAGATTAACGACCTCTGCGTGCAGTTCGGCGGCGTCAAGCCGATCGACGGACTGAGCGTCACGCTGAACCGCCCCATCGTCGGGCTGATCGGCCCGAACGGCGCCGGCAAGACGACGTTGCTGAATGTGCTGTCCGGATTCGTCACGCCGCGTCGCGGCTGGGTCAAGCTGAATGGCGAAATGATCACCGGCGTGCCGGCGCACCAGCGCGCCGAACTCGGGCTGCGCCGCACCTTTCAGACCGACCAGATCGCCGAAGACCTGACGCTGCTGGAGAACGTGCAGGCGATCGCGGACCACACGCATTTCGACAGCCGCGATACCGAGAAGAAGGCGGTGCTGGGTGCGATCGACTTCGTCGGCCTGTCGCACCGACTCAACCGCAAGGGCAGCGACCTGTCGACGGAAGAGCGCCATCTCGCCGAAATCGCGAAGGCACTGATCGGCAGCCCGAAGCTGGTGATGCTGGACGAGCCGGGCGCGGGCATGAGCGGTTCCGAATCCGAACACCTGCAGAAGGTCATCAAGGGCATACCCGGCTACTGCAAGGCGCAGGTGTTCCTGATCGACCACGACGTCGACCTGATCTCGGCCTGCTGCCACGAGACCATGGTGCTCGATTTCGGCAAGCTGCTGGCCCTCGGCCCGACGCTGGAAGTGTTGAAGAAACCCGAAGTGCAGCAGGCGTACCTGGGCAACTTCGATGACCTGGAGGTGGCCGCATGAGCGCCAAGACCCCGCCCGCCAACCTGCGTCCCGGTTGGCTCGAAGTGCGCGACCTGGTGATGGTGCGCGGAACCAAGGCCGTCACGCATGCGATCGAGCTGCGCATCGCGCCCGGCAAGATCACTGCGCTGGCCGGCGCGAACGGCGCCGGCAAGACCAGTACCGTGCTCGGCATTGCCGGCGTGGTCGAGCCGGCCTTCGGCGAGATCTGGCTCGACGGCCACGACCTGGTCGGGCTGGATGCCGACGAGATCCGCCGCCGCGGCATCGCCACCGTGCCGGAGGGCCACCAGGTGCTGCGCGAACTGACCGTGCGCGACAACCTGCTGGTCGCTTCCGGCGGCCTGTCGCGCGGCGAGATGAATGCAGCGATCGACCGCGTGCTCGGCCTGTTCCCCGAACTGAAGGAGAAGCTGCCGCAGCCGGCCGGTGACCTGTCCGGCGGCCAGCAGCAGATGGTGGCGATTGCGCAGGCGCTGATCGTCAATCCGCGCTTCCTCGTCATCGACGAATTGTCGTTCGGCCTCGCGCCGACCATCGTTGCGCGACTGGTGCCGATCATTCGCAAGATTGCGGACAGCGGCATCGGCGTGCTGCTGATCGAGCAGTTCACGCAGCTCGCGCTGGCGCTGGCGCACCACGTGTACGTGATGTCGCGCGGCAGCGTGTCGTATGACGGCGAGCCCGGCAAGCTGCGCGACGACCCCGACATTCTGCATCGCGCCTACTTCCCTGTCACCGACAGGGAAGCGGTGGGACTGTAGAACGCATCACCCTGAAAAACAGAGAGCCGAAGCTCCGACCCCCTGGAAACCCATAGTCAATCAATACGCGGAGACAGCAGATGGATACTCGTGTAGTCAAGAAAAAACTGGGCCTGAAAGAACGTTATGCAGCGATGACGCGCGGCCTGCACTGGGACACTACCTACCAGCCGATGGACAAGGTCTTCCCCTACGATAAGTACGAGGGCATCGTCGTGCATGACTGGGACAAGTGGGAAGACCCGTTCCGCCTGACCATGGAGGCCTACTGGAAGTATCAGGCCGAGAAAGAGAAGAAGCTGTACGCGGTGATCGAGGCGTTCGCTCAGAACCACGGCGAGCTCGGCGTGACCGACGCGCGCTACATCAATGCGCTGAAGCTGTTCATCCAGGGCGTGACGCCGCTGGAGTA
>CAZTIF010000212.1:0-2229 GCA_964613635.1 uncultured Bifidobacterium sp. | reverse complement strand
GTCAGCGGGAAGCTCTGGAACGGCAGCCAGATCGTCGGCAGCTCGGTCAGCTGGTTCCAGTCCATGAAGTCGGGGATGCCCGGCGTCGACTGGATCTTGGTGCTTTCCGGATCGGATGCTTCCAGCTTCAGGAAAGCCGCCATGCAGTAGCCGCCGAGGCCGAAGAACACGCCCTGGCCGAGCGACAGGATGCCGCCGTAGCCCCAGCAAAGCACCAGGCCGACCGCGACGAAGGCATACGACAGGTACTTGCCGACCATGTTCAGGCGGAAGTCGTTCAAAGTCAGCGGGAAGATCACGAACAGCAGCGCGCACAGCACCAGCAGGCCGATCGCTCCCTGCCTGCCGCCGAGCAGTTTGTCGATTGCGGAATTCATTTGGAGTCCTTTCGATTCAGGGAGTCGGTTACTTGCGCAGCTTGACCGCGAACAGGCCTTGCGGACGCATCAGCAGGATCAGGATCACGATCGACAGCGTCAGCACCTTGGCCAGCGAACCGTTCATGAAGAATTCGGAAGTCGACTGGGTCTGCGCAATCGCGAAGGCCGAGACGATGGTGCCGATCAGGCTCTGCGCGCCGCCGAACACCACGGTCAGGAAGGTGTCGACGATGTACAGCGAGCCGGAAGTCGGGCCGGTCGAGCCGATGGTGGTGAACGCCGCGCCGGCCACGCCGGCCACGCCACAGCCCAGCGCGAAGGTGGTGCGGTCAACCTTGCGGGTGTTGATGCCGACCGCGCCGGACATCATGCGGTTCTGCATCGTTGCGCGCACCTGCAGGCCCCAGCGCGAGCGGTACAGCAGGATGAAAATGGTGCCGGTCAGTGCCGCAGTCATCGCCATGATGAAAAGGCCATTGAGCGGAATGTCGACGCCCTCGAACGGCTGCACCGAGCCCATCAGCCAGTCCGGCAGCGTGGCCGACACTTCCTTCGGGCCGAAGGTGGAGCGGAACACCTGCTGCATGATCAGCGACAGGCCCCAGGTGGCCAGCAGCGTGTCCAGCGGACGCTTGTACAGGTGGCTGATCATCAGGCGCTCGACCCAGTAGCCGACGAAGTAGGCGACCAGGAAGGCCAGCGCGATCGCGCCGAAAAAGTAATAGGGCTGAAGCGCCGGCGCATAGTCCGTCGTCAGCTTGGAAAGCAGGTAGGTGGAGTAGGCGCCGATGGTCAGGAATTCGCCATGGGCCATGTTGATCACGCCCATCTGGCCGAAGATGATCGCCAGCCCGAGCGCCATCAGCAGGAGCACGCAGAACACGGACAAGCCGTTAAATCCCTGCATCAGCAAGATGCCGCCAAATTCAGATAACCAGTCCATGTCGACTCCTTAAGTGCACTGCGTCTGCGCCCGATGGATGGGCGCTGAAAATAAAACGGGCGGCCGCAGCCCGCAGGCTGCGAGCCGCCCTGTTGCCGATTACTGGTAGCCCTTCGGGAACGGGTTCGGCTCGATCAGGCCGGACTCGTAGATCACCTTGAACTGGCCGTTCTTCTGCACTTCACCGATGCGGGTCTTCGACCACAGGTGGTGGTTGTCATGCAGCTTCACGTAGCCTTCCGGCGCGGTCTTCAGTTCGATGCCCGGCGATGCGGCGACGACCTTGTCGATGTCGAACGAGCCGGCCTTCTCGACCGCGGCCTTCCACAGCCACGGGCCGAGGTAGGCGGCCTGCGTGACGTCGCCGATGACGGCATTGGCGCCGTACTTGGCCTTGAACGCCTCGACGAACTTCTTGTTGTTGGCGTTATCCAGCGACTGGAAGTACTTCATCGACGAGTAGAAGCCCTCGGCGTTCTCGCCGCCGATGCCCAGCATTTCGTCTTCGGTCACCGACAGCGTCAGCACGACCTGGGTCTTGCCGGTCACGCCGGCGGCCTTCAGCTGCTTGAAGAAGGCGACGGTCGAGCCGCCGACGATGTCAACGAACACCACGTCCGGCTTCTTCAGCTTGATCTTGTTGATCAGCGAGCCGAACTGGGTGTTACCCAGCGGGTAGTACTCTTCGCCGACGACTTCGCCCTTGACCACGTTCTCGATGTGCTTGCGCGCGATCTTGTTCGAGGTGCGCGGCCAGATGTAGTCGGAACCGACGAGGAAGAATTTCTTCGCCTTCTTTTCCTTCACGACCCAGTCGAGGCCGGCGAGAATCTGCTGCGTGGCTTCCTGGCCGGTGTAGATCACGTTCTTCGACTGCTCGAGGCCTTCGTAGAAGGTCGGGTAGTA
>CAZTIF010000211.1:0-2271 GCA_964613635.1 uncultured Bifidobacterium sp. | reverse complement strand
TCCATCGCGCCCATGTTGAAGTCGCCGACGGCGACGATCATGAAGCGGTCGAGGTCGAGCTCGAGGCCGAAGCGCTCTTCGTCCCAGCGTATGCTTTTGACCAGCGATTCCATCGCATGCGCGGTCTTGTCGAGGTTGCCGTCCTCGACCCAGACCTGCAACAGCGCGTCGCGGCCGGATTTCAGCGTGATCGTCTGCTCCTCGCAGACCAGCTTGCCGGCCACCAGCGCGAACAGGTAGGAAGGCTTGTTGAACGGGTCTTCCCACAGCGCATAGTGGCGGCCGTCGCCGATGTCGCCCTGCTCGACCAGGTTGCCGTTGGAGAGCAGCACCGGATACTGCGCCTTGTCGGCGCGCAGCATCACGCGGTATTTCGCCATCACGTCCGGACGGTCCGGGAAGAAGGTGATCTTGCGGAAGCCCTCGGCTTCGCACTGCGTGAAGAAATTCCCGTTCGAGACGTACAGCCCCATCAGCGAGGTATTGCGATCCGGACGGATCAGCGTCTCGATCTCCAGCGTCAGTTCATCGGGCGCATGCGGCACCACCAGCCGGCCGTGCTCCAGCACGTATTGCCGCTTGCCCAGCGCCTTGCCATTGATGCGGATCGCGACCAGTTCGAGCTCTTCGCCGCACAGCACCAGCTCGCGCTGCTTGCTGTCCGGGTTGCGGCGCAGCGTGCTGCGCGCGGCGACCCGGGTGGCGGCGGGATCGAGGTCGAAACCGAGGTCGATGCTGTCAACCAGGTAGGACGGCGGCGCATAGTCGAGACGGTGAATGGCGGGAGAGGTGTCGGTACGCATGGGGACTTGTTACAAAGTGTGAGTGCGTGAAGCTGGCATTCTATCAAGCCGCGACGACGCGGTAAGATCACGGCATGTTCTGTTTCATTCGCGGAATGGCCATGCGAACCTCCCGGAAATTCCTTCTTCTCTGCCTTGCCGCGCTGTCCCTGCTGCTGAGCGGATGCGCATCGACCTTGCGCTCCGAGGTGACGGCTTTCCACCAGTGGCCGGCCGATGCCGGCGGGCGCAGCTTCGCGTTCACGCACAATGCCGGCGATGCGCAGGATCTCGAGCGCCAGGCCTACGAAAACCTGGTCCGGCTGCAGCTGCTGAAAATCGGCTTGCGCGATCCCGCGCCCGGCGAGTCCGCGCAGCTGAAAGTGCGGGTCGATTACAGCATGAATGCGCGCGACGTCCGTGTGATCGAGACCGTGCTGGTCGATCCCTGGTTCGGCACACCCTGGCACGGTCCGGCATTCCACCGCCCGTTCTGGGGATGGCCCGGCTACGGCCACCCTTACCACTACGGCCCGATGTGGCCGACCATGCCGGTGGCGCGGCAGCAGGAGCGTCGCTTCACCGCATTCGACCGGCAGCTGAAGGTGAAGATCGCCGATGCCGCAAGCCAGGTTGCCTGGCATGACGTGACGGTGCGCAGCTCCGGCGAGAAAGGCAACCTGGTGGAGGTGATGCCCTATCTGGTCGAGGCCGCATTCCGCGACTTCCCCGGCCCGAACGGCACGCCGCGGGTGGTCGAAACGAAGATTCCCCGCTGAATTCCTTGCGGCGCAAAGCGCCGCAGGGAAGTCAGGTGACGGCCTCGACGGACACCAGGACGATCACCCCGATCAGCGCTATCGAAGCGGCGAGCGCGAGCAGCAGCTTGCCGAATTTCGGCCCGTCGTCCGAGCCATACGGCTGTTCGTCCGGGTGCTGCATCGGGTTGTCGTCATGCGGGTTCGTCATCGTCTGCTCCAGGGCGTGGATTACGGCAGCAGGATGGTCGAGCCGGTGGTCTTGCGCGACTCGAGATCGATATGCGCCTGCTGCACATCCTTCAGTTTATAGCGCTGGTTGATGTCGATCTTGATCTTGCCGCTGGCGACCAGATCGAACAGTTCATTGGCCGTCGCCTCCAGGTCGGCGCGCGTTGCGGTGTACGCGAACAGCGTCGGACGGGTGATGAACAGCGAGCCGCGCGCGGCCAGTTCCTGCAGCGAGAACGGTGGCACCGGGCCGGACGCGGAGCCGAAGCTGACCATCATGCCCAGCGGCGACAGGCAGTCGAGCGACTTGATGAAAGTGTCCGCGCCGATCGAGTCGTACACCACCGGCACGCCCTTGCCGCCGGTGATTTCCTTCACGCGCGCAACGACGTCTTCCTTGTTGTAGTTGATCGTGTGCGCACAGCCATGCGCCTTCGCGATCGCGGCCTTCTCGTCGGAGCCGACCGTGCCGATCATGGTCACGCCGAGCGCCTTGGCCC
>CAZTIF010000210.1:0-2319 GCA_964613635.1 uncultured Bifidobacterium sp. | reverse complement strand
TCGGCGTTTCCATCGAGATCGGCTCCTTCGCGATCTTCATGATCTTGCGGATCTTATCCTCGGGCATTTCCATCTTCAGCGCGAGGGTCGCCGGATCCGGCTCGGCACCGGTCTCCTGCAGGATCTGGCGCGAGATGCGGTTCATCTTGTTGATGGTCTCGATCATGTGCACCGGAATGCGGATCGTGCGGGCCTGGTCCGCGATCGAGCGCGTGATCGCCTGGCGAATCCACCAGGTCGCATAGGTCGAAAACTTGTAACCACGGCGATATTCGAATTTGTCCACCGCCTTCATCAGGCCGATGTTCCCCTCCTGGATCAGGTCGAGGAATTGCAGGCCGCGGTTGGTGTACTTCTTCGCGATCGAGATCACCAGACGCAGGTTGGCCTCGGTCATTTCGCGCTTGGCCTTGCGGGCCCTGGTCTCGCCGGCCGCCATGCGGCGGTTGATCTCGCGCAGGTCCGGCAGCGGCAGCACGACGCGCGACTGCAGGTCGATCAGCTTCCGCTGCAGTTCCTTCACCGCCGGCACGTTACGCGCCAGCACCACGCTGTACGGATGGCCGCCGTTGACTTCGCCATCGACCCAGTCGAGATTCGTCTCGTTGCCCGGGAAGACCTTGATGAAGTGAGTGCGCGGCATGTTGCACTTGTTGACCACCACGTCGAGGATCTGGCGCTCGATCTGGCGCACTTCGTCGACCTGCGCACGCAGCGTGTCGCACAGCTTCTCGACAACCTTCGCGGTGAAGCGAATGCCCATCAACTCCTGCGAGATCGCGTCCTGCGCCTTCACGTAGGGCTTGGAGTTGTAGCCTTCCTTCTCGTAGGCCTTGCGCATTTTCTCGAACTGCGAGGCGATGGTCGCAAACTTGCCGAGCGAATCGCGCTTCAGTTGCTCAAGCTGTTCAGCCGAGAAGCCGGCCGCGCCGCCATTGGATGCGCCATCTTCTTCTTCCTCGCCTTCCTCGTCTTCGTCGCCTTCCTCGTCCTCTTCATCGTCAACGGCCGCAGCCTTCACCACAGGTGCGGCGATCGGCGCGTCATCTGGCGCATTCGGATCGACGAGGCCGTCGACGATCTCGTCGATCTTGGTCTCGTCCTTCTCGATGCGCTCGGCCAGTTCGAGGATTTCGGAAATCGTCATCGGGCAGGCGGAGATCGCCTGGATCATGTCCTTCAGGCCGCCTTCGATACGCTTGGCGATCTCGATCTCGCCTTCGCGCGTGAGCAGCTCGACCGAGCCCATCTCGCGCATGTACATGCGCACCGGATCGGTGGTGCGGCCGAAATCGGAATCGACAGTCTGCAGCGCTGCTTCGGCCGCGGCTTCGGCATCGTCGTCATTGGCGACGTTGGCCACGTTGTCCGACAGGAGCAGCGCTTCGGCATCGGGCGCGTGCTCGTAGACCGCGATGCCCATGTCGTTGAAGGTGCCGATGATGCCCTCGATCGCTTCCGGATCGACGATGTTCTCCGGCAGGTGATCGTTGATCTCGGAATGCGTCAGGAAGCCGCGGTCCTTGCCGAGCTTGATCAGCGTCTTCAGCTTCTGGCGGCGGCGCTCGAGTTCTTCCTCGCTCGCTTCGGAATCGGAAGAGAACGCATCCTTGAGGAACTGCTTTTCCTTGTTCTTGCGGTCGCGCGCCTTCGCCTTGTCGGCCGCCTTCAGCTGCTCGGCACGCTCGACGGCGTTGAGTTGCGCGATCTCGTCGCTCTCGGGCTGGAAATCGCGCGGCTTGCGGCCGCGGCGACCCGGCACCTTCACGGCAGGCAGCACATAGCCGGAGGTATCGATCGCGGCCAGTGCAGCGGCGTCCGTGGTCTGCTTGACCGACAGGATCTTGTGGTCGGCCTTCGGCTCGGCCTGCTTCGGTTCGGGTTTGGCCACCGTCTTGGTGGCCTTCTTCACCACGACTACTTTCGGTTCGGTTTTCCTGGTTGTCACAGAGGCTTTCTTTGCTGGTGCTTTTGGCGCGACAGCGGGCTTGGCCGCAGCCTTGCCCGTTGTCTTCGCCGCGGATTTTGCCGGGGCAGCAGCGGCCTTCACAGGCTTCTTCGGCGCTGGCTTGGCTGCGGTACCGGCTTTTGAGACAGTCTTGGCGGCGCCTTTGTTCGCCGCCTTCGCGGCCGTGGCGCTCGGCTTGGCCGCGGTTGTCGTCGCTTTTTTCGTCGCAGTCTTGGCGGCCGCCTTCACGGGCTTCTTCGCGCTTGCCGCGGCAGAACGCGCCGGCTCCGCCTTGGCGGGCTTGGCCTTGGTTGCAGAATTCTTAACGGGTTTTTTGGTTGTCGCCATGGATCGATCCACCATTGGGAATT
>CAZTIF010000209.1:0-2331 GCA_964613635.1 uncultured Bifidobacterium sp. | reverse complement strand
AGACGATTTACTTCTTCGACCCGAGCGGCAACCGCAACGAGACCTTCGCAGGCCTTGGCTACCTCGCGCAACCGGATCGTCCGGTCACGACCTGGACGGAAGACAAGCTGTGGACCGGCATCTTCTACCACACCGGTGATGCGGTGCCGTCGTTTACGGATGTGTATACCTGATCGGGGGTTGTCGGGAGCGCCCTGATGGGAAAACGAAGCTCGTCGGGGTGCGAAAGACGCTGGATCCCGGCCTGCGCCGGGATGACGTTATCGGGGAACGACCGCCCCACGCCCTGGCTTGCAAGCCAGGGCGCTTCGGCAGGCGCAACGCATGCGTTGCGAAACTCCTGCCTCACCCCGGCGCAGGCCGGGATCCAGTGACTTTTGCCGGAGCGGGGAATGATGCCTCTGACAGAGCGACGATGGGTCCCAGCTTGCGCTGGGACGACGGTATTCAGGCCAGCCAGCTTTTAAACCGTCGTCCCAGCGCAAGCTGGGACCCATCCCCGCCAACTCAGGACTTCCGATTCCCCTTAACACCCGCAGCACCCGCAACACCCGCAGCAAACTCGCGCACCACCGAAACAAACGCCGCCAGCACCGGCGAATCATCCGACTGCCGGTAAAGGCAGCTTAATTCGATCTCACGAAGATGCTTACTGACCAGCGGACGGTACACCACCCCAGGCAACTGCAGGCTCGCCGTCGATGCGGCGGTCACGCAGGCGCCGAAGCCGCCCGCGACCAGCGCGACCGCCGTCAGCACGTCCTCGACCTCCTGCTCGACCCTCAGCACCGATTTCTCGCGGTTGAACGCCTGCATCACCTGCTGCGCCAGCCCCGCGATCGGCAGCCGCGGATACAGGATCATCGGCTGCTCGGACAGATCGGGAATGCTGACCGACGCTTGCTTCGCCAGCCGGTGATGTGCCGGCAGCGCCACCGTCATGCTCTCGCGCAGCACCTCCTCGACCGCGAGATCATCCTCGGGCGACACCAGCCGGTTGAAACCGACGCCGATGCGCCGCTCGCGCAGCGCCTGCACCTGCTCATGCTTGCTGAGGTTGTGCAGCACGATCCTCACCTCAGGCCGCTCCGCATGAAAACGCGCGAGGATGCGCGGAATCACGTCCAGCACGCCGGAGCCGAAAATGCCGATGTCGAGCCGGCCGCTCTGCCCTTCGCTGGCCAGCACCGCCCGCTCCTTCGCGCGCTGCGCCAGCGCCAGCAGGTTCGGCACCTCGGCCAGCAGCGCCTGCCCGGCCTCGGTCAGGCCGACGCCCTTGGTCGTGCGCACGAACAGCGCCGCGCCAATGTCTTCCTCCAGCGCCTGGATCTGCCGCGTCAGCGGCGGCTGCGCCATGTGCAGCCGCTCGGCCGCACGGGTGAAGTTGCGTTCCTCGGCCACCGCAAGGAAGTAACGCATCTGCTTCAGGTCCATCCTGCACCGCCTTCAATTTCAATACCGAAAAAGTATTGTTATACAAATTTTCAGTATTGGACAGTATTGCCGAGCCGACCTATCCTCGCCTCCATGCTGTACGTTTCCTGACGAAAGCCGCCATGAACAACCCTCACTCTTCAGCAATCAGCGTCAGCCAGTCGGTGATCTCCGCCGACGCCGCCCACACCGCGCTGGCCGCGGCCGTCGCGCATGCGCGCGAGCTTGGCATTGCGATCAATGTCGCCGTCACCGACAGCGCCGGCGTACTCGCCGGCTTCCTGCGCATGCCGGGCGCCTTCCTGCATTCGATCGACATCGCGATCGACAAGGCCTACACGTCGGCCAGCTTCGGCTTTCCGACCGCGATGTGGAAAGAGATCCTCGCGAATGACGAGATCCTGAAGATTGGCCTGGCCGAGCGCCCGCGCCTCGTGATCTTCGGCGGCGGCCTGCCGATCGTGGCCGACGGCGTGCGCATCGGCGGCATCGGCGTGTCCGGCGGCTCGGCCGAGCAGGACGAGGAATGCGCACGCGCCGGCCTGAACGCGATCGGCCTGGCCTGACAAGAAAGCAAACCATTCATCACGGAAGACACCATGAAACAGTTCCTGAACTTCATCAACGGCGAATTCGTCGCCACCAACAAGACCTTCGAAGACCGCGCGCCGGCCGACAACAGCGTGATCGGCCTCGTGCATGAAGCCGGCCAGGCGGAAGTGGATGCGGCGGTGAAGGCGGCGCGCGCGGCACTGAACGGCGAATGGGGCAAGATGAGCGTGGTGAAGCGAGTCGAGCTGCTGAACGCTGTCGCCGACGAGATCAACAACCGCTTCGACGACTTCCTCGCCGCCGAACTGGCCGACACCGGCAAGCCGCATTCGCTGGCCTCGCACA
>CAZTIF010000208.1:0-2361 GCA_964613635.1 uncultured Bifidobacterium sp. | reverse complement strand
TCGGCACCGGAGTCCGTGACCAGCGCCACGACCGGTGCGGGTGTGGTGGTGTCCTTGGTGCTGCTGTCGCCGGTGCCGCTGGCGGGATTGCCCGCGATATCGAGGGCGCTGATGGACGCTGTGATCGGGCCATCCAGCAAGCTGGACAGATCGGCCGACATCGTTCCGTTGTCCAGATTCGGAACCACCACCGTGTTGCTCGCGCTGTCCGTGAAGGTCACGGTCGCCTTCGCGTCCGCATCCAGGCCGGCCACCGTGAAGCTCACGGCGGTCTTTTCTGCGTTGTTGATGAATCCGTCAACGTCGTTGATCGTCACCGCCAGGTCGTCGCCGAGATCGGCATCGGTGTCGAGCGTGAAGTTGAACGTCGTATCGGCATAATTGCCGGCCACGTCGGTCGAGCGGACGACGACGTTGTTGGCTCCTTCGACCGCACTGAAGCTGTTGGTGAAGTTCAACCCGCCGTCGATGCTGTAGCTGGTGGTCGCACTGGCTTCCTGGCCGGTGATTGCCAGTGTGCCGACGTTGGTGATCTTGTCGCTGTTGCTGGAACCGGTGTCGGTCACCAGCGCGACGCTCGGCGCAGCGGTGCCAGTGTCGAGCGTGAAGTTGAACGCCGTATCCGCAGTATTACCAACCCCATCGGTCGATCGAACGATAACGTTGTTGACGCCTTCCACCGCGGCAAAGCTGCCGGTGAAAGTGGTGCCACCATCGATGCTGTAACTGGTGGTCGCGCCGGCTTCTTGCCCCGTGATCGACAACGTCCCAAACCGCGTAATCTTGTCGCTGTTGCTGGAGCCGGAATCGTTCGCGAGCTCGACGATCGCCGCATCCGTGCTGGCGTCAACGATGGTATCGAGCGTGAAGTTGAAGTTCGTATCGGCGAAATTGCCCGCCACATCGGTCGAGCGGACAATGACCGTGTTCACACCGTCCACCGCGGTGAAGCTGCTGGTGAAGCCACCTCCATTGACGCTGTAACTGAGGGTGGCGCCAGCCTCCTGGCCCGTGATCGTCAACGAGCCGTCACTCGTGATCTTGTCGGTATTGCTGGGGCCGGTGTCGTTCGTGAGAGCCACACTCGGCACCGCCGTGCCGGTGTCGATCGTCAGGCTTCGTTCCGTACCCAGCAGCTTGGATTCATAGTTGCTGATGTTGTTGGACGTACTGAACTTGATCGTGTAATTCCCCTGCGCCAGTGCAGGAGCGTAGGCCAGGTTCCAGGAAATCGTGCTGCCTGCCGTGGAGGCGATGGCGAGCGACGGATTCAGACAGACGGCTGTCCCTGTCTGCGGCACCAGCCAGACGTAAAACGATTGCGGGCTACTGCCCACGGATGCCGACACCGATCCGGCGAATGTGATGGTGGTGTCACTGGTAATGAAATCGGTCGAGCTGCTTCCGGTGTCCGCTGCAATCGATGTGGTCGATATGGCCGTGATCGACGAATTCACCAATACTTCACCGTAGGCCGGATCGCTGATGACTGCCGTCTCGATCGTCCCCGTACTCGCTTCCAGATCCCAGTCGCCACCCGCAGATGCGCTGCCCGTCAAGTCCGTCGAGGCCGCCACGTCAGCGCCGGTCACCGCCGCCAGCTCCTGAATGAACTGCTGACCTTCGGCGCCAGCCGCAACGTCGCAACCGTAAATCAGGATGTCGCCGCTTTCGGTCAGCATGTCGCCGATGGCGGCCAACTCGGCTTCGTAGTCGGCCAGGTTCGCGCTGGTGAGTACCGTCGAACCCAGAGTGATTTCGCCGGCTCCACCGTGCGAAACCACATCGAGGCTGGCGATGTCGGCAACGATGTCGATCGCCTCGACCAAGCCGGTGTTCGCAGCCAGGTAATCGTGAATCTGCTGCACACCATCCCGGCTCGCATCAAGCACGACAATGGTGGCGTTTGCCGGCATGTCGGCAATCAGCTGCTGGTAGTTGGCAACGCCCGGATCAACGAAAACGACCCGCGGATTGAAGACGCCGTTCTGGCTGCCGCTCGCGGACACCACATTGATGTCTTCTGCCGAAATGGCATTCGAACTGAGGTAGTCCTGAATCGCCTGATATCCGCCAGACACTTGGACGACGGTGTAAGTCGACGTATCGTAAAGACCGGCGAGAGCCTCGAAATCATTCAGATTGCTGTCGATGAAGACGGTGCGTTGAGCAGTCACTTGTAGCCCCTTTTTTATCTGCTTGCCAAAATGAGAATTAGGTGAAGCACCTACCATTCACTCAGCAGCTTCAAGGGTCGTTGGCCCGTCGTGCCTCGGCCCGCCCCTCGCCTCCCTGACCGTGGAAGGCCTGCTGATCGCAACTTGCATCCGTGTTGCAATTATTAAAACTATAGTGATCGAT
>CAZTIF010000207.1:0-2421 GCA_964613635.1 uncultured Bifidobacterium sp. | reverse complement strand
GGGTATGGATCTCGTCGATGAACAGGATGGCGTGCGGGTTGTCGGCCAGCTGCTTGAGCACCGCCTTGAGACGCTGCTCGAAGTCGCCGCGATACTTGGTGCCGGCCAGCAGCGCGCCCATGTCGAGCGAATAGACGACCGCGTTCTGCAGGATCTCCGGCACATCGCCCTGCACCACGCGCCATGCGAGGCCTTCCGCGATGGCCGTCTTGCCGACGCCGGCTTCGCCGACCAGCAACGGGTTGTTCTTGCGACGACGGCACAGCGTCTGGATCACACGCTCCACCTCGGACTCGCGCCCGATCAGCGGGTCGATCTTGCCTTCGGCCGCCAGCTTGTTCAGGTTGACCGTGAACTGATCGAGCGCGCTTTCCTTCTGCGGGCCATCGGCCTGCGCATCCTCGGCCGACTCGGCCGCCTTCTGCGGCTCGGCCTGCTGGTCCTTGCGCACCCCATGCGAGATGAAGTTCACCACGTCGAGCCGCGTCACGCCCTGCTGGTGCAGGTAGTACACCGCATGCGAGTCCTTTTCGCCGAAAATGGCGACCAGCACATTCGCGCCGGTGACTTCCTTCTTGCCGTTCGACGCCGACTGCACGTGCATGATCGCGCGCTGGATCACACGCTGGAAGCCGAGCGTCGGCTGCGTGTCGACTTCGCTGGTGCCGGGCACCGTGGGTGTGTTGTCATTGATGAAGTTGGACAGCGTCTTGCGCAGGTCTTCGATGTTGACAGCGCATGCGCGCAACACCTCCGCCGCCGACGGGTTGTCCAGCAAGGCGAGCAGCAGGTGC
Organism: uncultured Bifidobacterium sp.; assembly: GCA_964613635.1. Taxonomy (GTDB): domain Bacteria; phylum Pseudomonadota; class Gammaproteobacteria; order Burkholderiales; family Burkholderiaceae_D; genus Pernthalerella. Next base: position 1,627 of record CAZTIF010000207.1, on the reverse strand, counting down.
TCGACGGTGATGAACTCATGCCGGGCCTGTCTTGCCTCGACAAAGGCCATGTGCAAACTGACTTCGAGTTCCTGGGCGATCATGCTTCCTCCATCACGCACTGGAGCGGGTGGCCCGCCTTCCTCGCGTGGGTTAATACCAATTCGACTTTAGTGCTGGCGATGTCCTTCGGATAGACACCGCACATGCCTTTACCATCCCGATGCACCTTGAGCATGATCTGGGTCGCCGTTTCGCGGTCCTTGTTGAAGTATTCCTGAATGATGGCCACGACGAATTCCATCGGCGTGTAGTCATCGTTCAGCAGCACTACCTGATACATCGGCGGCGGCTTGGCCATCGCCTTTTGCTCTTTGGGTACAAGAAGCGTGCCGTTGTCGCTATTCGTTGCCATGCTTCTATTCTATAGCCCTCATCTTCGTTGCGTGGCCCGGATTGAGGCCGGTATCCGCATTACTTTCGATATTACGCGCTTTCGGAAACGTCCGCAGATGTCGTGTCAATGACGGCCCCGGAACTGCCCTCACTTCCTTGTTTGCGGCCGGCCTGCGAGGTTTTCAAGTGCTGTGGCAATCATGTCTATCCATTCTGGCAATTCACTTGACTTTTACTTTTTTTGCCAGAACAATGCAAAAAATCAATATGTGTTATTTAGAACCTGTTGGTTTCAAGAGGAGCAATAATGGAGGGGGCAGCGTTCCGCGGGGCTTCTTGCTTTTAGGGCTCGTGTTTTAAGTCAATAATTGGAAGACGTATTTATGGCTAAAGGTAAGGTCAAGTGGTTTAACGATGCCAAGGGCTTTGGTTTCATTACTCCGGACGACGGCGGCGAAGATCTGTTCGCACATTTCTCGGCAATCACGATGTCCGGCTTCAAGACCCTGAAAGAAGGCCAGGAAGTCTCCTTCGAGGTGACGCAAGGCCCGAAAGGCAAGCAAGCATCGAATATCCAAGTCGTCAGCTGATCACCGGCTGACTTCCTGCATACTCCTCTCCAAACCCCCGGCTTGCCGGGGGTTTTTATTTCTCGGGCTTATGTTCATTGCGATGGACAGACGCCGGCAATAATGGTTCATATAATCGATCCGTTTTCTTGCGGGAAAACATGCTTCGAAAAAGAAAAAGCCGGACTTGCGTCCGGCTTTTTCCTGAAAATTAATGCATTACATGTGCGCGATCATTACATCGCCAAAACCCGAGCATGAAACCTGGGTTGCGCCTTCCATCAGGCGGGCAAAGTCGTACGTGACCTTCCTGGACGTGATCGATTTTTCCATCGAGCTGATGATCAGATCGGCCGCCTCGAACCAGCCCATGTGGCGCAGCATCATTTCAGCCGACAGGATCAGTGAACCCGGGTTCACGTAGTCCTTGCCTGCGTACTTCGGCGCGGTGCCGTGGGTCGCCTCGAACATCGCGACCGAATCCGACAGGTTCGCGCCCGGCGCGATGCCGATGCCGCCAACCTGCGCCGCCAGCGCATCGGAGATGTAGTCGCCGTTCAGGTTCAGCGTGGCGATCACGCTGTACTCGTTCGGACGCAGCAGGATCTGCTGCAGGAACGCGTCGGCGATCGAATCCTTGACGATGATGTCCTTGCCCGTCTTCGGGTTCTTGAAGCTGCACC
>CAZTIF010000206.1:0-2423 GCA_964613635.1 uncultured Bifidobacterium sp. | reverse complement strand
CATGGGCAAGCTCGAAGTGAAGATCATGCACGTCGGCATGGGCCACACCAAGGGCGACACCATCGTCTGGATCCCGTCGCAGAAGGTGATGTTCTCCGGCGACCTGGTCGAATACGATGCCGCCGCCTACACCGGCGACGCACAACTCGAAGAATGGCCGCAGACGCTCGAGACCCTGCGCGCGATGGGCGCCGACAAGCTCGTCCCCGGCCGCGGCCCGGCGCTGATGAACCCGGCCGAAGTCAATGCCGGCCTCGACTACACGAAAGACTTCGTCACCACCCTGCTGTCGTCGGCGAAGGAAGCCGTGGCCCAAGGCCTCGACCTGAAGGGTGCGATGGCGCACACCCGCAGCAAGATGGACCACAAGTTCGGCCAGGTGTTCATCTACGAGCACTGCCTGCCGTTCGACGTGACCCGCGCAGTCGACGAGGCCAGCGGCATCAAGCATCCGCGCATCTGGACCGCCGAGCGCGACAAGGAAATGTGGCACGCGCTGCAGAGCTGATTCCGGAAACCCAAGAGCGACCAACGCGCACGCCGGAGAGACACGGATGCACCAGACTTATAGCTATCAGAAGTTCCCCTATGCGCGGCCGTCCGAACTGGACGGCAGCGCAGCGAAGCGCCACCCGCTGGTGGTGATCGGCTGCGGCCCGGTGGGCCTTGCCGCTGCGATCGACGCACGGCAGCACGGCATCCCGGTGCTGCTGCTCGACGATGACGACACCGTGTCGGTCGGCTCGCGCGGCCTGTGCTACGCGAAGCGCACGCTGGAGATCCTCGACCGCCTCGGCTGCGGTGACCCGGTCGTCGCGAAGGGCGTCGGCTGGGACGTCGGCCGCACCTTCCTCCGCGACGACGAGGTGTTCAACTTCAACCTGCGCCCGCAGCCCGGCTTCAAGCGGCCGGGCATGGTCAACCTGCAGCAGTACTACCTCGAGGAGTACATGGTGCGGCGCGCGCTCGACGCCGGCGTCGACATCCGCTGGAAGAACAAGGTGGTGTCGGTGCAGCCGCATGACGAGCATGTGGGCCTGCAGGTCGAGACGCCCGACGGCATCTACGCGGTCGAGGCCGACTGGCTGGTGGTCTGCGACGGCGCGCGCAGCCCGATCCGCACCATGCTCGGGCTCGACATCGAGGGCAAGGTCTTCATGGACCGCTTCCTGATCGCCGACGTGCTGATGAAGGCCGACTTCCCGGCCGAGCGCTGGTTCTGGTTCGATCCGCCCTTTCATCCGAACCAGTCGGTGCTGCTGCACCGCGAGGCCGACGACGTCTACCGCATCGACTTCCAGCTCGGCTGGGACGCCGATCCGGAGGAAGAAAAAAAGCCCGAGAGAGTCATCCCGCGCATCAAGGCGATGCTCGGCGACGACCGCGAGTTCACGCTCGAATGGGTCAGCGTCTACACCTTCCAGTGCCGGCGGATGAATGACTTCCGCCATGGCCGCTGTCTGTTCGCCGGCGATGCCGCGCACCAGGTGTCGCCGTTCGGCGCGCGCGGCGCGAATTCGGGTGTGCAGGATGCCGACAACCTGATCTGGAAGCTGAAGCTGGTGATGGACGGCCGCGCGCCGCTGCGCCTGCTCGACACCTACAGCAGCGAGCGTGGCGACGCCGCCGACGAGAACATCCTCAATTCGACGCGTTCGACCGACTTCATCACGCCCAAGGGCGCGGTCAGCAAGACCTTCCGCAATGCAGTACTGGAGCTGTCGCGCGAGCTGCCATTTGCGCGCAAGCTGGTCAACTCGGGCCGCCTGTCCGTGCCGTCCTTCCTGACCGGTTCTGCGCTGAACACGCCCGACTGCGAAGCCTTTGCCGGCGACATGGTGCCGGGCGCGCCGATGGACGATGCGCCGGTCGAGATCGACGGGCAGGCCGGCTGGCTGGTCGACCAGGTCGGCGGCGGCTTCCGTGCGCTGTACTTCTGCGACGATGCCGGCGCGATTCCCGAGGGCATGCAGCTGCAATTGCAGGGCATGGGCGAAGCGACCATCCCGGTCGAGCCGCTGGTCGTTGCGCGCAAGGGCGGCCAGTGCAGGCTGAAGACCGTGGTGGATGCCGAGGGCATGGCCTTCGCCCGCTACGACGCGACGCCCGGTACGCTGTACCTGATCCGTCCGGACCAGCACGTGGCTGCGCGCTGGCGCGAGGCCGAAGTGTCGCGCGTGGTTGCCGCGGTGGCGCGTGCGACCGGCAATTTCATTCAGGAGTGAACACGATGCCGCTGATACTCGAACCGAATTTTCGCGAGGAAGGCCAGCGCTATTTCCGCGACTTCTCGCCCGGCGACGATTTCTACCAGCTGCTGATCGACACCCACCGCGGGCTGACCGACGAGCAGAGCGCGCAGGTGAACGCGAAGCTGATCCTGATCCTGTCCAACCATATCGGCGACATCGCCGTGCTGCGCG
>CAZTIF010000205.1:0-2439 GCA_964613635.1 uncultured Bifidobacterium sp. | reverse complement strand
ACGCCGGCGGCTTCCTCGAGGAAGATGCGCAGCTCTTCGGGACGCGCCTCGATGATGCGCGAGATCATGCCCTGCCCGATGATCGCGTACGCGCGCGGGCCCAGGCCGGTACCGAGGAAGATGTCCTGGATGTCGCGGCGGCGCACCGCCTGGTTGTTGATGTAGTAGGTCGACGTGCCGTCGCGGGTCAGCGTGCGCTTCACCGAGATCTCGGCGAAGGTGCTCCATTGCCCTGCGGCCTTGCCGGCGCTGTTGTCGAACACCAGTTCGACCGACGCCCGGCCGGCCGGCTTGCGGTTGGTCGAGCCGTTGAAGATCACGTCCTGCATCGATTCGCCGCGCAGTTCGGACGCTTTCGATTCGCCCAGCACCCAGCGCACGGCGTCAATGATGTTCGACTTGCCGCAGCCGTTCGGGCCGACCACGCCGACCAGTTGGCCGGGGACCTGGAAGTTGGTCGGATCGACGAAGGACTTGAAGCCCGAGAGTTTGATGGAAGTTAACCGCACGTCTTTTCCAGCCAAAAAAAGAGAAACCGGGCGGTTAGCCCGGCGGGGACGATCAGAGTCGCGCAATCATATCATCCGGGTGGGGGCTTTCCGAGTGTTGCGACGTCCCGCGTCCGACCAGCGTTCGCCCCGGGTTTCCACAGGTATAATCCGGCGGCCTGTCAACCCGAATTACAGCCCTCTGTCCGCCGTGAATCCCCTGCTCGCCAAACTCCAGCCCTATCCCTTTGAAAAACTGCGGCAATTGTTCGCCGGCGTCACGCCGAATCCCGCGTATGCGCCGATCAGCCTGGGCATAGGCGAGCCGAAGCATCCGACGCCGCCGTTCATCCAGCAGGCGCTGGCCGACAACCTGTCGGGGCTGGCGAATTACCCGACCACGGCCGGCAGCGACGCACTGCGCAAGACCATCTGCGCGTGGCTCGAGCGCCGTTACGGCCTGCCGCCGCTGGATCCGGCCACCGAGGTGCTGCCGGTGAATGGTTCGCGCGAGGCGCTGTTCGCGCTCGCGCAGGCCGTGATCGATCCGGCGGCGAAGTCCGTCGTGGTCTGCCCGAACCCGTTCTATCAAATCTACGAAGGCGCGGCCTTCCTTGCGGGCGCCGAACCCTTCTTCGCGAATTCGGACCCGGTGCGCAACTTCGCGCCGGACTTCTCGACCGTGCCGGCCGACATCTGGGCGCGCGTGCAGCTGCTGTATATCTGCACGCCCGGCAACCCGACCGGCGCGGTGCTGACGCTGGACGACTGGAAAGAGCTGTTCGCGCTGTCGGACCAATACGGCTTCGTGATCGCCGCCGACGAGTGCTATTCCGAAATCTACTTCGGCGACCAGAAGCCGCTCGGCGCGATGGAAGCCGCGCACAAGCTCGGCCGCGGCTATGAGCGGCTGATCGCCTTCTCCAGCCTGTCGAAGCGCTCGAACGTGCCCGGCATGCGCTCGGGCTTCGTCGCCGGCGACGCGGCGATCCTGAAGCAGTTCCTGCTGTACCGCACCTACCACGGCAGCGCGATGTGCCCGTCGGTGCAGGCGGCGTCCATCGTCGCGTGGAACGACGAGGCGCATGTCGACGAGAACCGCGACAAGTACATCCGCAAGTTCAGCCAGGTGACGCCGATGCTGGCCGAGGTGCTCGACGTCGCGCTGCCGGACGCCGGTTTCTACCTCTGGGCGCGGGTAGACAAGCTGGCGAACATCACCGATACCGAGTTCGCGAAGCGGCTGTACGCCGAATATAATGTGACGGTCCTGCCGGGCAGCTACGTCGCGCGCGAAGCGCACGGCGTCAATCCCGGCGCGAATCGCATCCGGATGGCGCTGGTCGCCGAAGTCGACGAGTGCCTGGAAGCAGCGCAGCGCATCGTCGAGTTCACACGCAAGCTGGCCGCCTGACCCCCCATTTATTTCCCTGACCACAGAGACATCATGACCCAACCACTGCAAAGCATCATCGAGAGCGCCTGGGAAGAGCGCACCAATTTTTCGCCGAAGTCGGCGCCGGCTGATGTGCGCGACGCTGTCGCCGCCGTCATCGAGCAGCTGAACCAGGGCACGCTGCGCGTCGCGCAGAAGGACAGCGGCGCCTGGGTCGTCAACCAGTGGGTGAAGAAGGCCGTGCTGCTGTCGTTCCGCCTCGAAGACAACGTGCCGATCTCCGGCGGCAGCGGCATGCAGTTCTATGACAAGGTGCCGACCAAGTTCGCGAACTACACCGCCGAAGATTTCGCCAACGGCGGCTTCCGCGTGGTGCCGCCGGCGGTCGCTCGCCGCGGCTCCTTCATCGGCAAGAACGTGGTGCTGATGCCGTCCTACGTGAACATCGGCGCCTACGTCGATGAAGGCACGATGGTCGACACCTGGGCCACCGTCGGCTCCTGCGCGCAGATCGGCAAGAACGTGCACCTCTCCGGCGGCGTCGGCATCGGCGGC
>CAZTIF010000204.1:0-2491 GCA_964613635.1 uncultured Bifidobacterium sp. | reverse complement strand
CCATCCGGTGCGCGCTGGGTCGACGCCCGCGTCACCGACGACGAGGCCATGCAGAAATGGGCGCAGCCCCGCTGAGCCTGCTCTCGATCGCCATCGGCGCCACCCTCGGCGCGTGGCTGCGCTGGGGGCTGTCGCTGTGGCTGAATGCGCGGCTCGATTCGCTGCCGCTGGGCACGCTGGCGGCGAACCTTGGCGGCGGCTTCCTGATCGGCATCGCCGTCGGCGTTTTCCAGGACTTGCCGGGCCTCGCGCCCGAATGGCGCCTGCTGGCCGTGACCGGATTCCTGGGCGGCCTCACCACCTTCTCCACCTTCTCGGCCGAATCCATGCTGCTGCTGCAGCGCGGCGACTACGGCTGGGCGCTGCTTCACAGCGGCACTCATTTGCTCGGCTCGGTCGCTCTGTGCATTGCCGGGCTGGCGGCCTGGCGCTGGTTCAGTAGCTAAATTCCCGAGCGCAAAGCCTTGAAAACCGGGTCCGGGGCCCAATAATCACTGCAAAGCGAACCAACCCGGAGCCCATCCAATGCGTGTCGACAAATTCACCACCAAGCTGCAGGAGGCGCTGGCCGACGCCCAGAGCCTCGCCGTTGGCAATGACAACCAGTACATCGATCCCGTCCATCTGCTCGCAGCGCTGCTGAACCAGGACGAGGGCGGCAGCCGCTCGCTGCTGCAGCGCGCCGGCGTCAACGTCGGCGGCCTCGTCAATGCCCTCAAGGGCTCGCTCGAGCGGCTGCCCAAAGTCAGCGGCACCGGCGGCGACGTGCAGGTCGGCCGCGAGCTGGGGGCGCTGCTGAACCTCGCCGACAAGGAAGCGCAAAAGCGCAGCGACCAGTTCATCGCCAGCGAAATGGTGCTGCTCGCGCTGTGCGACGACAAGTCCGATGCCGGCCGCGTCGCGCGCGACAACGGCCTGAACCGCAAATCCATGGAATCCGCGATCCAGGCCGTTCGTGGCGGCCAGCATGTCGACTCGCAGGAGGCCGAAGGCCAGCGCGAGGCATTGAAAAAATACACGCTCGACCTGACCGAGCGCGCCCGTCAAGGCAAGCTCGACCCCGTGATCGGCCGCGACGACGAAATCCGCCGCGCCATTCAGGTGCTGCAGCGTCGCAGCAAGAACAACCCGGTGCTGATCGGCGAACCCGGCGTCGGCAAGACCGCAATCGTCGAAGGCCTCGCGCAGCGCATCGTCAACGGCGAAGTGCCCGACAGCCTGAAGAACAAGCGCGTGCTGTCGCTCGACATGGCGGCGCTGCTGGCCGGCGCCAAGTATCGCGGCGAATTCGAAGAGCGCCTGAAGACCGTGCTGAAGGAGCTCGCGCAGGACGAAGGCCAGACCATCCTCTTCATCGACGAGATCCACACGATGGTCGGCGCCGGCAAGGCCGAAGGCGCGATGGATGCCGGCAACATGCTCAAGCCCGCGCTCGCGCGTGGCGAGCTGCACTGCGTCGGCGCGACCACGCTCGACGAATACCGCAAGTACATCGAAAAGGATGCCGCACTCGAGCGCCGCTTCCAGAAGATCCTCGTCGACGAACCCAGCGTCGAGGCGACCATTGCCATCCTGCGCGGCCTGCAGGAGAAGTACGAAGTGCACCACGGCGTCGACATCACCGACCCGGCGATCGTCGCCGCGGCCGAGCTGTCGCATCGCTATATCACCGACCGCTTCCTGCCCGACAAGGCAATCGACCTGATCGATGAAGCGGCCTCGAAGATCAAGATCGAGATCGACTCCAAGCCCGAGGTGATGGACAAGCTTGACCGCCGCCTGATCCAGCTGAAGATCGAGCGCGAGGCCGTCAAAAAAGAAAAGGACGAAGCTTCGCAGAAGCGGCTGCAGCTGATCGAGGAAGAAATCGGCCGGCTCGAGCGCGAGTACGCCGACCTCGAAGAAGTCTGGAAATCCGAGAAGGCCGGCGTGCAGGGCAGCCAGCAGATCAAGGAGGAAATCGAGCGCGTGCGCCTGCAGATGGAAGACGCGCGCCGCAAGGGCGACTGGCAGAAAATGTCCGAGCTGCAGTACGGCCGCATGCCCGAGCTCGAGGCGCAGCTGAAGCATGCCGACAAGGGCGAGGAAGCTGCCGGCAAGCCGAAGCTGCTGCGCACGCAGGTCGGCGCCGAAGAGATCGCCGAGGTGGTGGCGCGCGCCACCGGTATCCCGGTGTCGAAGATGATGCAGGGCGAGCGCGACAAGCTGCTGCAGATGGAAGACGAATTGCACAAGCGCGTGGTCGGCCAGCACGAGGCCATCGTCGCCGTGTCCGATGCCATCCGTCGCTCGCGTGCCGGCCTGTCCGATCCGGACCGTCCGTATGGATCGTTCATGTTCCTCGGCCCGACCGGCGTCGGCAAGACCGAGCTGACCAAGGCATTGGCCGCCTTCCTGTTCGACACCGAAGAGGCATTGATCCGCATCGACATGAGCGAATTCATGGAGAAGCACTCGGTCGCCCGCCTGATCGGCGCGCCGCCCGGCTACG
>CAZTIF010000203.1:0-2532 GCA_964613635.1 uncultured Bifidobacterium sp. | reverse complement strand
CGGCTGAAGTCGCGCCTGCTGCTGGTCGGCGGATCACTGGTCGCCGCCGCATTGCTGGTCGCGCCGCTGACCGCCACTTACGCTTCCTTCATCCGCGAACACCGGCAGGTGCGGATGTATGTCAGCCCGCTGTACTTCACCTATTCGGTCGGGCGCTATGCGCAGGAACGCTGGTTCCCGAAGGCGGCCCTGCCGCACAAGGACCTCGCGACCGACCTGAAGCAGATCGGTGGTCTCGAGGCGAACGAGCTGATCATCCTGGTCATCGGCGAGACTGCACGTGCCGACCGCTTCGCGCTGAACGGCTACGCGCGCGACACCAACCCGGAATTGCGGCGGCAGGATGTGGTCAGCTTCACGCAGGCGACGTCCTGCGGTACATCGACGGCGGTGTCGGTGCCTTGCATGTTTTCCGCGCTGAGCCGGGCGCACTACAGCCCGGAAGAAGCAAAGCGGACCGACAATGCGCTCGACGTGCTGGTACGCAGCGGCGTGCGCGTGCTCTGGCGCGACAACAATTCCAGCTCGAAGGGCGTGGCGGACCGGGTCCGCTACGAGAACTTCCATACGCCCGAGCGCAACCGCGTCTGCGACCCCGAATGCCGTGACGTCGGCATGCTCGACGGCCTCGACGACTTCATCCGCGAGAACAAAGGCCACGACATCCTGATCGTGCTGCACCAGATGGGTAGCCATGGCCCCGAGTACTACAAGCGCTATCCGGCTGCGTTCGAAAAGTTCAGGCCGGTGTGCAAGACCGGCGAACTGCAGACCTGCACCAAGGCCGAGATCGACAATGCCTACGACAATTCCATCCTGTATACCGACCATTTCCTGTCGCAAGTGATAGAGCAGCTGAAGCACTACGACGACACGCACGAGACCGCGATGCTGTACGTCAGCGACCATGGCGAGTCGCTGGGCGAGAACAACATGTACCTGCACGGCGCGCCGTACGCGTTTGCACCGGACGCGCAGACCCACGTGCCGGTCGTGCTGTGGTTCGGCAAGAACTTCGACTATCCGCTCGACGCCGCCGCACGCTACCGCGACCGTTCGCTCAGTCATGACGAGCTGTTCTGCTCGCTGCTGATCGCATTCGAGCGGGAGACGCGGATGTGCGACCGGCAGAAGCAGATCTTCACGATGCACAAGGACCTGCGGCCGGGCTGAACGTTCACGCGTCGGCACGCACCGGCCCGCACGCGCCGCATAGCCTTGGGTTTTCCTAAGGCCGCCTTCTTGAATCGAAAAGTCCGGAGCGTTGACAGGGCGGCATCGCAAAATTAATCTTTCCGCAGTTTCGGATTCTGGATCCAGAATCCGGGATCCCGGATCCACAAGATTCGGGATCGTTATCAAAACTACAAGCGGCCGTACCCACGGCCGCGCCGAGACAATGCAGATACTGCGCCCGCAACTCACACTGGTCGAACAGGTTTACGAAGCGATCCTTTCGCAGATCGAATCGGGCCGCTACGGCGGTGACGCCCGCCTGGTCCAGGAAGAGGTCGCCGAGACCCTCGGCGTATCGCGCCAGCCGGTGCGGCAGGCGCTGCTGTTGCTGCGCAATGAGGGCGTGCTGATGAACGCGCCCGGCCGCGGCCTGATGGTCGTGCCCCTCGAGGCCGACAAGGTCCGCCACCTGTATGACATCCGTGCCAGCCTCGATGCGCTGGCCACCCGCAAGGCCGCCGAGCGCGGCAGCGAACGCGCCCGCGCAGAAGGCTCCGCCTTCATCGCGCGCGGTCGTGCCGCCGTGAACGCCAACGCGATCTCCGAAATGATCGCGGCCGACATGGCCTTCCACCATTTCCTGTATGAGCTGTCCGGCAATCCGCTGATTGTCGAGACTGCGGCCCCGCACTGGAGCTACCTGCGCTGCGTGATGGGCGCGGTGCTGATGACCGGCACCACGCCGCGCGAAATCTGGGACCAGCACGACGAGATCCTGCAGGCCGTCATACGCGGCGACGCCGGCGCGGCCGAACGGCTTGCGCGCGAACACATTGATCATGCCGCCAACGGCGTGCTGAAGAACCTGAACGAAGTGCTGGAAAAGCAGGAAGCGACTAGGTCCGTCGCCTAGGCGGACCGGGGCGGCGGGGGAAAAGAGGCGAATGCCCGCGTTCCGCACGCATTCGAAACACGTCGGGAGCGCAACAACAATACCAGCGCATCCCAGAGGAGGAGACTGAATGGCAATCAACACCACCGCGACGGCCGGCGTCGTCGCGACCGAGCAGCAGCAAGCCGTCTACCGCAAGGTGGCATGGAGGCTGGTGCCTTTCCTGTGCATCTGCTATCTCGCGGCCTACCTGGACCGCGTGAACGTCGGCTTCGCGAAGCTGCAGATGCTGAGCGACCTGTCGTTCAGCAATACCATCTACGGCATCGGCGCCGGCATTTTCTTCCTCGGCTATGTGATCTTCGAAGTGCCGAGCAACATCCTGATGCACAAGGTCGGCGCGAAGCTGTGGATCGCCCGCATCATGATCAGCTGGGGCCTGATCGGCGCGATGATGGCCTTCG
>CAZTIF010000202.1:0-2536 GCA_964613635.1 uncultured Bifidobacterium sp. | reverse complement strand
AGGTTCTTCTTCCAGTTGAACGACGGCGAGCAGTTGTACGACAGCAGCTTGCCCGGGAATTTCGCATGGATCGCTTCAGCGAATTTCTTCGCGAATGCGAGGTCCGGCTTGCCGGTTTCGCACCAGATCAGGTCGGCGTACGGTGCATAGGCGAGGCCGCGCGAGATGGCCTGGTCGATGCCAGGGCGGGTCTTGAAGAAGCCTTCGACGGTACGCTCGCCGGTGCAGAACGGCTTGTCGTTGTCGTCGACGTCGGAGGTCAGCAGGTCGGCGGCTTCAGCGTCGGTACGGGCCAGCAGGATGGTCGGGGTGCCGGACACGTCGGCAGCCAGACGGGCTGCGTTGAGCTTCTCGACGGCTTCGCGGGTCGGGACGAGCACCTTGCCGCCCATGTGGCCGCACTTCTTCACCGATGCCAGCTGGTCTTCGAAGTGAACGCCCGATGCGCCGGCTTCGATCATGGCCTTCATCAGTTCGAAGGCGTTCAGCACGCCGCCGAAACCGGCTTCCGCGTCGGCGACGATCGGCGCGAAGAAGTCGACGTCGTCCTTGCCTTCGGACCACTGGATCTGGTCGGCGCGGGTCAGCGTGTTGTTGATGCGCTTGACGACCATCGGCACCGAGTTGGCCGGATACAGCGACTGGTCCGGATACATTTCGCCGGCGAGGTTGGCGTCGCCTGCGACCTGCCAGCCGGACAGGTAGATGGCCTTCAGGCCGGCCTTGACTTGCTGCATGGCCTGGTTGCCGGTCAGCGCGCCGAGGGCGTTGACGAAGGGCTCGTTGTGCAGCAGTTCCCACAGCTTTTCCGAGCCGCGCTTGGCCAGCGTGTGCTCGACCGGCACGGAGCCGCGCAGGCGGACTACGTCTTCAGCCGTGTAGTTGCGCTTGATGCCTTTCCAGCGCGGGCTCTCTGCCCATTCTTTCGCCAGTGCCTGTGCCTGCTGTTCGCGAGTCGCCATGATGTTCCCTCCGGGTTGAACGTTGCTGATGAATGAAAAACGAAACCTGATGGAGAAAATGGTAGGCCTCTTTTTGCGGGGCAACAAGGTCTTATATAAGACATAGGATATTATTTTTCTTGTTTTAGATCATAGGCTTACGATTTGTATTTTGCGATACGAAACGATATTTCTTCACCTGAAAGAATCGGCTGCTGCCGCGCACCGCGACGATTCCACATCGCGAAACGCAGATTTCATGATTCGGAAGGCAGTGCGTCGGCAGGCGGTTCAGGCGGCCAGCGGCTGCGCGGATACGAGAACGCCGTCTTCGTCGGCATAGATCCAGTCGCCGGGACGAACGCTGACACCGGCGATGTCGACGGGCAGGTCCTTGTCGCCGAGACCCTTGCGGAAGCTGCGGCGCGGATGGGTGTTCAGCGCGCGGATGCCGACGTTGCAGGTGTTCAGTTCGGCGCTGTCGCGCACGCAGCCGTAGACGAGGATGCCGGCCCAGCCGTTCTTTTCGGCCAGCTGGCCGAGGTTGCCGCCGACCAGTGCGCAGCGCAGGCTGCCGCCGCCGTCAACGACCAGCACGCTGCCTTCGCCGGGCGTCTCCAGCGCTGCCCGCACCAGTACGTTGTCCTCGAATACTTTCAGCGTGCGCGCGGGGCCGGCGAAGCGGACGGCGTTGCCGAAGGCGCGGAAGATCGGCGGGAGGACATGCAGGCTGCCGTCGGCCAGCTTGTCTTCGTTGGCATCGCAAAGGTCACAGGTGGCGAGGGTCATGGCGGAGCTCCTTGTCGGGTTTGGATTGCGCGGGATTGTAGCGGGGTTGGCGCAGCGAGCAGAAGGCTCGCGCAACGGGGGTGTGCGGCTCGATTGCGGTTCGAGCTTGAGCGGCGATGGGTTCCGGCCTGCGCCGGAATGACGATTTTGTGGCCGTCGGCGCAGGAGACATCATCCCGGTGCTTGCCGGGAACCTCGCATACTGATCCGCCGCCCGAAAAAGAAAAGGCCGACAGGCAAGCACCCGTCGGCCTTTGGCTGCATGGCACCCAACTTACGCGGCCTTGCTGAACCTCAGCTCCGAACCGTTGACCTCGATCGCGATCGTGTCCTTCGGACCGAAGCGCCCTTCCAGGATTGCCTTCGACAGCGGGTTCTCGACTTCCTGCTGGATCGCGCGCTTCAGCGGACGTGCGCCGTAGACCGGATCGAAGCCCGCCTCCGCCAGCTTGGCGAGCGCGGCATCGGTGATGTCCAGGCCGATATCCATCTTCGCGAGGCGCTTCTCCAGCGTCTTCAGCTGAATCTTGGCGATGGCGCCGATGTGCTTGTCGTCGAGCGCATGGAACACCACCAGCTCGTCGATGCGGTTGATGAACTCAGGACGGAAGTGCGAACGCACCTCGGCCAGCACCGCCAGCTTCACCAGCTGCGGATCGCTCTCTTCCATCGACTGGATCTTGTGCGAACCGAGGTTCGAGGTCATCACGATCACGGTGTTCTTGAAGTCCACGGTGCGGCCCTGGCCATCGGTCATGCGGCCGTCGTCGAGCACCTGCAGCAGCACATTGAAGACGTCCGGGTGC
>CAZTIF010000201.1:0-2553 GCA_964613635.1 uncultured Bifidobacterium sp. | reverse complement strand
CGCACAAGGCGGGCCGAAGAGCAGGGGGGACGAGCCCCCCTCCTGAACGCTTCTCAGGCAGGAGCGTATCAACCCTTCATCATCATTTCTTCACCACCTCGAACGGCGTCGGCTCCGGCGTGTTCGGGCCGGACGGCGGCAGCTGCGGCAGGCGGAAGTTCGGCGCGTCGCCGGTCAGCGTGCGCAGGAACGCGACGATGTCGTCGTTCTCGTCCTTGCTGAACGTGCGGCCGAGCTGGATCTTCCCCATCACCTCGACCGCCTGGGCCAGCGTCTTCGCGGAGCCGTCGTGGAAGTACGGATAGGTCAGCTCGACATTGCGCAGCGTCGGCACCTTGAACTTGAAGCGGTCCGCATCCTTGCCGGTGACGGCGGCGCGTCCGGGGATCGAGGTGTCGCCCTTGTACGGCTCGACCAGGCCGAGCTTCTGGAACGACGTGCCGCCGGCCGCCGGGCCGTTGTGGCAGGCGACGCAGCCGCTGGACTTGAAGAGCTTGTAGCCGCGCAGTTCCTGTTCGCCGAGTGCGCGGTTGTCACCCGCCAGCCAGCGGTCGAAGCGCGAGTTCGGCGTGACCAGCGTGTTCTCGAAGGCGGCGATGGCCTTCGTCACCTGCTCCAGCGTGATGCGATCTTCGCGGAACACGCGCCAGAACGATTCGCGATAGCCGGGGATGGTCTCGAGCGTGCGCACCGCCAGCTCGTGCGACATGTTCATCTCAGCCGGGTTGGCAATCGGGCCGGCGGCTTGCTGCTGCAGGTTGTCGGCGCGGCCGTCCCAGAACTGCGCGATCGCGAGGCTGGAGTTCAGCACTGTCGGTGCGTTCAGCTGGCCTGGCGTCCAGCCGTGGCCGATCGAGGCCTTCAGGTTGTCGGTGCCGCCCATCGACAGGTTGTGGCAGCTGTTGCAGGAGATGACGCCCGACTTCGACAGCCGCGGGTCGAAGAACAGCTGCTTGCCCAGCTCGACCATCGCGAAGTTGGTCACCTTCGGCGCGACGATGGGCTTGATCGGCTCGACGCGCACGGCTGCCTTCGCGCGGGCGCCGGACTGCTGTGCGGTGTCTTCGATGCGGCCGGCGTGGCTGGCGAGGGCTGCCACCAGGGCGACGGCGCCGGCGGCGAGCAGGGGGATCTTGCGCTTCATGATGCAGGTACTCCGTTATGAAAAAAATCATGGATGAAATTTCATCGACGGCTCAGTTTCCCGCGCCGCAGCATCGGCGATCTTTGACCGAAGTCAATTTTTTGCGGCAGTGCAGCCAAGCCTGCGCGTATCGCTCAGGCATTTGGCGGCATGCTTGGTGACAGTCATCAACCGCACTGATGACGGGCGGCGCGTCGGCTTCGATCCGGACGTTTTTGACCTGAGTCAATCAATTTTCCGGCTTGCAATGGGAACATCGCGCGTCCCCATCTCCGTGCGAATTCCACAATGAACGCTGCTGGTCCCGAAACGACTCCCCTGAACGAATTCCTTGCGTTGGCATGTGCCAGCGGCCTGCGTCCGCTGCAGATCAAAGGGCGCGAACTGATACCGGTCGTGCAGGGCGGCATGGGCGTAGGCGTCTCTGCCGGCGGCCTGGCCGGCACGGTCGCGCAGGCCGGCGGCATCGGCACGATTTCTTCGGTTGACCTGCGCCGCTTGCATCCGGACCTGATGGAGAAGACCGAGCACCTGACCAAAGTCGCCGGCTCCAAGCCCGCCATCGACGCGGCCAACCTCGAGGCGCTCGATCGCGAGATCCGCACCGCGCGTGCGCTGGCGAACGGCAACGGCATGATTGCGGTGAACGTGATGCGCGCCCTCAGCGAATACGAGGCCTATGTGAAGCAGGCGCTGGCCAGCGGCGCGGATGCGATCGTCGTTGGCGCCGGCCTGCCGCTGGACCTGCCCGAGCTCGCGCAGGATCATCCGGACGTTGCGCTGATTCCCATCCTGTCGGACGCGCGCGGCGTGCAGCTGGTGGTGCGCAAGTGGATGAAGAAGGGCAGGCTGCCGGATGCGATCGTGATCGAGCATCCGCGGCTGGCCGGCGGCCACCTCGGCGCGGCGCGCGTGACGGACCTTGGTGACAAGCGTTTCGATTTCGATGTGGCGATACCGGCGGTGCGCGAGTTCTTCGCTGCAGAAGGCATCGACATTCCGCTGATCGCGGCCGGCGGCATCAGTTCGCATGAGGACATCGTGCGGCTGCAGGCGCTGGGCGCGGCGGCGGTGCAGCTCGGTACCGCGTTTGCCGTCACGGCCGAGTCGAATGCCGCGCCCGAGTTCAAGCGCGTGCTGGCCGAGGCAAAGCCGGAGGACATGGTCGAGTTCGTCAGCGTCGCCGGCCTGCCGGCGCGTGCGGTGCGCACGCCGTGGCTGGACAAGTATCTGCGGATCGAACCGAAGCTGAAGGCGGTCGCGCATGTGAAGGGTATCTGCAACATGGCCTTCGATTGTCTCGCGCACTGCGGCCTGCGCGACGGCAAGAGCGAGATGGGGCAGTTCTGCATCGACAAGCAGCTCGGGCATGCGTTCGATGGCGATACGCACAAGGGACTGTTTTTCCG
>CAZTIF010000200.1:0-2558 GCA_964613635.1 uncultured Bifidobacterium sp. | reverse complement strand
TGCTGGCGCCGGTCGTCACCGACATGCGCCAGGCCGGCCATGCGCTGAACTGGGCCGTCAACGAGATGGAGCGCCGCTACAAGCTGATGTCCAAGCTGGGCGTGCGCAACCTGGCCGGCTTCAACCAGAAGATCGCCGACGCCGCCAAGAAGGAAGAGAAGATCCCGAACCCGTTCAGCCTGACGCCGGACGCGCCGGAGCCGCTGGAGAAGCTGCCGACCATCGTGATCATCATCGACGAGCTGGCCGACCTGATGATGGTGGTCGGCAAGAAGGTCGAAGAATTGATCGCGCGTATCGCGCAGAAGGCGCGCGCGGCCGGCATCCACCTGATTCTTGCCACGCAGCGTCCGTCGGTGGACGTGATCACCGGCCTGATCAAGGCCAACGTGCCGACGCGTATCGCATTCCAGGTGTCGTCAAAGATCGACTCGCGCACCATTCTTGACCAGCAGGGTGCCGAGGCACTGCTCGGCATGGGTGACATGTTGTACATGCCACCCGGTACCGGCCTGCCGGTGCGTGTGCATGGTGCGTTCGTGGCCGATGACGAGGTGCATCGCGTGGTCGAACACCTGAAGTCGCAGGGCGAGCCGAACTACATCGAGGGCATTCTCGAGGGTGGCGTCGCCGAAGGCGGCGAGGCCGGTGCTGGCGGCGAAGCGCCGGGTGGCGAGGCCGATCCGATGTACGACCAGGCCGTGGCCGTGGTGCTGAAGCACCGGCGTGCGTCGATCTCGCTGGTGCAGCGGCACCTGCGCATCGGTTACAACCGCGCGGCGAGGCTGCTGGAGCAGATGGAGCAGAGCGGGCTGGTGTCGTCGATGCAGTCGAACGGCAACCGCGAGATACTCGTGCCGAATACCAATCAGGAAGGATGAAGCTGATGCGTTTCCAAGTTTCGCTGGCCGGCAGGATTGCCGCGCCCTTGCTGCTGTGCTTCCCGCTGCTGGCGGGCGCGGCGGCGCTTGAGCAGTTCAAGGCCTTCGTGGCCAACACCAAGTCCGCGCGCGGCGATTTCGTGCAGCGGCTGGTGAAGGAAGAGAACGGCAAGCTGCGCGCGTCGAACGAATCGAGCGGCAGCTTTGTTTTCGCGCGGCCGGGCAAGTTCATCTGGAGCTACCGCAAGCCGTATGAGCAAGTGCTGCAGGCCGATGGCGAGAAGCTCTACATTCACGACAAGGATCTGAACCAGGTGACGGTGCGCGCGCTGGGCGACGCGATCGGTTCGTCGCCGGCGGCGATCCTGTTCGGCAGCAATGACCTCGAGAAGAATTTTGCGCTGTCCGAAGGCGGCACGCGCGAGGGCATCGAATGGCTGCAGGCGATACCGCGGGCGAAGGATACGCAGTTTGAAAAGATCGGCATCGGCCTGAAGGATGGCGTGCCGGTGGCGATGGAGTTGCGCGACAGCTTCGGGCAGGTGTCGGTGCTGACGTTCACGAAGTTCGAGAAGAACCCGTCGCTGTCGGGGACGCAGTTCAGGTTTGTGGTGCCGAAGGGGGCGGATGTGCTGCAGCAGTAGATTGCGGGGGATTGATCGCGTAGAGGCTTGTTCGCGCAGAGCAAAGTCACTGGATCCCGGCCTGCGCCGGGATGACGATTTTGGGGCTGCCGGCTTTCGATACCGTCATCCCGGCGCAAGCCGGGATCCATCGTCACTCTGCCGATGACAGTATTCATGGCGATGCAAGTCGTGCGCACTCAAACCTCCGCCAACGGCCAACCGTTTTAAAAGTCGACACCCATCAAAACGTCATCCCGGCGCAGGCCGGGATCCAGCGCCTTACGCCGCACAACGCCACCCACAAACCCCAAAGCATGACACCCCCCCTGGCCGAGCGCCTGCGACCCACCACCCTCGACGAAGTCATCGGCCAGCAGCACCTGCTCGGCCCCGGCAAGCCCTTGCGTGTTGCGTTCGAATCCGGCGAGCCGCACTCGATGATCCTGTGGGGCCCGCCCGGCGTTGGCAAGACCACGCTGGCGCGGCTGATGGCGCAGGGCTTCAACGCCGAGTTCATCGCGCTCTCCGCCGTGCTGTCCGGCGTGAAGGACATTCGCGAAGCGGTCGACCGTGCGCAAATTCTGCAGGCCACGTCCGGCCGCCGCACGATCCTGTTCGTCGACGAGGTGCACCGCTTCAACAAGAGCCAGCAGGACGCCTTCCTGCCGCATGTGGAGAGCGGCCTGTTCACCTTCATCGGCGCGACCACCGAGAACCCGTCGTTCGAGGTCAACAGCGCCTTGCTGTCGCGCGCGGCGGTCTATGTGCTGAAGTCCTTGTCCGAAGACGACCTGTCGCAACTGGTGGACAGGGCACTGGCGCTGGACGACGCCTTCAGCATCGATGACGAAGCGAAGACGATGCTCGTGGCGAGCGCCGACGGCGACGGCCGCAAGCTGCTGAACAACACCGAGATCGTGCTGCGCGCGGCCCGGCAAACGAAACAGCCCGCGATCGACACTGCGCTGCTGAAGCAGACCCTCGGCGACGCGCTGCGCCGCTTCGACAAGGGCGGCGACGCGTTCTACGACCAGATCTCGGCACTGCACAA
>CAZTIF010000199.1:0-2578 GCA_964613635.1 uncultured Bifidobacterium sp. | reverse complement strand
ACCGCTGACCTCTTGCATGCCATGCAAGCGCTCTCCCAGCTGAGCTATACCCCCCGTGTGCTGCAGAAGCGAGATTATAGCCAATTCTTTTCTCTCGTGTAAATCACTCTCGAAAAAATTTTTACAGATACGGCGCGATACGCTGCAGCACGACATCACGACCGAACAGCACGAGCACGGCATCGACCGACGGCGTCTGCAATTGCCCCGTGACAGCGAGGCGCAGCGGCATCGCCAGTTGCGGCATCTTCATCTTGTGGTCGGCCAGCACCTGCTTCATCAGCGCCGCAATCGCTTCCTTCGTCCATTCGGTCGTCTTCGCCGCTTCGGCGAATTGCGCCAGCGCCGCGCGCGCCGCATCGGTGACGTGTTGCGCGACCAGTGCGGCATCGGGCTTGGGCTCGCGATAGAACAGCATCGCGGCGTCGGCCATTTCATTGACGGTGTTCGTCCTGTCCTTCAGCAGCGCGATCACGTCCTGCAGCGGCGGCGCGCCGTCGAAGCGCGCGCCATCGCGCTCGAGCTCCGGCATCGCCAGCTGCGCGAGCCGCGCATTGTCGGCCAGCTTGATGTAGTGATTGTTCAGCCATGCGAGCTTTTCCGGATTGAACTGCGCCGGCGACTTGGTCAGGTGATCGAGGTCGAACCACTGGCAGAACTGCTCCATGCTGAAGATCTCGTCATCGCCATGGCTCCAGCCGAGGCGCGCCAGATAGTTCAGCATCGCTTCCGGCAGGAAGCCCTGCGCCGGATATTCCATCACGCTGACCGCGCCATGCCGCTTCGACAGCTTCTCGCCGTCGGCGCCGAGGATCATCGGCACATGGCCATACACCGGCAGCTCGCCGCCGAGCGCCGTCAGGATGTTGATCTGGCGCGGCGTGTTGTTCACATGGTCGTCGCCGCGGATCACATGGGTGATCTTCATGTCCCAGTCGTCGACCACCACGCAGAAGTTGTAGGTCGGGGTACCGTCTGGCCGCGCGATCACGAGGTCGTCGAGCTCGCGGTTGGAGATCGTGATCGTGCCCTTCACCGCGTCATCCCAGCTGACGTCGCCATCGAGCGGATTGCGGAAGCGCACCACCGGCTTCACGCCGTCCGGAATCGCCGGCAGCGTCTTGCCCGGCTCGGGCCGCCAGGTGCCGTCGTAACGCGGCTTGTCGCCGGCCGCGCGCTGGCGCTCGCGCATCGCCTCGACTTCGTCCGGCGTGCAGTAGCAGTAATAGGCGGTGCCGTCCTTCAGCATCTGCGCGATCACTTCGCGATAGCGGTCCATCCGCTGCATCTGGTAGAACGGGCCTTCGTCATGGTGCAGGCCCAGCCACTGCATGCCGTCGATGATAGCCTGCACCGCCTCCGGCGTCGAACGCTCGAGGTCGGTGTCTTCGATGCGCAGGATGAAGGTGCCGCCAAAACGGCGCGCATAGGCCCACGCAAACAGCGCGGTGCGCGCGCCGCCGAGATGGAGATAACCGGTGGGGCTGGGGGCGAAGCGGGTGCGGACGGTCATGTAACGGCTCTGGAAACTTGGGAAAACCGCTATTTTAGCGGCTGGAACGCCGGGCGGTCCGACTGATAGAATCGCGGTTTCCCCAATTCAGTCCCCGTCGGCAATGAGCGTCACCGCACCCAATTCCCCGTCCCGCAAGCTTTTCGTGACCACCGCGCTGCCCTATGCGAACGGTGCCTTCCACATCGGCCACATCATGGAGTACATCCAGGCCGACATCTGGGTGCGCTTCATGCGCATGCGCGGGCACGAGGTGAATTTCGTCGGCGCGGACGACGCACACGGCGCACCGATCATGATCGCCGCCGAGAAGGCCGGCGTGACGCCGCAGGAATTCGTCGCGAAGATCGCCGCCGGCCGCCAGCAGTACCTGGACGGCTTCCATATCGCTTTCGACAACTGGCACTCGACCGACGGCGCCGAGAACCACGAACTGTCGAAGGAAATCTACCTCCGCCTGCGCGACGACGCGAAGCTGATCACGACCCGCACGATCGAGCAGTTCTACGATCCGGTGAAGAACATGTTCCTGCCGGACCGCTACATCAAGGGCGAATGCCCGAAATGCGGCGCGCAGGACCAGTACGGCGATTCCTGCGAAGTCTGCAGCGCGGTGTACGCGCCGACCGAGCTGAAGAATCCGTACTCGACGCTGACCGGCGCGGCGCCGGTGATGAAATCTTCCGAGCACTACTTCTTCCAGCTGTCCGACCCGAAGTGCGTGGAATTCCTGCGCAGCTGGGCGCTGGACCCGGCGCGCCTGCAGCCGGAAGTGGCGAACAAGGCGCGCGAATGGCTCGACAGCGAGACCGGCCTCGGCGACTGGGACATCTCGCGCGACGCGCCCTACTTCGGCATCGAGATCCCGGACGCGCCGGGCAAGTACTTCTACGTGTGGCTGGACGCGCCGATCGGCTACCTCGCGTCGCTGAAGAATTATTTCGGCAAGACCGGCCGCGACTTCGACGCCTTCCTGGCCGACCCGGCGACCGAGCAGTACCACTTCATCGGCAAGGACATCACCTATTTCCACACGCTGTTCTGGCCGGCGATGCTGCACTTCGC
>CAZTIF010000198.1:0-2582 GCA_964613635.1 uncultured Bifidobacterium sp. | reverse complement strand
TGAAAGAGATGAGCCGCTGCATCCACTGCACCCGCTGCGTGCGCTTCGGCCAGGAAATCGCCGGCGTGATGGAGCTCGGCATGGTCGGCCGCGGCGAGCACTCCGAGATCACCAGCTTCGTGAATGGTGCGGTCAGCTCAGAACTGTCGGGCAACATGATCGACCTGTGCCCGGTCGGCGCGCTGACCTCGAAGCCTTTCCGCTACAGCGCCCGTACCTGGGAGCTGTCGCGCCGCAAGTCGGTCAGCCCGCATGACAGCCTCGGCTCGAACCTGATCGTTCAGGTCAAGGGCGCGCAGGTGATGCGCGTGCTGCCGCTGGAAAATGACGCGATCAACGAATGCTGGCTGTCCGACCGTGACCGCTTCTCGTACGAAGGCCTGAACAGCGAAGAGCGCCTGACCGCCCCGATGATCAAGCAGGGTGGCGAGTGGAAGGAAGTCGACTGGCAGACCGCGCTCGAATACGTCGCGCACGGGCTGCGCAACATCCGCCACGAGCAGGGCGCCGATGCGATCGCATCGATCGCCGCGCCGTACTCAACGCTGGAAGAACTGGCGCTGCTGGGCAAGATCACCCGCGGCCTCGGCTCGAAGAACATCGATTTCCGCCTGCGCCAGAGCGATGCGGTGCAGGATGAGAAATTCCTGCCCTGGCTCGGCATGGCCATTGCCGATGTAGCGAAGCTCAAGCGCGTGTTTGTGATCGGCTCGCACCTGCGCAAGGACCATCCGCTGCTGTCGGCCAAGCTGCGCAGCGCAGTGCAGCGCGGCGCGAAGCTGTCGTTGCTGAACGCCAGCGTTGGCAACCCGCTGATGGCCGTCGCCCACAAGATCACCGCTGCGCCGTCCGACTGGATCGCGCAGCTGGCCGGCGTTGCCGTGGCCGTCGCCGAGGCGAAGGGCATCGCCGTACCGGCCGAATTCGCCGCCGTGCAGTCGTCCGACGCGGCCAAGCAGATCGCCGCCAGCCTGCTGTCGGGCGAGCCGCGCGCTGTGCTGCTCGGTAACGCCGCTGTCCAGCATCCGCAGGCGTCGCAGCTGCATGCCGCTGCGCAGTGGATCGCAAAGAACACCGACGCCAACTTTGGCGTCCTGACCGAAGCCGCCAACACCATCGGCGGTTACCTCGCCAATGCCAATGGCGCACTGGCGCAGGAACTGTTCGCCACGCCGCGCAAGGCTTACGTGCTGCTGCACGCCGAGCCGGAACTCGACTGCGCGAATCCGCAGCAGGCACGTGCGGCGCTGGATCAGGCCGACATGGTCGTGGCAATGTCGCCGTTCAAGCACGGCATGGACTACGCCGACGTGCTGCTGCCGGTGGCTCCGTTCGCCGAAACCTCGGGCACCTTCGTCAATGCCGAAGGCCGCGCGCAGAGCTTCAATGGCAGCACGCGTCCGCTCGGCGATACCCGCCCGGGCTGGAAAGTGCTGCGCGTGCTCGGCAACCTGCTGTCGCTGCCGGGCTTCGACTACGAAACCTCCGAAGCCATCCGCACCGAAGTGCTCGGCACCGCCTCGCTCGATGGCCTCGACCTGTCGGGCAAGCTGAACAACTTCGCGAACCAGCCGCTGCCGGTGCCGGCGGCAACTGCGCCGCAAGGCCTGCAGCGCGTCGCCGACGTGCCGCTGTACTTCAGCGATGCGATCGTGCGCCGTGCAGCATCGCTGCAGGAAACTGCCGATGCGAAGGAGCCGCGCGCGATCCTGCCGGCTGTGCTCGCACAGCAGCTTGGCGTGACCGACGGCGCGACCGTGCGCGTGAAGCAGGGCAGCGGTGCGGTCGTGCTCGCCTGCGAGATCGATAACAGCCTGCCCGCCAATGTCGTGCGCGTGGCCGCCGGCCACAAGTCAACTGCAGCCCTTGGCGCGATGTTCGGCGCCGTCGTGGTGGAGAAAGCCTGATGGACCTGCTGACCCAATTCACCACCCTGGGCGAAGGCTTGCTCGGGCCGCTGTGGCCGATCGCGTGGAACCTGATCAAGATCGTCGCCGTCGTGCTGCCGCTGATGGGCTGCGTTGCCTACCTCACGCTGTGGGAGCGCAAGATGATCGGCTGGATGCACGTGCGCATTGGCCCGAACCGCGTCGGTCCGGCCGGCCTGCTGCAGCCGATCGCCGATGCGCTGAAACTGCTGCTGAAGGAGATCGTGGTGCCGGCCAAGGCCAGCAAGGGCCTGTTCGTGCTCGCGCCGGTGATGACGATCATGCCGGCACTGGCCGCGTGGTCGGTCGTGCCGTTCGGCCCGGACAAGGCGCTGGCGAACGTGAATGCCGGCCTGCTGTTCATCATGGCCATCACTTCGCTCGAGGTGTACGGCGTGATCGTCGCCGGCTGGGCGTCGAACTCGAAGTATGCGTTCCTCGGCGCGATGCGCGCGTCCGCGCAGATGGTGTCGTACGAGATTGCGATGGGCTTCGTGCTGGTGATCGTGCTGATGGTGTCGGGCAGCCTGAACCTGTCGGCGATCGTCGGCGGCCAGCTGAAGGGTGTCGGCGCTGACATGGGGCTGAACTTCCTGTCGTGGAACTGGCTGCCGCTGCTGCCGATGTTCGGTGTCTACATCATCTCCGGCATTG
>CAZTIF010000197.1:0-2621 GCA_964613635.1 uncultured Bifidobacterium sp. | reverse complement strand
TCATCTCACCAGCTGGTTGATTTCGATAATGGGCATCAGCACCGCCAGCACGATCAGCAGCACCACCACGCCCATCGCCAGGATCAGCAGCGGCTCGAGCAGGCCGGCGATAGTCAGCGCGCGCCGCTCGAGATCCTGCTCCTGCATCTGCGCCGCGCGGTTCAGCATCGCCGGCAATTCACCGGTAACCTCGCCGGCGCGAATCATGTGCACCAGCATCGGCGGGAAATGCCGGTGCTGCGCCAGCGCGCGCGCCAGGCTCACGCCTTCGCGCACCGACGCCGTCGCATCCTCGACCTGCCGGCGCATCGCCACATTCGACAGCGTGTCGCGGCTGGTCTGCAGCGCGCGCAGGATGGGCACGCCGGAGCTGATCGTGATCGACAGCGTGCTGGCAAAGCGCGACGTGTTCAGGCTGCGCTGGAAGCGCCCAATCAGCGGCGCATTCAGCAGCCAGCGATGCCAGCGCATCTTCGCGTCCGGATCGCGCAGACTGCGCCGCCACAGCGCGAAGGCCACCACACCGAGCAGCGCGACCAGCCAGCCCCAATGGCGCACGAAGTCCGAGATCGCCAGCATCATCACCGTGAGGAAGGGCAGCTGCTGCTTCGTGTTCGCGAAGACCGACACGATCTGCGGCACCACATAGGTCAATAGGAAGATCACGATCGCGAACGCCACCACGGTGACGATCGCCGGATAGGTGAAGGCCAGCCGCACCTTCTGCACCAGTGCATTGCGCCGCTCGACAAAGTCGGCCAGCCGCGACAGCACGGCGGCGAGCTGGCCGATCTGCTCGCCGGACGCAACCAGCGCGCGATAGATGTCGGCGAAATCGCGCGGATGGCGCGCCAGCGCATCCGACAACGACGAGCCGCCCATCACCTCGGAGCGAATGGACGCGATCAGGTCGCGCAGGTAAGGGCGCTCGGCCTGCTCCATCAGCGCGTCGAAAGCCTGCTCCAGCGGCAGGTTCGCTTCCAGCAGCGACGCCAGCTGCCGCGTGAACAGCGCCAGCTCGACCGTCGACAGCTTGTCGCCGAACGAGAAGCTGCGCCGGCCGCGAACGTCGGCCTCGCCGGCGATGACGTCCACTGCCAGCGGCAGCAGCCCGCGCGCGCGCAGGTCCGAGCGCGCCGCGCGCGGGCTGTCGGCCTGCAGCACGCCCTTGCTGGCGCTGCCGGCGGTATCGACAGCTTCATAGCGGAACGCAGGCATGCTCGCTTACTCCTTCGTCACCCGCAGCAATTCTGCCGCCGTCGTGGTGCCGTCGCGCAGCCAGCGCTCGCCGTCCTCGCGCATGGTCTGCATGCCGTCGCGCTGCGCGGTCGCGCGTATCTCCGCCTCGGACGCGCGGTCATGGATTTGCGCGCGTATCTGCCCGGTGGTCAGCAGCAGTTCGTAGATTCCGACGCGGCCGTGGTAACCGGTGTGGCCGCAGCGCTCGCAGCCGACTTCATGCCAGTCGCTGCCGTCGAAGCGGCGGCAATGCACGCACAGCTTCCTGACCAGCCGCTGCGCGACGACGCCGATCAGCGAGGACGACAGCAGGAAGGGCTCGATGCCCATGTCGAGCAGGCGCGTGACGGCTGCAGCCGCGTCATTGGTGTGCAGCGTGGCCAGCACGAGGTGGCCGGTGAGGGAGGCCTGCACCGCGATCTGCGCAGTCTCGAGGTCGCGGATCTCGCCGATCATGATCACGTCCGGGTCCTGCCGCAGGATCGCGCGCAGCGCCTTCGCAAAACTCATGTCGATGCGCGAGTTCACCTGCGTCTGGCCGACGCCGGACAGCTCGTATTCGATCGGATCCTCGACGGTCAGGATGTTGGTCGTCGGCGAGTTCAGCCGTGACAGCGCCGCATACAGCGTGGTGGTCTTGCCCGAGCCGGTCGGCCCGGTGACCAGCACGATGCCGTGCGGCTGCGCGATCAGTCGGTCGAACTGCCGCCGTGTCGCATCGCTCATGCCGAGGTGCTGCAGGTCCATGCGGCCGCCTTCCTTGTCGAGCAGGCGCAGCACCGCGCGCTCGCCATGTCCGGTCGGCAGGGTGGAGACGCGCACGTCGACCGGCTTGCCGCCGACCCGCAGCGTGATGCGGCCATCCTGCGGCAGCCGCTTCTCCGCGATGTCGAGCTGCGACATGATCTTGATCCGCGAGATCAGCGCCGCATGGATCGCGCGCTTGGGCCGCACCACGTCGCGCAGCCGGCCGTCGATGCGAAAGCGCACCACCGACACCTGCTCGAAGGGCTCGATGTGGATGTCGGACGCGCCTTCGCGCAGCGCCTGCGTCAGCAGCGCATTGATCATGCGGATCACCGGCGCATCGTTGGCCGATTCCAGCAGGTCTTCGACCGCCGGCATGTCCTGCATCAGCCGCGCGAGGTCAAGATCGGACTCGACCTCATCAACCACCTGTGCCGCATCGCCGCCGGCGCCCGCATAGGCCTTCGCGATCGCGCTTTCGAGCTGCTCGCGCGACAGCGGGTTCAGGCGCACGCGGCCGAAACGGCGGCCGACTTCGGCGACCGCCGCCGGCGCAGTCGCGTCGGACACCCAGACATCGACCGCGCCATCGCCATCGCCCGCCTGTGCGAGCACGCCGAAATCGCGCGCAAAGG
>CAZTIF010000196.1:0-2630 GCA_964613635.1 uncultured Bifidobacterium sp. | reverse complement strand
AACTATGCGCAGGCGGTCGCGGTCACCGGGCGGCTGGCGTCGAACGAGCCGAACCTGCAGAACATCCCGGTGCGCACGGCCGAAGGGCGTCGCATCCGCGAAGCCTTCATCGCGTCGCCGGGCAATCTGATCGTGTCGGCCGACTATTCGCAGATCGAGCTGCGCATCATGGCGCACCTGTCGGAGGACGAAGGCATGCTGAAGGCCTTCGCGTCCGGCGAGGACATCCACAAGGCGACCGCTGCCGAGATCTTCGGCGTGCCGCTGGACGACGTGCAGTCCGAGCAGCGCCGCGCGGCGAAGGTGATCAATTTCGGTCTGATCTATGGCATGAGCGTGTTCGGGCTGGCCGGCAACCTCGGCGTCGAGCGCGCGGCCGCGCAGATGTACATGGACAAGTACTTCACCCGCTTCGCCGGCGTGAAGCGTTTCATGGACGATATCCGCCAGCAGGCGAAGTCGCAGGGCTATGTCGAGACCGTGTTCGGCCGCCGCCTGTGGCTGCCCGAGATCAATTCGCCGAACGGCCCGCGCCGGCAGGCTGCGGAAAGGGCGGCGATCAATGCGCCGATGCAGGGCACTGCCGCCGATCTGATCAAGCTGGCGATGGTCGCGGTGCAGGACTGGCTGGACAGCGAGCAGCTCGGCACGCGGATGGTGATGCAGGTGCATGACGAACTGGTGCTGGACGTGCCGCAGGCGGAGCTGGCGCGGGTGAAGGAAAGGCTGCCGCAGCTGATGGCCGGCGTCGCGCAGCTGAAGGTGCCGCTGGTGGCCGAGGTCGGCGCGGGCGCGAACTGGGAGGAAGCGCACTGACCGGCATGCGGCATTCAACGCATTGCCCGCCCGCCGGGTGCATGATTTAATCCACAGACCCGTAAAATAGCGGGCTTTGCTGTTGCCGCGGCCGGCTCCCGCCGCCTGCACGGCCTTTCCGGGAAAAACAAATTAACTCCACGCTGTCATCCATCCTGCTCGCCACGGCCCTCTCCGGGGTGCTCAGCATTTCAGCCGCCGCCTTTCTGTCGTACAGCCTGCTGTCGAGGATGGTGGAACGCCTGGTCAGCCTGTCGGTCGGCGTGCTGCTGTCGACCTCGCTGCTGCATGCGCTGCCGGAAGCCTTCGAGTCGGACGCCAATCCGCACGTGCTGTTCGCCACGCTGCTCGGCGGCCTGCTCGGCTTTTTCCTGCTCGAGAAGCTCGCGATCCTGCGCCACTCGCATCATTACGAGGGCGACGGTCATGGCCACGAGCACGGCCACGACGCGGACGAGGCGGGCAAGTCGGGCTGGATGATCCTGGTCGGCGACAGCCTGCACAATTTCACCGACGGCGTGCTGGTCGCGGCGGCTTTCCTCGCCGACCCGAAGCTGGGCGTGATCACGGCGCTGGCCATTACCGCGCACGAGATCCCGCAGGAGATCGGCGACTTCATCGTGCTGCTGAATGCCGGCTTCACGAAGACGCGCGCCTATGTGTACAACCTGATCTGCAGCCTGATGTCGGTGATCGGCGGCGTCGTCGGCTATTACGCGCTCGGCGAGGGCATCCACCTGCTGCCGTATGTGCTGGTGCTGGCGTCGTCAGGCTTCATCTACATCGCCGTCAGCGACCTGATGCCGCAGATGCAGCGCCGCGCGACCTGGCGCGAGACGGTGCCGCAGGTGATCCTGATTGCGCTCGGCGTGGGCATCGTGCTGCTGCTGACCCAGCGCTTCCACGTGCATTGAGGTTTGAAGGGCAGGCCGGGTTACGGCCTGCCCGTGCGGAATCCCGCGTTCAGGGCTGGCCGGTCGCCACCGGCCGCGACGCATCGGCGCACCACTCGCTCCACGAGCCCGGGTACAGCGCTGCGCCGGACAGGCCGGCAATTTCCATCCCCAGCAGGTTGTGGCACGCGGAGATGCCGGAGCCGCATTGCGCGATCGTGCTCTCGGGGCTGCGGATCAGCGCGGAAAACTCGGCTCGCAGCTGCTCGGCCGGCTTGTAGCGGCCGTCATCCTGCAGGTTGTCCTTGAAGAAGCGGTTCTTCGCGCCCGGGATGCGGCCGCCGACGGGGTCGATGGTTTCGTTCTCGCCGCGGAAGCGGTCATTGGCGCGTGCGTCCAGCACGGTCTTTGCCCGTGCCGACAGGTTGGCCAGCACGTCATCGGCGGTGACTGTCGACACCAGCGACGGCTGCAGCGTGATCGAGCCGCGCGGGCGGTTGATCACGTCCTTCGTCAGTTCGCCGCCGGCCGCCTGCCAGGCGGCGAGGCCGCCGTCGAGCACGGCCACGCCGTGATGGCCGACCCAGCGCAGCATCCACCACAGCCGGGCGGCGAACATGCTGCCGTGCGCGTCATACGCGATCACCTGCGAATTCGGATACACGCCCCAGTTGCGCAGCGTCTCGATGAAGGCCTGCGGCGCGGGCAGCGGATGCCGGCCGCGGAATTCGCCGTTCGGGCCGGGCGACTTGTCCGACAGGTCGCGGTCCGCGTCCGCATGCTGCGCGCCGGGAATGTGGCCGGCGGCAAAGGCGGCCGCGCCGGCCTTCGGGTCGGTCAGTTCGGCACGGCAGTCGAGGATCACGAAGGTGGGGTTGTCGATGTGCTGCTTCAATTCGGCAGCGGTGATCAGCGTGGTGA
>CAZTIF010000195.1:0-2708 GCA_964613635.1 uncultured Bifidobacterium sp. | reverse complement strand
GCCGATTTCCTGGTGGGCCATCTCGCGGCCGCGGAAACGCAGCGTGATCTTGGTCTTGTCGCCCTCTTCGAGGAACCTGGTCAGGTTGCGCAGCTTGATGTTGTAGTCGCCATCGTCCGTACCGGGGCGGAACTTGACCTCCTTCACGGAGATCACTTTCTGCTTCAGCTTCGCCTCGTGCTGGCGCTTCTGCTCCTGGAACTTGAACTTGCCGTAGTCCATCAGGCGGCAGACCGGCGGTTGCGCGGTCGGCGCGATCTCAACAAGATCCACATCCGCCTCTTCGGCGAGACGGAATGCTTCGTTGAGGCTGACGATACCCAGCGGCTCGTTTTCGACGCCGGACAGGCGCACCTGGGGCGCCGTGATTTCACCGTTGATACGGTGCGACTTGTCAGTAGCTATTGCAGTGTCCTTGAAAAATCAAATAAATATGCCGTGCTCCTGCAGCGAGCCAGCCCGACGGCAGATCCGTCAGGCCTTGTCGGCGATCTCCTCGCGGAGACGCTCGACCAGACTGTCGACGGACATCACGCCCAGATCGACATTGCCTCGCGCACGCACGGCTACGGTGTTCGCGTCCCGCTCCTTGTCGCCAATGACGACGATATAGGGCACCTTCTGGACGGAATGTTCGCGTATTTTATAGGTTATTTTCTCGTTCCGCAAATCGGCCTGCACTCTAAACCCTTGTTTTTTCAGGGCTTGCTCGACTTTCAGTGCATATTCCGACTGCCCCTCCGAGATATTCAGCACCGAAACCTGCACCGGCGCCAGCCACAGCGGCAGCGCGCCTGCATGGTTTTCGATCAGCATGCCAATGAAGCGTTCCAGCGAACCGAGGATCGCGCGATGCAGCATCACGGGCACCTTGCGGGTATTGTCCTCGGCGACGTACTCGGCCTCGAGGCGCACCGGCATCGAGAAATCGACCTGGATCGTGCCGCACTGCCACGGGCGGCCGATTGCATCCTTCAGCGTGTACTCGATCTTCGGGCCATAGAATGCGCCCTCGCCCGGCGTGATCTCGTAATCGCAGCCCGAGCGCTTCAGCGACTCGATCAGCGCGTTCTCCGCCTTGTCCCACAGCTCATCCGAACCGACGCGTTTCTCGGGGCGGGTCGCGACCTTGTAGATCACCTCATTGAAGCCGAAGTCACGGTACACCTGCTGCAGCAGCGACGTGAACGCGACGCACTCATCGAGGATCTGGTCCTCGGTGCAGAAGATGTGGCCGTCGTCCTGCGTGAAGCCACGCACGCGCATCATGCCGTGCAGCGAGCCGGACGGCTCGTTGCGATGGCACTGGCCGAATTCACCGTAGCGCAGCGGCAGTTCGCGGTAGGAGTGCATGTTCGAGCGGAAGATCTGCACGTGCCCCGGACAATTCATCGGCTTCAGCGCATACGCACGGTTCTCCGAATCCGTGGTGAACATGTTGTCCTTGTAATTATCCCAATGGCCGGACTTCTCCCATAGCGAACGATCAAGGATCTGCGGCGCCTTCACTTCCTGATAGCCATTGTCCTGATAGACGCGCCGCATGTACTGCTCGACCTGTTGCCAGATGGTCCAGCCCTTCGGGTGCCAGAAGATCAGGCCCGGTGCCTCGTCCTGGAAGTGGAACAGGTCGAGCTGGCGACCGAGCTTGCGGTGGTCGCGCTTCTCCGCCTCTTCCAGCATGTGCAGGTAGGCTTCCTGGTCTTCCTTCTTCGTCCATGCGGTGCCATAGACACGCTGCAGCATCTCGTTCTTCGAGTCGCCGCGCCAGTAGGCGCCGGCCACCTTCATCAGCTTGAACACTTTCAGCTTGCCGGTCGATGGCACGTGCGGGCCGCGGCACAGGTCGGTGAACTTGCCTTCGCTGTACAGCGACACGTCTTCGCCCGCCGGAATCGATCCGATGATCTCCGCCTTGTACGCTTCGCCGATGGACTTGAAGTAGGCCACGGCCTCGTCGCGCGGCAGCACCTTGCGCTCGACCGGCTCGTCCTTCTTCGCCAGCTCGGCCATCTTTTTCTCGATCGCCTGCAGGTCTTCCGGCGTGAACGGGCGCTTGTACGAGAAGTCGTAGTAGAAGCCGTTCTCGATCACCGGGCCGATGGTCACCTGCGCTTCGGGGAACAGCTCCTTCACTGCATATGCCAGCAAGTGCGCGGTCGAGTGGCGAATGACTTCCAGGCCGTCGGCATCCTTGTCGGTGACGATCGCGAGATCGGCATCGCGCTCGATCAGGAAGGAGGTGTCGACCAGCTTGCCATCGACCTTGCCGGCCAGTGCCGCTTTGGCGAGACCGGCACCGATCGAGGCGGCGACTTGCGCAACCGTGACGGAAGATTCGAACTGACGTTGCGAGCCGTCGGGGAGTCGGACTGAAACCATGCTGTGCTCCTAGGGTGGGTGCCGCGAAGAAGGGCAGGAAATTGCGGACGAAAAAAAACGCGGGCTAGCCGCGTTTTTTATTCAAGGTAATCGCACCGTGGTGCGACCCCTCACTGCAAAAAGAGAGACGACTAGCGAATAGATGCGAGACCTTCGTTGCTAGTTCGCGGTGTCATAACCGTTTCGCCTTTCCCGATCTTATAAAAAGATGCTGCAGTTATGTTGGTAGGCACGATTGGACTCGAACCAACGACCCCTACCATGTCAAGGTAGTGCTCTAACCAGCTGAGCTACGCGCCTAAAGAAACGAGATTATAGCCAGCTTC
>CAZTIF010000194.1:0-2718 GCA_964613635.1 uncultured Bifidobacterium sp. | reverse complement strand
ATCCGTCTCGGTTCGCCGGCGATGACGACGCGCGGCTTCAAGGAAGCCGAGGCGATGCGGGTCGGCGACCTGATCGCCGACGTGCTCGACAACCCGCATGACGCGGCCACCATCGAGCGCGTGAAGGCCGAAGTGAAAAAGCTCACCGACGCCCATCCGGTCTACCCCAACGAATAAAGCAGCAATCTTCCACGCCTCCGCAGAAGGGGCGATCACGACAACCTTAATCCTGTGGCTTGCGATGGAAGGAGAGCATCATGGCTGGACGTAATTTCCTGTTTGTACCCGGACCCACCAACATACCCGACCGCATATTGCGTGCAATGGTCGTGTCGATGGAGGACCATCGTTCGCCGGTCTTTCCGGCGCTGACCCGCGAA
The DNA here is from genome assembly GCA_964613635.1 of uncultured Bifidobacterium sp. Lineage (GTDB taxonomy): Bacteria > Pseudomonadota > Gammaproteobacteria > Burkholderiales > Burkholderiaceae_D > Pernthalerella. The sequence continues at coordinate 2,338 of CAZTIF010000194.1, read as the reverse complement.
ATCATGCCCGGGCTGAAGAAGGTCTTCCGCACCGAGCATGGCACGCCTTTCATCTTTCCGTCGTCCGGTACCGGCTGCTGGGAAGCGGCGCTGACGAATACGCTGTCGCCCGGCGACCGTGTACTCGCCGCACGGTTCGGCCAGTTCAGTCACCTCTGGATCGACATGTGCATCCGGCTCGGACTGGATGTGCAGATCGTTGACTGCGACTGGGGCACCGGTGTGCCGCTGCAGCAGTACGCGGACATCCTGAAAGCGGATACCGAGCATCGCATCAAGGCCGTGCTGGCCTGCCACAACGAAACCGCTACCGGCGTCACGTCCGACATCGCCGGCGTGCGCGAAGCGCTGGATGAAGCGAAACACCCGGCGCTGCTGTTCGTCGACTGCGTATCGTCGCTGGGATCGATCGATTTCTGCTTCGACGACTGGAAGGTCGACATGGCGGTCTCGGGCTCGCAAAAGGGCCTGATGCTGCCGGCTGGCCTCGGCATCCTTTGCGTCAGCCAGAAAGCGCTGGAGATGCGCCACACTGCGCAGCTCAAGCGCTGCTACTTCGACCTGAACGACATGATCACCGCCAACGCGAACGGCTATTTCCCGTACACGCCGGCGCTGTCGCTGATGTACGGCCTGGCCGAATCGCTGCGCATGATCGACGAGGAAGGCCTCGACAACATCATTGCGCGCCACCACTATCTCGCCGAAGGTGTGCGTGCGGCGGTGACCCGTGGCTGGGGATTGAAGTTGTGTGCGAAGGAAGCGAAGTGGTATTCGGATACCGTGTCGGCCGTGATGGTGCCGGAAGGCGCGAACGGTGCCGAGGTCATCGCGCATGCCTTCCACCGCTACAACGTGTCGCTCGGCGCCGGGCTGTCGAAGGTCGCGGGCAAGCTGTTCCGCATCGGTCACCTGGGCGACATGAACGAGGTGCACCTGATGGCTGCGATCGCCGGCGCCGAAATGGCGATGCTCGACTGCGGCATCAAGGTCACCCCGGGCAGCGGCGTGGCGGCGGCCGGCGAGTACTGGCGTCAGCATCCGGCGCCGTCCGGACTGCTCTCCCGCGGCGCGGGCAACCACAGCAAGGACACGCATGGAACGGATCGTCTTTCTCGATCGGCAGTCGTTAAAGGCTGAGCTGCGCCGTCCGGCGTTTCCGCATCACTGGGAAGAGCATGCGCAGACGCTGGAACAGACAGTGGCAGACCGCCTCGCGGGCGCCACTGTAGCGATCACCAACAAGGTGCCGATCCGCCGGGCCACGCTCGACAAGCTGCCAAACCTGAAGCTGATCGCGATGGCGGCGACCGGTTATGACGTGATCGACGTCGATGCCTGCCGCGAGCGCGGCGTCGCGGTGGCAAACATCCGCAACTATGCGGTGCATACGGTACCGGAGCACACGTTCGCGATGATCTTTGCGCTGCGCCGCAACCTGATCGCCTACCGCGACGATGTGCTGCGCGGCCGCTGGCAGTCGCAGGAGCAGTTCTGCTTCTTCGACCATCCGATACATGACCTGCATGGCAGCACGATCGGCATTTTCGGCGAAGGTGCGCTCGGGCAGGCGACGGCTGCTATCGCGCGCGCGCTTGGCATGCGTGTGCTGTTCGCCGACCATCCGCCGCCGAAAGCCGCCGGTGTCGAATTCACCGATTCCGACACCGTGTTCGCCGAGTCGGACATCATTTCATTGCACTGCCCGCTGACGCCGGCATCGCGCAACTTCATCGGCATCGAGCAATTGCGGAAGATGAAGCGCAGCGCGATCCTGATCAACACCGCGCGCGGTGGGCTCGTCGATGAGCAGGCGTTGAAGACTGCGCTGGAAACCGGCCTGATCGCCGGCGCGGGATTCGACGTGCTGACGAAAGAGCCGCCGAAGGAAGGCAACCCGCTGCTGGAGCTGCGCCTGCCGAATTTCATCCTGACGCCGCATGTGGCCTGGGCGTCGGACGGCGCGATGCAGTTCCTTGCCGATCAGCTGACCGACAACATCGAGGCATTCATCGCTGGCCGCCCGCAGAACCTGGTGACCTGAATCCTCCCGCACTTCACGCCCGCGCATCACGGCCACGCGGCGCAAGGCCGTGCTCGCCTCCACCCTACTCTCTTCAACCAACAGGACGCAGCATGCAGAGCGATATCGAGATTGCCCAACAAGCGAAGATGAAACGCATCACCGAGGTCGCCGGCACGCTCGGCATTGGTGACGAGCATCTCGAACCGTTTGGCCATTACAAGGCGAAGATGTCGCTCGACTATCTCGACACGCTGAAAGACAAGCCCGACGGCAAGCTGGTGCTGGTCACCGCGATCAGCCCGACGCCGGCCG
>CAZTIF010000193.1:0-2854 GCA_964613635.1 uncultured Bifidobacterium sp. | reverse complement strand
CGCTGCAAGCCGGCGCGCAACCTGAAGGTCGGCGACCTGCTCGACATCGACAACGGCAGCACCGAATGGCAGGTGCGCGTGCTCGGGCTGTCGGAACAGCGCGGCCCGGCGCCGGTCGCGCAGCAGTTGTACGAGGAAACGCCGCAGAGCGTGCAGCGGCGCGAGCAGACGGCCGAGCGACGCCACCTGTACGCCGAACCGGCCGACGACATTCGCGGCCGGCCCACCAAGCGCGACCGCCGCATGCTCGACCGTTCGCGCGGCTGAAGGCTGTATCTGCGCCTGAATTGCGTCTGATGTGCGCCCGCCCGGGTTTTGGGCATAATGGCACGAACGTTCGTTTCCTTTTCCTCCATGTCCGATTTCCTGCACAAGCCGCTGCGCAAAGGCGAGCAGACGCGCGCCAGCATCCTCGATGCGGCGCTCGAGATGGCCAGCCGCGAAGGCCTCGAGGGCCTGACCATCGGCTCGCTGGCCGAGCGCATGGGCATGAGCAAGTCCGGCGTGTTCGCGCATTTCGGTTCGCGCGAAGACCTGCAGATCGATGTGCTGAAGCTGTACCACCATCAGTTCGAGCAGGAAGTGTTCTTCCCCAGCATGCGCGAGCCGCGCGGGCTGCCGCGGCTGGAGAGCCTGTTCCGCCGCTGGGTCGAGCGCGTCAGCCGCGAAATTGCGTCCGGCTGCATCTACATCAGCGGCGCGGTCGAATATGACGACCGGCCCGGCCCGATCCGCGACCAGCTGGCCGGCATGGTGCAGACCTGGCAGCGTTCGCTGCAGCGAGCGGCACGGCAGGCGATCGACGAAGGGCATTTGCTGCCCGCCACCGACGCAGACCAGCTGGTGTTCGAGATGTACGGACTGGTGCTCGCGCTGCACCACGATGCCCGCTTCCTGAAAAGCCCCGGCAGCGCGGAGCGCGCGCATGCCGGCTTCGCACGGCTGGTCGCGAGCACGGCAACGGCCGGCGGCACGGGCTAGCGCAGCAAGAATTCAGGCGCGAGCGATTTCGCCCCCCTGCCGGCTGGCAAACGCGTTAGCCTAGGGACATCCATCGCCGAACGAGGAGACGAGCATGCCTGTGTACACCCCGCCGCTGCGTGACATCCGTTTCGTGCTGTTCGAGCTGCTCGACGCCGCCGCCGAGCTGGCGCAACTGCCGGCCCATGCCGAGCTGGATGAAGACACCTTCGGCCAGGTGCTCGACGAAGGCGGCAAGTTCGCCGCCGAGGTGTTGTTCCCGCTGAACCCGGTCGGCGACCGCGAGGGCTGCCATGTCGATCCCGCGACCGGCAGCGTGACCGCGCCCGCCGGTTTCCGCGATGCCTATCAACAGTTCGTCGCGGCCGGCTGGCCGTCGCTGGCCTGCGACCCGGCGTTCGGCGGTCAGGGCCTGCCGATGGCGTTGAACAATGCGCTGTACGAAATGCTGAATTCGGCGAACCAGGCGTGGACGATGTACCCGGGGCTGTCGCATGGCGCATATGAGTGCCTGCACGCGCACGGCACACCGCAGCAGAAGGCGCAGTACCTGCCGAAGCTGGTGTCGGGCGAATGGACCGGCACGATGTGCCTGACCGAGCCGCACTGCGGCACCGACCTCGGGCTGCTGAAGACGCGCGCGGTGCCGCAGGCCGACGGCAGCTACCGGATCACCGGCGCGAAGATCTTCATCTCGGCCGGCGAGCATGACCTGTCGGCCAACATCGTGCACCTGGTGCTGGCGCGGCTGCCCGGCGCGCCCGAAGGCACGCGCGGCATTTCGCTGTTCGTCGTGCCGAAATTCCTGCCGCAGGCCGACGGCACGCCGGGCGAGCGCAATGCGATCCGCTGCGGCGCGCTCGAGCACAAGATGGGCATCCACGGCAATGCCACCTGCCAGATGAACCTGGATGACGCGAGCGGCTGGCTGGTCGGCGAACCCGATCGTGGCCTGAACGCGATGTTCGTGATGATGAACGCGGCGCGGCTCGGCGTGGGCATGCAGTCGCTCGGGCTGACCGAAGTCGCGTACCAGAACGCCGCCGCCTATGCGCGCGAGCGCCTGCAGGGGCGCAGCCTCGGCGGCGCGAAGGCGGCCGACCGCCCGGCCGATCCCATCGTCGTGCATCCCGACGTGCGACGCATGCTGCTGACCGCGCGCGCGTATGCCGAAGGTGGTCGCGCGTTCAGCTCCTACCTCGCGCTGATGCTCGATCGCGAACACGGCCATCCGGATGCCGCCGTGCGGCAGGAGGCGGCCGACGAAGTCGCGCTGCTGACGCCGGTCGCGAAGGCCTTCCTGACCGACAATGCGTGGATCGCCTGTTCGGAGGCGTTGCAGGTGTTCGGCGGCCACGGCTACATCGCCGAGTGGGGCATGGAGCAGACCCTGCGCGACGCGCGCATCAACATGATTTACGAAGGCACGAACACGATACAGTCGCTCGACCTGCTGGCGCGCAAGGTGCTGGCGGACAATGGCGCGAAGCTGCGCCGCTTCGGCGCGAAGGTGCAGGCCTTCGCCGAAGCGAATGCGGGCGACCCGCGCATGGCCGCCTTCATCGCGCCGTTGGCCGACCTCGGCGACAAGCTTGGCAAGCTGACGATGGAGATCGGCATGAAGGCGCAGCAGGACCGCGACGAGGCCGGTGCGGCGGCCGTGCCCTACCTGCGCGTTGTCGGCCACTGGGCGTTCGCGTACTTCTTCGCGCGCATTGCGCGGGTGGCGCTGGATCGGGCCGAAGGCGGCGACGATTTTTACAAGGCCAAGCTGGCGGTGGCGCGCTTCTATGTCGAGCGTCTGCTGCCGGAAACGGCGATGCTGATCCGTCAGGCGCGCTCGGGCGCGGGCAGCCTGATGGCGATGGATGAG
>CAZTIF010000192.1:0-2883 GCA_964613635.1 uncultured Bifidobacterium sp. | reverse complement strand
TCAAGATGATCGAGGCGCCGGTGCTGCACGTGAACGGCGACGACCCCGAGGCGGTGATCCACGCGACCCAGATCGCGCTCGACTTCCGCATGCAGTTCCAGAAAGATGTGGTGGTCGACATCATCTGCTTCCGCAAGCTCGGCCACAACGAGCAGGACACACCGGCGCTGACCCAGCCGCTGATGTACAAGAAGATCGGCCAGCATCCGGGCACGCGCAAGCTGTATGCGGACAAGCTCGGTACGCAGGGCACGATCGTGACCGACGGCGGCGACCAGCTGGTCAAGGATTACCGGCAGGCGATGGACGAGGGCCGTCGCACCATCGATCCGGTGATCTCGAACTACAAGAACAAGTACGCGGTCGACTGGATGCCGTTCCTGAACCGCAAATGGACCGACGCCGCCGACACTTCGGTGCCGGCCGCTGAACTGAAGCGCCTGTCCGAGCGTATCACCACGGTACCCGAAGATTTCAAGCCCCACCCGCTGGTCGAGAAAGTGCTGGCCGACCGCGCGGCGATGGGCCGCGGCGAGCTGAACGTCGACTGGGGCATGGGCGAGCATCTGGCGTTTGCCACGCTGGTGTCGTCCGGCTATGCGATCCGCATCACCGGCCAGGACGCCGGTCGCGGTACCTTCACCCACCGTCACTCGGTGCTCCACGACCAGAACCGCGAGAAATGGGACGCGGGCTCCTACATTCCGCTCTCCAACCTGCAGGAAGGCCAGGCCGATTTCGTCGTCATCGACTCGGTGCTCTCCGAGGAGGCGGTGCTCGGGTTCGAGTACGGCTATTCGTGCGCCGAGCCGAACGAGCTGGTGGTCTGGGAAGCGCAGTTCGGCGACTTCGCCAACGGCGCGCAGGTCGTGATCGACCAGTTCATCAGCTCCGGCGAAGTGAAGTGGGGCCGCGCTTCCGGCCTCGTGATGATGCTGCCGCACGGCTATGAGGGCCAGGGCCCGGAGCACTCGTCGGCGCGCGTCGAGCGCTTCCTGCAGCTTTGCGCGGACAACAACATGCAAGTGGTGCAGCCGACCACCGGCGCGCAGATCTTCCATCTGCTGCGTCGCCAGATGATCCGCCTGTTCCGCAAGCCGCTGGTGATCTTCACGCCGAAGTCCCTGCTGCGCAACAAGGATGCCGGTTCGCCGCTGACCGAGCTGATCAAGGGTTCGTTCCAGACCGTGATTGGCGAGGTCGACGACAAGATCGATCCGAAGAAGGTCAAGCGCGTGCTGGCCTGCTCGGGCAAGGTGTATTTCGACCTCGTCAATGCGCGCAAGGAGCGCGACGCGACCGACATCGCGATCATCCGCGTCGAGCAGCTGTATCCGTTCCCGCACAAGGCTTTCGCGTCGGAGCTGAAGTCCTTCCCGAATTTGACCGAGGTGGTCTGGGTGCAGGACGAGCCGCAGAACCAGGGTGCGTGGTTCCAGATCCAGCACAACATTTTCGAGAACATGGCAGACGGTCAGAAGCTGGCCTATGCCGGCCGTCCGGCTTCCGCATCGCCTGCTGTCGGTTACTACGACAAGCACTATGCGCAGCAGAAGGCGCTGATCGATACCGCATTTTCGAAGCTGAAGGGCTTCGTGCTGACCAAATAATGACCCCGCATTGCGCCGGATGCCGGCGCTCTGTGTGACAAACCCGAAACGGAGAATGTGATGGCAATCCTTGAAGTCCCGGTCCCGCAACTGTCGGAATCCGTCGCCGAGGCGACCCTGCTGCAGTGGCACAAGAAAGTCGGCGAGGCCGTGGCCCGCGATGAAAACCTGATCGACATCGAGACCGACAAGGTCGTGCTCGAACTGCCCGCGCCTGCGCAGGGCGTGATCGTCGAGATCCTGAAGGCTGACGGCAGCACCGTGGTCGCCGGCGAGATCATCGCGCGCATCGATACCGAAGCGACCGCCTCGGCAGCCGCACCCGCTGCCGCAGCGCCGGCGCCGGCAGCCGCGCCTGCAGCGGCAGCGGCCGCAGCGCCGGTCGCCTCCGGCGGCGCGATCGCGATGCCGGCCGCCGCGAAGATGCTGGCCGAAAACAAGATGTCCGCCGACGCCGTTCCGGGCACCGGCCGCGACGGTCGCGTGACCAAGGGCGACGTGATCAATGCGCTCGCGCAGCCGGCCGCGAAGGCACCGGCCGCGCCGGCTGCCGCGCCGCGCGCCGCACTGCCGGCCGTACCGGCGCCGGTCGGCGCCGACCTCGGCGACCGTCCGGAGCAGCGTGTGCCGATGAGTCGCCTGCGCGCGCGCATCGCCGAGCGCCTGCTCGAATCGCAGGCGACCAACGCGATCCTGACGACCTTCAACGAAGTCAACATGCAGCCGGTCATGGACCTGCGCAACAAGTACAAGGACAAGTTCGAGAAAGAGCATGGCGTGAAGCTCGGCTTCATGTCCTTCTTCGTGAAGGCGGCCGTCGCCGCGCTGAAGAAGTACCCGATCCTGAACTCGTCGGTCGATGGCAATGACATCGTCTACCACGGCTATTTCGACATCGGCATCGCGGTCGGTTCGCCGCGCGGCCTGGTGGTGCCCATCCTGCGCAATGTGGACCAGATGTCGATCGCCGACATCGAAAAGAAGATCGGCGAATTCGGCGCGAAAGCCAAGGACGGCAAACTGACGCTGGACGAACTGACCGGCGGCACCTTCTCGATCTCCAACGGCGGCGTGTTCGGCTCGATGCTGTCGACCCCGATCATCAACCCGCCGCAGTCGGCGATCCTCGGCGTGCATGCGACCAAGGACCGCGCGGTGGTCGAGAACGGCCAGATCGTGATCCGCCCGATGAACTACCTCGCGATGTCCTACGACCATCGCATCATCGACGGCCGCGAAGCCGTGCTCGGCCTGGTCGCGATGAAGGAAGCGC
>CAZTIF010000191.1:0-2955 GCA_964613635.1 uncultured Bifidobacterium sp. | reverse complement strand
ACGCGCCGCCGCAGATGAACAGGATGTTGGTCGTGTCGATCTGCACGAAGTCCTGATTGGGATGCTTGCGGCCGCCCTGCGGCGGGACCGACGCCATCGTGCCTTCGACCAGCTTCAGCAGCGCCTGCTGCACGCCCTCGCCCGACACGTCGCGGGTGATCGACGGGTTGTCCGACTTGCGCGAGATCTTGTCGATCTCGTCGATGTAGACAATGCCCTTCTGCGCCTTCTCGACTTCGTAATTGCAGTTCTGCAGCAGCTTCTGGATGATGTTCTCGACATCCTCGCCGACATAGCCGGCTTCGGTCAGCGTGGTCGCGTCGGCGATCACGAAAGGCACGTTCAGCATGCGCGCCAGCGTCTGCGCGAGCAGGGTCTTGCCGGAACCGGTCGGGCCGATCAGCAGGATGTTGCTCTTCGCAAGCTCGACGTCATCCTTCTTGCCGAGATGGCGCAGCCGCTTGTAGTGGTTGTAGACGGCCACCGCCAGCGTGCGCTTCGCGGTTTCCTGGCCGATCACATACTGGCCGAGCAGCTCGAAGATCTCCAGCGGCGTCGGCAGGTCCGACTTCGGGCTGACCGATTCGACTGCCGCTGCTTCGTCGCGGATGATGTCGTTGCACAGGTCGATGCACTCATCGCAGATGAACACCGACGGGCCGGCAATCAGTTTTTTAACCTCATGCTGGCTCTTGCCGCAGAATGAGCAATAGAGCAACTTTTCACCACTGGAGGACTTCTTATCAGACATGGGCTGGCTGTATGCGTAAATGTGAGTCGATCTTACCTTCGAATGCCGGATCCGTCATCCCGCTCCGCAACGGCTGCGCCGGACCGGTAGTTGCGAACGAACAACCACGGTGCCGGCGTTGTCGGGGATGAGGGGCGCGACCCGGATCAGCCGCGGTGCGTCAGCACCTTGTCGATCATGCCGTATTCGACGGCCTGCTCGGCCGACATGAAGTTGTCGCGGTCGGTGTCTTTCGCGATCTGCTCCATCGACTGGCCGGTCTTTTCCGACAGGATCATGTTCAGGCGCTCCCGCAGGTAGAGGATCTCGCGTGCCTGGATCTCGATATCGGTGGCCTGGCCCTGCGCGCCGCCGAGCGGCTGGTGGATCATGATGCGCGAGTTCGGCAGCGAGAAGCGCTTGCCCTTCGCGCCGGCGGCCAGCAGGAAGGCGCCCATCGAAGCGGCGAGGCCGGTACACAGCGTGGACACATCCGGCTTGATGAACTGCATCGTGTCGTAGATCGCCAGACCCGCGGACACCGAGCCGCCCGGCGAATTGATGTACAGCGAAATGTCCTTGTCCGGATTCTCGCTCTCGAGGAACAGCATCTGCGCAACGACCAGATTCGCGGTGTGGTCGTTGACCGGACCTACGAGGAAGATCACGCGCTCTTTCAGCAGGCGCGAGTAAATGTCGTAGGCACGCTCGCCACGGCCGCTCTGCTCGATCACCATCGGCACCATGCCGAGCATGTCAGTGTCGAGGGCGGATTTGCGGTGGATGTCAGTCATTGTCTTTCCCGTTGGATGAATGGCGCGGTCGCAAAAACAAAACGGCCGCAAGCGGTAGTGTAACCAAACTTGCGGCCGCTTATCAGGGCAACGCCCGCAGGCGTTACGGCTGAAAGATCAGTTGCCCATCAGTTCGTCGAAGGACACGCTCTTTTCTGCCACCTTGGATTTCGACAGAACAAAGTTCACGACGTTCTCTTCGATCACCAGCGCTTCGACTTCAGCCAGGCGGTTGCGGTCGCTGAAGTAGTACTTCACGACCTGCTGCGGATCTTCGTAGGCTTTTGCGAAATCATCGACGAAGGCCTTCAGCTGCTCGCCGGTCGCCTGCAGCTGATTCTGCTTGACCAGTTCCGACAGGATCAGGCCGAGGCGAACGCGACGGTCGGCCTGTGCAGTGAACAGGTCGGCCGGGAACGGCATGTCATTCACATTGATGCCGCGCTGGCGCATGTCCTGGCGGGTCTGCTCGGCGAGGCGCTCGGCATCCTGCTCGAGCAGCGACTTCGGCACGTCGAGTTCGGCGATCTTGACCAGCACGTCCATCACGCTGTTCTTGGTGCGCGCCTTGATGCGGTTGCTGACTTCGCGCTCGAGGTTGGCGCGGATGTCGTCACGCATCTTCTGCAGGTCGCCGTCGGCCACGCCGAGGCTCTGCGCGAAGTTCGCATCGATTTCCGGCAGGTGCGCCCACTCGACGTTCTTCACGGTGATCGTGAATTCGGCCGTCTTGCCGGCCACGTCCTTGCCGTGATAGTCCTCGGGGAAAGCCAGCGGGAAGGTCTTCGACTCGCCGGCCTTCAGGCCGATCGCTGCCTCTTCGAATTCCTTCAGCATCTGGCCGCCGCCCAGCACGAACGGGAAGTCTTCGCCTTTGCCGCCCGGGAATTCAACGCCGTCGATCCTGCCGACGAAGTCCACGGTAACGCGGTCGCCGTTCTGTGCCGACGTGTCCGGGCCGCCGTCGCCATGCGCGCCGGCTTCGCCCTTGGTGTGGTAATGCACGCGCTGCTGGCGCAGGATGTCGATGGTCTTGTCGATCTCCGCGTCGGTGATCGCTGCGGTGCTCTTCTCGACTTCGGCAGCGGCCAGGTCGCCGATCTTCACTTCCGGGTAGACCTCGAAGGTCGCCTGGAACACCAGTGCGTTGTCGACCTTCTCGTCCGCCTTCGGCTCGATGCGCGGATAGCCGGCAACGCGCAGGTTGTTCTCGGCCGTTGCATTGCCGAAGGCCTGGCCGACCTTGTCGTTCAGGACTTCGCTCTCGACCATTGCGCCGAACTGCGCGGCCACCATCTTCAGCGGTGCCTTGCCAGGACGGAAGCCCGGGAACTTCGCGGTACGCGCACGGACTTTCAGGCGCTTCTCGACTTCTTCGTTGACTTCGGCCAGCGGCACGGTCAGCGTGATGCGGCGCTCAAGTTTTTCCAG
>CAZTIF010000190.1:0-2996 GCA_964613635.1 uncultured Bifidobacterium sp. | reverse complement strand
CGCACCCGCAACTCAGCGGCCAGCGCGCCGAATTTCTGCCTGTCCTTGCGCGCCGCATGGATCTCGAGCAGCTTCACGCGCAGTGCATCGCGCTCCGGATGCGCGCGCAGCGCGTCGAGCAGGATCTCCTCGGCCTGCTCGTCGCGGCCATAGGCAATATAGACATCGGCTTCGGCCACGGCGTCGACTTCGTTCGCGTCGATCTGGCTCACCGAGGGCACGAAGTTCGAATGGAATTCGCTGTGCCGGGTATCGACATGGCGACCGCCCGCGCCACCGATCACGGTCGGCGCAAGCACCGGCTCGACCGGCTGTCCGCCCTCCGGCGGCGGGCGACGCCGGCGCCGGCGCAATCCGGCCCATGCCGCGAGCAGCAGCAGGAGTGCGGCCGCACCGGCGCGCGCGAACGGATCGTCAAGCGCTGCCATCAGGCGCTGCGTATCAGCTGCGCCCTGCGGTGGCGGTAGCGTCGCTGGCGCTGGCGGCGCGGCCGGCGGCGGCGCGGGGGCGACTGCGGCGGCGGGCGGTGCCTCGGCCGCGCGCTGCTGCGCATTGGCCAGCGCCTCATCGCGAACCTCGAGCATCTGCTGCAGCTGGCCGATGTTCTTTTCCAGCGCGGCGATGCGCTCGTTCGCCTCGACCAGCGCCTTGTCGTCGGCGATGCGTTCGGCCGCATCGACACTGCCGGGCCGGCTGTCCGCCTGCTCATTCCGCCCCGGTACGGACAGGGTCAGCTTGTCCTGGGCCGGCGCGGGTGGGCTCGGCGCCTCGGCCAGCGTGCCGACCTGTGCGCTGCTGCTGCGGTTGCCGGGCGGCGCCGCACTGTCCGCACTGTCCGCGATGGCCGGCGCCCGTTCAGCTGCGCGTGCCGGCGCGCGTGCCGCCGCTTGTGCGACGGATTGCCGGTAGCGCGCGAAGTCGGCGGCCTGGGCGCGTACCGAGCGCAATGCCTGCGCCGGATCCACCGCGCGCATCGTGTCGGCATCGGGTACGCGCAGCACGCTGCCGCGCTTGAGTCGATTGATGTTGCGGCCGACGAAGGCGTCCGGATTGGCCGCCTGCAGTGCCACCAGCACCTGCTCCAGCCGCACGCCATCGGGCTGCAGCGAAGCGCCTATCGTCCGCAGCGTATCGCCGCGGCGGACGATGTGCCGGTCCGACGCTGTCGCATCGGCCGGCCGGCTGGCCTGTGTGTCGGCAGGACGCTCGGGCGCGGCCGCCGCTGCGGGAGCAGCCGTGTCGGGCAAGGGCTTGGCTGCCGGCTCGCCGATGGCCGGCGGATCCACCAGCAGCGTGTACTCGCGTATCGTGCGCGATCCGCTCGCGCCCAGCTCCACCAGCAGCCTGACGAAGGGATCGTTGACCGGCAGGTCCGACGTGACGCGCACGATGGTCTGCTCGCCGCGCTTCTCGACGAACACCCGCAGCGAACGCAGCAGCGGCGTGTAGTCGATCTCGGCATTCGCATACGCGGACGCAGGCGCGGGGCGGACGATCAGCGAATCCGTTTCGGCAGCCGACAGCGAAGCGATCGCGATATCGACATCAAGCGCCTGCCCGAGCGACGACCGCACAACCGCATCGCCAAGCGCAGCAGCCGTCGCCATCGCCGGCAGCGCCAGCAGGCAGCAGAGCACACTGCATCGCGCGACGCGTGCCAGACGGGAATTCGGGAGGAAGGAAAGCGGAGAACGCAGGTTCGAGGGCATCGGCAAAACTTAACACCGGCCTGAAAACCGCTGCAAGCAAGCCGCCGCATTCGCCACAATAAAAAACCCGCGCGATTTCCGTTCTGCAGGAAATGGCGCGGGTTCGGTTGCACCCCCACAACAGGGATGCCGCGAGTCAGGAACGACGATCAGTTGTCGAGCAGGATCCTCAGCATGCGACGCAGCGGCTCGGCCGCGCCCCACAGCAGCTGATCACCGACGGTGAAGGCCGAAATGTAGTCGCCGCCCATCTGCATCTTGCGCACGCGGCCGACCGGGATGCTCAGCTTGCCGGTGGTCGCCGCCGGGGTCAGGTCATGCATCGACGCTTCGCGCGTGTTCGGCACGAACTTCACCCACTCGTTGTCGCTGGCGATGATGTCATTGATCTCGTCGAGCGGCACGTCCTTGTTCAGCTTGATCGTCAGCGCCTGCGAATGGCAGCGCATCGCGCCGATGCGCACGCACAGGCCATCGACGGCGATTGCCGGCTTCGCGCCCGCGCCGAAGGCTTCGCCGCGGCCGAGGATCTTGTTGGTCTCGGCGCCGCCCTTCCACTCTTCCTTCGACTGGCCGTTGCCGAGATCCTTGTCGATCCACGGGATCAGGTTGCCGCCGAGCGGCACGCCGAACTGCTTCGTTTCATCGGCGGTCAGCGCATGCTGCTTGGCCAGCACCTTGCGGTCGATTTCGAGGATCGCCGACGCCGGGTCATCGAGCAGCGCCTTGACTTCGGCATTGATGCTGCCGAACTGGGTCAGCAGTTCGCGCATGTGCTGCGCGCCGCCGCCGGAGGCTGCCTGGTAGGTCATCGAGGTCATCCAGTCGACCAGGTCGTGCTTGAACAGGCCGCCGAGGCCCATCAGCATGCACGACACGGTGCAGTTGCCGCCGATGTAGTTCTTCACGCCGGAGGACAGCGCGTTCTTGATCACGTTCAGGTTGACCGGATCGAGCACGATGATCGCATCGTCCTTCATGCGCAGCGTCGATGCCGCGTCGATCCAGTAGCCGTTCCAGCCGGCTGCGCGCAGCTTCGGGAAGATCTCGGACGTGTAGTCGCCGCCCTGGCAGGTCAGGATGATGTCGCACTTCTTCAGCGCGTCGATGTCGTTCGCATCCTTCAGCGAGGTTTCGTTCTTCGCCATCGACGGCGCCTTGCCGCCGGCGTTCGACGTCGAGAAGAACACCGGTTCGATGTGGGCGAAGTCGTTCTCTTCCTGCATGCGCTGCATCAGCACCGAGCCGACCATGCCGCGCCAACCTACCAGACCTACGAGTTTCATT
>CAZTIF010000189.1:0-3126 GCA_964613635.1 uncultured Bifidobacterium sp. | reverse complement strand
GCAAACAGCAGCCCGAGCAATCCGCCTTCGACATACAAGCCGAAACGGCGCATCTCGGTGAATTTCAGTTCGTCGCAAAAATTCAGACTGAAGCTTTTTGCCGACACGTTCGCGCTGGATCTCAGATGCGTGACGATCAGCACTTCCTCGCCGCGGTGCAGGGTGAAGCGCGTGAACTGGCTCGGTGTCAGCCGCGATCCGGCTTCGTAGGGATTCACGTCGCCGAGCCCGCCGTAGTTCGCGCGGTAGGCGCCGGAAGGCTTCAGGTATTCCACGCTGCCGTCGGCGCGGAACACTGCGCCGTCGAGATGCTCCCAGCCGCTCGGGTCGATGCGCAGCACCAGGTCGTGATCAAGATTGCTGGCGATGCGCTGCATCACCCAGTAATGGTCGCGCGGGCGGATCGTTCCTGCTTCGGCGACGGGTACGAACTCGGCGCGGCGCTTCATCGCTGCTTCCGCGTTCTGCCGTTCGTCACGGTCGCGCAGCACCAGCAGGTGGGTTTTCTCGCTGAAGATGACCGGCGTCTGCTCGTACACCTGATAGGCCGGCAGCGCATCGGATGCATAGGCGCGACCCACGGTCAGCAGCACGAACAGGCACAGCAAGCAGCTGATGATTCTTGTCATGATTCGTCTCCCGAGGGTGTGTCCCCTCTCGCCAGACTTCGCGGACGATGCTGGACGCCGGGTCGTCTGCTGCTGCCGGCGGTGTTGCTGTGGAGAAATTACGGGAGTTCGATGCGAATGGCAAGGGGATGCGGCGAGCAGGAGGAGGTGTCGATGACAGGGAGTGCGACCCGTCGCGCAGGCAATTGTTGCGCTGCGGGAGCCCGGCCCGATCGCCTTGAAGCTTCGGCGCAAGTCACGCACGCGCCAGTGCGCGTGATTGTCTGCATGACTTGACGCCGTTGCGCCAGCCGGCGAAGCGTCTCAGCGATTCTCCGTGCCTGCCTGTGCCGCGATCGGAGGAATATGGTTCTTCACCAGCGCCAGGCCAATCAGGCTGACCAGCATCGACCCACCGAGCAGGTCAAGGTAGGCAGTCGCGCCGCCAGCGGTGATCACGCTTGCGCCGACGAAGGAGCTGAGGATTGCGCCGAAGCGGCCAAAGGTCAGTGCGGAGGCGGTACCGGTCGCGCGCATGAAGGTTGGATACAGGTGGGCGCACAGCGCGTAGCTGGTCGTCTGGACCGCGTTCATGAACAGCCCGTGCACGCCGAGGCCGAGCAGGAAGGAATCGGTATGCAGCTTCACGTCGACACCCTTGAGCACGAAAGCGGAGACTGCCGCCAGCGAACAGAACGCCAGCATCGACGCGCGCGAGCCGAAGCGGTTGATCGCGACCGCGCACGCCAGCGCGCCGATCACGCCGCCGAGGTTGTAGGCGGTCAGGCCCATGCCGGCCAGTTTCGGCGACAGGCCCTCGGCGGTCAGCATCGTTGGCAGCCAGCTGAAAGCACTGTAGATCGACAGCAGCGTCATGAAGAAACAGACCCAGATGCCGGCCGTGTCGCGCAGCCGCGCCGGTGTGAACAGCGCGCCGAAGCTGGCTCGCTGCTGACCGGACTCGTCCTGCTGGCCATCATGGAAGCCCATGCCGGTCGGTACGTCGACCGCCATCCGCGCCAGCAGCGCGCGCAGTTCTTCCCAGCGATGCTGCGCGCGGGCGAGGTAGCGCGGCGACTCGCGCAGCGCGAAGACGAGGAAGACGGCGTAGAGCATCGGCACCACGCCGCCGATCCAGAACAGCGAACGCCATCCGGCCGCCGGCAGCACCTGCCCGGCGAAAAGACCGGCCAGCATGCCGCCGAGCGGGTAGCAGATGATCGTGCCGGTGACGGCCAGCGTACGCAGCCGTTGCGGCGTGTATTCGGCCGTCATCGTCGATGCGCTCGGCAGCGCCGCACCAATGCCGAGGCCGGCGAAGAAGCGGATCACCGCGATCGCCTGTACGTCCGTTGCAAAGCCGATCAGGAAGGTCGCGCCGCCGAACAGGAACACGCTGAACGCGAGCAGCAGGCGGCGGCCGATGCGGTCCGCGATGTAGCCGGCCGCGAGGCTGCCGAGCGCCATGCCGAACAGGCCGCTGGCGACCGCGGCCGAGAATGCCTCGCGCGTGACGCCCCATTCCTTCATGATGGCCGGAATCGCAAAGCCGATCAGTTGGCCGTCAAAACCGTCGAGGATCATCGCCAGCGCGGCCAGCACGTACATGCGCTTTTGCAATGGCGAGAACTGCCGGTCGATGGCTTCGGTAACGTCGAAGAGGCCGCGCGCGGCCGGTGCATGGTCAGACACGTTTTTTCCTTTTTGATGAGTGTCGATAGGGCAGGGGTCTCCATCCCTGTGCTGCAGGCCGCCGGTCTTGCCGCCGGTCGGTCAAATATTTGCCTTGCGTTCAGCGCTATTCGCCTTGCCCGGCGTCCGCGCCGAGCTGGTCGACCACCCGGTCGAGCAGCGCGTACAGCTCGACGGTCAGTTCGCTGCCGAGCTCGTCCTCCAGGGCCTGATAGGTGGCCTCGACCTTCGGTGCCAGCTGCCGTGCCAGCGCCACGCCGGCCGGCGATACCGACACCATCACGCGGCGCTGGTCATGCGGCAGCCGCTCGCGCTTGACCAGCCCGAGGTCGTCCATCCGCGCGAGTATGCCGGCCAGGCTCGGGCTGGCGAGGCAGCAGATCTCGCCGATCTGGCGCGGCTCCAGCGGGCCGCGCTCGAGCAGCGCGCGCACCACGCGCCACTGCTGCTCGGTGATGCCGGCTTCGTTCAGGATCGGGCGAAAGCGCGAGAATACCGACTCGCGCGCCTGCAGCATCAGCAGCGGCAGGTTGCGGCGACTCAGGACATTGGGCTTTTTCATGGATGGCATATTCCTCTGCATGCGCTGCGTACGCTCGCCGGTTGAGCCGACGCCGCAAAATTTCCAGCCATTTTATATTGACTTGCTCACATATGAGTAAATAGAATGCGAGGAATCTGCTCACATACTAGTAAAATTTCATGATGCTTCCGTTTCCGCAGGTCGAATTCGATGCCGCCCCATGGCGCTTGTCGGGTGTGGTGTACGGCGCGCTGCTGAACCATCGCCCGGCGCTGGCCGCGCTGGGCGACGCCGTGAATGCCG
>CAZTIF010000188.1:0-3146 GCA_964613635.1 uncultured Bifidobacterium sp. | reverse complement strand
GGCGGCATCGAGGGCTGGTTCCCGTATGTGCTGGCGTTGCTGTTCCTGCTGGTGAGGCCCGAAGGGCTGTTCGGCGAAAAGATCATCCGGAGGATCTGACCCATGCTGTACCGTGAAGCCGGGCAATTCAAGACCACCTATGCGTCCGACGGCCAGATCTTCCCGATCCGGCAGGACCGCATCGCGCTCGCGCTGCTGCTGCTGGCCGCCTTCGTGGTCGTGCCCTTCACCGCGTCGCCCTACTTTTTCTCGGCGATCCTGATCCCCTTCCTGATCCTGTCGCTGGCAGCGCTCGGCCTGAATATCCTGACCGGCTATGCCGGCCAGCTGTCGCTCGGCACGGCCGCGTTCATGGCCGTCGGCGCGTTCGCGTCGTACAACTTCATGCTGCGCATTCCGGGCATGCCCATCCTGGTTGCGTTTGCGCTCGGCGGCCTGTGCGCGGCCGCGGTCGGCATCGTGTTCGGCCTGCCGTCATTGCGCGTGCGCGGCTTCTACCTGGCCGCGTCCACGCTGGCCACGCAGTTCTTCGTGGTCTGGGCGCTGACCAAGGTGCGCTGGTTCACCAACTACAGCTCGTCGGGCGTGATCACGGCGCAGCAGATCGAGATCCTCGGTTATTCCTTCGACACGCCGGCGGCCAAATACCTGCTGGTGCTGGGCATCGTCTGCGTGCTGGCGCTGGCCGCGAAGAACCTGGTGCGCTCCAACATCGGCCGCTGCTGGATGGCGGTGCGCGACATGGACGTTGCCGCCGAAGTGATCGGCATCCGCCGGATGCACACCAAGCTGCTCGCGTTCGCGGTCAGCTCGTTCTACTGCGGCGTGGCCGGCGCGCTGTATGCGTATGCCTACCTCGGCACGGTGGAGCCGGAAGCCTACAGCCTGGACCTGTCGTTCCGCGTGCTGTTCATGGTGATCATCGGCGGCCTCGGCTCGATACTCGGCTCCTTCCTCGGCGCCGCGTTCATCGTGCTGCTGCCGATCGTGCTGAACAATCTGGCCCACTTCGCCCAAATTTCCACCGCAGTCGCGTCGAACCTCGAACTGATGGTGTTCGGCGCGCTGATCATCTTTTTCCTGATCGTCGAACCGCACGGGCTGGCGCGGCTGTGGCAGATCGCGAAGGAAAAACTGCGGCTGTGGCCTTTCCCGCACTGAGCCGCCCGCTTACCCGAATGCCAGGACAACAAGGAGGAAAACGACATGAAATTCATCAAATCGCTGATGCTGGGCGCCGCGCTGCTGGCCGCCAGCAGCTTCTCGTGGGCGAATGAACAGTATGTGCCGCTGCTGTCGTACCGGGTCGGCCCGTACGGCTCGAACGGCACCTCGTTCTTCGGCGCCATGATCGACTACATGACGCTGGTGAACCTGAAAGGCGGCGTCAATGGCGTCAAGCTGACCTGGGAAGAGTGCGAGACCGAATACAACGCATCGCGCGGCGTCGAATGCTATGAGCGCCTGAAGAGCCGCAACGGCGGCGCGACCATCGTCGAGCCGGTGTCGACCGGCATCGCCTACGGCATCCTCGACCGCGTCGGCAAGGACAAGGTGCCGATGACCACGCTCGGCTACGGCCGCTCGGACGCTGCCAACGGCAAGGTGTTCCCGTACGTGTTCCCACTGGTCAGCACCTACTGGAACCAGGCGGCCGCGATGGTGGTGCACCTCGGCGAGAAGTCCGGCGGCATGGACAAGCTGAAGGGCAAGAAGATCGTCCACCTGTACCACGACTCCGCCTACGGCAAGGAGCCGCTGCCGGTGCTGGAGGCCGAAGCCGCGAAGTGGGGCTTCGAGCTGATCAAGATACCGGTCACGCCGCCGGGCAACGAGCAGCAGTCGCAGTGGCTGCAGATCCGCCAGGCCAACCCGGACTACGTGATCATGTGGACCTTCGGCGTGATGAGCGCGGTCGGCCTGAAGACCGCGCAGCGCAACGGCTTCCCGCGCGAGAAGATCCTCGGCGTCTGGTGGGCCGGCTCCGAAGAAGACACCGAACCGGCCGGCGAAGCGGCAAAGGGCTTCTCGACGATGAGCTTCACCACCCCGGGCGAATTCCCGCTGCTGGAAGACATCCGCACGCAGCTGTACAAGGCCGGCAAGGGCAACCTGAAGGAGATCGATCGCGTCGGCAACGTGATGTACACGCGCGGCATCGTCGCCGCCGTGCTGATGGTCGAGGCGATGCGCAATGCGCAGGCGAAGTTCGGCAAGGGCAAGGTGATCACCGGCGAACAGATGCGCTGGGGCCTGGAGAACCTTAACGTCGACCGCGCGCGGCAGAAGGAGCTGGGCGTCGAGGACATGTTCCCGCCGGTGAAGACCTCGTGCGATGACCACGAGGGTTCGGGCGCGGTGAAGGTCGTGCAGTGGGACGGCAAGAAGTGGGTCGCGCTGTCGAAGACCTGGCTGACCGGCGACAAGGCGCTGGTGCGCAAGCTGCTGGAGGCCTCGTCGGCGGCGTATGCGAAGGAGAAGGGGATTACGCCGGCCTGCATGAAGTAAGGCGGGGCTGCTCCTTTGCATCGATGGGTCCCAGCTTGCGCTGGGACGACGTTTTCGAAGATATCAGCATCCGATACGTCGTCCCAGCGCAAGCTGGGACCCATGCCCGATCAATTAGAACCATCGCAAAAACATGACTCCCTCCATCCTCACCGTCAACAACATCGAGGTCATCTACGACCACGTGATCCTCGTGCTGAAGGGCGTGTCGATGTCCGTCCCGCGCGGCAAGATCGTCGCGCTGATGGGCGCGAACGGCGCCGGCAAGTCGACCACGCTGAAGTCGATCTCGACGCTGTTGCGCGGCGAGCGCGGCGACGTGACCAAGGGCAGCATCGAATTCAACGGCGAACGCATCGACCAGCTGACGCCGAACGAACTGGTCAGGCGCGGCCTGTCGCAGGTGATGGAAGGCCGGCACTGCTTCGGCCATCTGACGATCGAGGAAAACCTGCTGACCGGCGCCTACACGCGCAAGCTTGGCCGCTCGGAGCTGAAGGCCGAGCTGGAGAAGGTTTACCACTACTTCCCGCGCCTGAAGCAGCGGCGCACCTCGCAGGCCGGCTACACCTCCGGTGGCGAACAGCAGATGTGCGCGATCGGCCGCGCGCTGATGGCCAGGCCGTCGATGATCCTGC
>CAZTIF010000187.1:0-3237 GCA_964613635.1 uncultured Bifidobacterium sp. | reverse complement strand
CTGGAGAACCTGACATGTCCATGGCTGACCGCGACGGCAAAATCTGGAAAGACGGCAAACTCGTCGACTGGCGCGACGCCAACCTGCATATGCTCACGCACAGCCTGCACTACGGCATGGCGGTGTTCGAGGGCGTGCGCGCGTACAAGACCGTCGATGGCACCGCGATCTTCCGCCTGAAGGAACACACGCAGCGGCTGTACAACTCGGCGAAGATCTTCCAGATGACGATCCCGTACGACATGGAGACCCTGATGGAAGCGCAGAAGGAAGTCGTGCGCGCGAACCAGCTCGAGTCCTGCTACCTGCGCCCGCTGGCCTGGATCGGTTCCGAGAAGATGGGTGTCTCCGCGCGCGGCAACACCATCCACGTCGGCATCGCCGCATGGCCGTGGGGCGCCTACCTCGGCGAAGACGGCATCAAGCGCGGCATCCGCGTCAAGACCTCGTCGTTCACCCGCCACCACGTGAACGTGTCGATGGTGCGCGCGAAGGCCAGCGGCTACTACATCAACTCCATCCTGGCCAACCAGGAAGTGACCGCCGAGGGCTATGACGAGGCGCTGCTGCTCGACACCGAAGGCTATGTGTCCGAGGGCGCCGGCGAGAACGTGTTCATCATCAAGAACGGCAAGATCTACACGCCGGACCTGGCCAGCTGCCTCGACGGCATCACCCGCGACGCGGTGGTGACGATGGCGCGCGACCTCGGCATCGAAGTCATTGAAAAGCGCATCACCCGCGACGAAGTGTATTGCGCCGACGAAGCCTTCTTCACCGGCACCGCCGCCGAGATCACGCCGATCCGCGAACTGGACAACCGCGAGATCGGCATCGGCAGCCGCGGCCCGGTCACCGAGAAGCTGCAGTCGCTGTTCTTCGACGTCGTCGGCGGCAAGTCCGACAAGTACCGCCACTGGCTGACCAAGGTCTGATCCGCGCGAAGGAGCCATCGATGAACCAGCCTGTTCAAGCGATCGAACTCGACGCGAAGGACCTGCCCGCGTACTGCCCGAACCCGGCCATGCCGGCCTGGTCCTCGCATCCGCGCGTGTTCCTCGACTTCGCCGCCAATGGCGAGGCGAAGTGCCCGTACTGCAGCACGGTCTACCGGCTCAAGCCGGGCGCGCACGCGCACGCCCACTGAGGCGCGCCGTCGCGCCGCGCCCCGCTGTCCCGACCCGAGCGCGCAGGACAGCCGGGCGCAGTGCGCAAGCCCCGGCCCGCCGCCCACTCTACGGCTCCGCTCCCGATGCCCATCCCGCAAAAGCCCCTTGTCAGCGCCGACGACGTCGAGCAGGCGTTCTATGACGCGATCGCCCGCGCCGACCTCGAGGCGCTGATGGCGCTGTGGGCCGACGACGACGAGATCGCCTGCGTGCATCCGGGCGCGCCGCGGCTGCAGGGGCATGCGGCGATACGCGCGTCGTGGGAACTGATCTTCGAGCGCGGCCCGGTGCACATCCGCCCGCGCCACCTGCATGTCACGCAGAACATGAGCTGCTCGGTGCATACGCTGGTCGAAGAAGTCGATGTGCCGGACGACCCCGACTGGCAGGAGGCGCACATCCTCGCGACCAATGTCTACCTGAAGACGCCGCAGGGCTGGCGCATGGTGCTGCACCACGCATCGGTCGCCCCCGGCCGCCCGGCCGAACAGGCGCCGCCGCAGGGCGTGCTGCACTGACGGCGAGCGCATGAGCGACTATTCCGCCCCTCGCTGGCTGCCCGGCGGCCACCTGCAGACCATCTGGCCTGCCAAGCTGATCCGCCCGCCCGAGGTAACGCTCAAGCGCGAGCGCTGGAACGCGCCGGACGGCGACTTCATCGACGTCGACCTGGTCGAGGGCCTGCCCGGCAAGCCGCTGCTGCTGCTGTTCCACGGACTCGAAGGCTCGTCCGACAGCCATTACGCGCGGGCGATGCTGGCGCATATCGAGGCGCTGGGCTGGTCGGGCGCCGTGCCGCATTTTCGCGGCTGCTCGGGCGAACTGAACCGCGCGCCGCGCTTCTACCATTCCGGCGACGCCGACGAGATCGACTGGATACTCACGCGCATGGCACAGCATCCGCTGGCGCGCAACGCGTCCGCGTTGTTCGCCGCCGGCGTCTCGCTCGGCGGCAATGCGCTGCTGCGCTGGCTCGGCACGCACGGCCAGGACGCAAGCTTCATCGATGCCGCCGCCGCGATCTCCGCGCCGCTCGACCTGGCCGCCGGCGGCGCGGCGCTGTCATCCGGCTTCAACCGGGTCTACACGCAAAGCTTCCTGCGTACGCTCAAGCCCAAATGCCTCGCCAAACTCGAACAGTTCCCGGGACTGTTCGACCGCGAACGCATGCTGGCCGCACGCAACCTGTACGAGTTCGACAATGTCGTGACCGCGCCGCTGCATGGCTATCGCGACACCGACGACTACTGGCACCGTGCCAGCGCGAAGCATGTGCTGGGCGACATCCGCATACCCACGCTGGTGCTGAACGCGCGCAACGATCCTTTCCTGCCGGCCCGGCACCTGCCGCGCCGCGCGTCCGACGCGGTGATCCTGGAGTATCCTGCCGGAGGCGGCCATGTCGGTTTCGCGACCGGCCGGCTGCCCGGATCGCTGGACTGGCTGCCGCGCCGCATCGTGCGGTTCCTTTGCGAACAGGTCAGGCTCAAGGACGACAGCGAAGCGGTGGCGGCCTGAGGCCAGCCATTTTCCGTTTCCCGCGCAACCCGAACAGTCTTCAGCAGATGGACGAGATCGTCAGACAGGCCATGGCCAAATGGCCGAACGTGCCGCACTGCCGCGGCTGGCTCGCGCTCGATGCTCGCGGCGCCTTTCGCATGCGCGACGAGGCGGCGCAGGCGACCGACGCCGCCGGCGACGTGATCCGCCATCCGGCGCTGCTGTCCTTCATCTACCGCAACTACGGCCCCGACGAACACGGCGCCTGGTATTTCCAGAACGGCCCGCAAAGGGTGTATGTGGAACTGGCCGCCACGCCCTACATCGCGCGCACCGCGCCGACAGGCGGCTTCGTCACGCATGACGGCGAGCCGCTGCCGGCGGTCAGCGCCGCATGGATCACCGAAGAGGGTCGTCTGGTGCTTGAGGCCGGCGGCAAGATCGCGATGGTGGACGACCGCGACCTCGCCGAGTGCGTCGCGATGCTGCGCATGGACGGCACGCCGGTGGATGACGAGGTGCTGATGGCGTGGCTGCAGCGCATGCAGGGCGAGCTGCAGCTGGCGAC
>CAZTIF010000186.1:0-3287 GCA_964613635.1 uncultured Bifidobacterium sp. | reverse complement strand
GAGAAGCGTTCAGGAGGGGGGCTCGTCCCCCCTGCTCTTCGGCCCGCCTTGTGCGGGCCTTTTTTTGTCTGCAGCGCGTGCCCGGCACATGCAGGATGCGCAGTCCGATGCTTCGACGGGCAAGCGGAACGCTACAATCGCAACTACAAGAGACACCAGAGGCCGACGCAGCGTCCGGTAGCCCATTGCACAAGAAAATCCAGCAGCAGTCCGAGCGCCAGCAGCGGCAGCCCGAAATACGCGCAGCCCCAGACGGCAGCCATCGCGGTCAGCCGCGGTTCCGGCAGTCGCCGGCCCATCACCGCCTGTTCGCGGCGTCTTGCCTTCAGTCGTTCGAACATCTCGCTCTCCGGAGGATCGATGGCGGCGGATTCTAATCCAATGCGCGTCCGCTGGGATGAAACCGACCCGGCCGCGTGGGATGCCGCGCATGCGGCCGCGACCGGCGCGCTGCAGCAAGACCGCGCGTACGGCGACGCGATGCAGGCCATGCAGGTGCCGGTGCTGCGCGCCGTCGTCGAGCGCGACGGCGAGGCCATCGCACTGGCGCAGTTCATCGTGCGCCGCTTCGGCCGCTTCGGCGCGGTCGCGCTTTGCTCGCGCGGCCCGCTGTGGCTGTCCGCGCTTTCCGCTGCCGACAAGGCGCAGGCCTATCGCGCCCTGAAGCGCACGCTGCCGCTGCCCGGATTGCGCTTCATGCTGGTCACGCCCGAAGAAGCGGTCGGCGAGGCGAACGGCCTGTCGCCGCTGCGGCGCGTGATGACGGGCATGTCGACCGTGATGCTCGACCTGACACAGCCGCCCGATGCGCTGCGCGCCGGGCTGGAGCATCGCTGGCGCAACCGGCTTGTCGGCGGCGAGCGCGCCGGGCTGTCGGTGCAGCGCATCGGCGCCAACCCGGCGCAATGGCGCTGGCTGGTCGACGCCGATATGGAACAGCGCGAACAGAAGCGGCTGTCGGGCCTGCCCGCGCCCTTCTTCGAGCATTACCTGCGCGCGCGAGCGCCGGCAGCAAAGGCGATGCTGGCGCTGCGTGCCGACGCCGGCCGCGAGCGGGTGGCGGCGATGCTGTTCCTGCAGCACGGCGCGGCGGCCACCTACGAGATCGGCTGGAGCGGCGAGCGCGGGCGCGAGCTGCATGCGCATAACCTGCTGCTGTGGCAGGCCATCATCGAGCTGCAGGCGCGCGGCGTGCGCCGGCTCGACCTCGGCGGCGTGAATACCGCGCGCAGCGCGGGACTGGCGCGCTTCAAGCTCGGCACCGGCGGCGAGGTGCTGACGCTGGCCGGCAGCTACCTCGTCTGATTTCGCCCATGCGCGGCGGGCTGATTTACCATGGAGACTGCCGCGCGCCGCACGCGCCGGCTTTTCGTTGAAAGGCACAAGCAAGTGAACAACAAGAACAGGATGGTCGCCGTCGCGCTGCTGGCCGCTGCCATGTGCGGCAGCGCCGCGGCAGAGGACACGAAGATGGCGAAGCAGGCGCTGCATTGCTCGGCGATCTTCACGGTGTTCGTCGAATCCCGTCCCGACGATGCCGCGCTGGCGCGGGAGTTCGCGAAGGGCGTCGACATTTTCACCGGCCTGTACGCGAAGGAGCGCGGCGGCGATGCCGCCGAGCGCCGGCAGGAAGCCGCGACGCAGCGCGCCGCGCTGCTGCAGCAGTTCCGTGAACAGATGAAGGAACGCGAGGCCTACCTGCGCGAGGACGGCGTGGTCTGCGGCGCCTGGGCCGAGGGCTTCTTTGCGCAGGGCGACGATTATTCGTTCGTGCCGGTCTATCCGAAGGTGATCGGCATGAGTGCGCGGCAGAAGTACACGAAAATCGCGGCCGACGCGTTCACGCGCTGGAAGCAATAAGCGAACAGAACCTCGGCGCTCAGATCATCGCCAGCGGCCGCTTGCGCTTCGGCGGCGGATACAGCGCATCGAGGCCGGCCAGCGTGGCGTCGTCGAGTTTCACCGATGCGGCGGCGAGGTTTTCATCGATGCGCGCCGGCGTGGACGATTTCGGTATCGCCACCACGCGGCCGCTGCGCACCGTCCAGGCCAGCGCCAGCTGCGCAGCCGTCAGGCCGAGCGGTGCGGCCATTGCCGCCAGCTGCGCATCTTCTGCCAGTTCACCGGAGCCGAGCGGCGTGTAGGCCATCAGCGGCATCTGCCGCGCCGCCATTGCCGGCAGCAGGTCGAACTCGGGGCCGCGCGCGAGCAGGCTGTAATATACCTGGTTGGCCGCGCAGCCGTCCGCCAGTCCCATCTTTGCCTCGGTGGCGCACCATGCATCCAGTTCAGGCTGGTCGAAATTGCTGACGCCCCAGTGGCGTATCAGCCCGCGCTCGCGCAACTCGGCAAAGCCTTCCAGCGTGCGCTCGTACGGCACGCTGCCTTCCCAGTGCAGCAGGAACAGGTCCACATGATCGATCCCGAGCCGGCGCAGGCTGGACTCGCAGGCGGCGATGGCGCCGTTGCGGCTCGCGTGCATAGGCAGCACCTTGGTGACGATGCACAGTGACGCCCGGCGGTTTGCGCCGAAGGCTTTCAGCGCCTTGCCGACCACGCGCTCGGCGCCGCCGTCGGCATACATCTCGGCGGTGTCGATGAGCCGCACGCCGCGCTCGAGCGCATGCAGCACCGCACCGGCCTCGGCCTGCGCGGCCGACGGAGATTCGCCCATGTGCCAGGTGCCGAGGCCGATGGGGAGGTGATGGAACAGCGATAGCGGAGGCTGGGTCATGGCTTTGCAGGATCGGGGAATGGTCAGGATGTTAACGCGGCGACGGCAGGCACGGCCCGGGCCGGCTCAAGTTCGGACTGGCCGAGTCGATTATCTGCGCATGAAAAGCAGCAGAGTCTTCCCATGTTCGTGATCGACAAGGCATCGGAACAGCGACAGCCGAGCGAGCGCGTGTCCTACCCGTTTGGCAGCATGTTCGTCGGCGACAGCATCCTGATCGAGGATTTCCGCCGCGCCGAGAGCGCGCGCGTGGCGGCCATACAGTTTGCGCGCCGCCGCGGCGGCGCCTGCAAGTTCTCGCTGCGGAAGACCCGCGAGGGGTGGCGGATCTTTCGCGTTGCCTAGCGGCGTTGACGCACCCCGGGGGCATCTTGCCCCGGCATGGCACGGACACTCGCAAGTCTTATCCGATACGATGCCTCGAACCCCGAGCTTGACCACGGCTGGACGTATCCGACAAAAGACTCAGCTGCTACCCTAATGCCGATCACTTAAGGCGAAGTGCCTCAAAGACACTGGGTCCCGGCCTGCGCCCACTACTGTCCGGAACAAT
>CAZTIF010000185.1:0-3402 GCA_964613635.1 uncultured Bifidobacterium sp. | reverse complement strand
GCGTGGATTTGCCGACGTTAGGTCGACCGACAAGTGCAATGACCGGCTTCATTAAGAACTCTTCAGGGCGGGCGGCCACCAGTGCCGACCCGCAATGCCATGACTTCTGGCGTGGATGGTTCGCTTCAGATGGAACGAATGCTTCAGTTGGACGCGATCGCCAGCAGCTTGCCGTCGACCGTCTGCACCAGCAGGCTGCTGGCCGTCGCCACCGGCGCGGAGCGCACGCCGGCACCGACGTCGAGACGGGCCAGCAAGGCTCCCTCTTCGCGCGACAGGAAATGCAGGTAGCCTTCGCGGTCGCCGACCACGACTGCGCGACCGAACGACACCGGCGACGACAGCCCGCGCCACGCGAGGCTGGTATTGCGCCAGAGGCTGCCGCCCGATTCCCGCGACAGCGCTACCACGTTGCCGCGCTCATCGGCGCCGAATACATAACGCGGATCGATGCCGGGGCCGACCTCGGCGGAGAATTCACGCGCCCAGCGCACACCGCCATTGTTGGCGTCGAGGCAGGCGATGCGTCCCTGGTAGGACGCCGCGCAGATGTCCCGGCCCTGGATCACCGGCATGCCGGACACGTCGGCGACGCGCTCGAGTTCGGTCGCGCCACGCGGCTCGGAGACGGCAGCCTCCCAGCGCGCCACGCCGGTGGCAGCCGACAGCGCGAGCAGGCGGCCGGCGGGCAGCGCAACATAGGCGATGCCTTCATTGATCACGATGCCGGGCGCAGCGCGCAGCACCAGCGACGGCGCGGTGCGCTGGACCAGCCAGCGGCGCGAGCCGTTCTCGGCGTCATAGGCCGTGATCTTGTTGTCGATGCTGCGCACCACCACCACGCCAGCGCCAATGGCGGGCGCGGACAGGATCTCGGTCGGCGCCTTGGCCGTCCAGCGCTGCTTGCCACTGGCGGCGTCGAAGGCGATCACGGATCCGGCAGCGCCGGCCACCACCACCGTGGCGCCGTCCGTGGCGACACCGGCCGTGATGCCGTCGGCCACCTTGGCGCGCCAGAGCGCCTTGCCGCTGGCGGCGTCGAAGCTGGCGAGCTCGCCGTCGGCACCGGCCGCATAAACCTTGTCCTGCGCGACGACAGGCATCAGGAAGTAGTCACCCGACTTGCCGACGCTCGCGCTCCACAGCGTGCGCGCAGTCATGCTCGGCGTGAACGTGGCCAGCGGCGCGGGCTGGTTGCGCGCGCTCTTGCCGGAAAACGGATTCAGCGACGAACAGCCGGCCAGCAGGGCCAGCAGCAGCACCGCGCCAACGCGCAGCGACTTGATGGAAGCTTGCATGCGTCGCCTCCGCTCAGCCGGCCTTGACCGGCGCGCCGCCCAGCGCATCGAGCTTCAGCTGGATCAGCTGCCGCGCCGGGTTCTTGACTTCGGTCTTGTCGAGCGCCGCCTGGTAGGCCGTGCGCGCCTCGTCGATCTTGCCGAGCGCGAAGAACAGATCGCCGCGGCGATCCGCCACCAGCGCACCAAACTCTTCCGGAAATTCGGCGGACAGCACTTTCAGGCCCTCTTCGTTCGCCTTCTCGTCCAGCAGGATGCCGGCCAGGCGCAGCCGCGCGATCGCGCGGAAGTCGTCGCCCTTGCCATGCTCGGCCGTCCATTGCAGCTCGGCCTTCGCCGCCTTCATGTCATTCGCGTCGAACGCCGCCTTGGCCGCGACCAGCGTGGCCATCTGCGCATACGCGGTGCCGCCGAAGCGTTCCTTCATGTCGGCCGATGCACGGGTGATCTTGGCCAGGTCCTTCTGCTCGGCCGCCCGGGTGATTTCCTCATACAGCGAGGAGGCTTTGGCCGACTGGCTGCGCTGGTAGTAGTTCCAGCCGCTCCAGGCGGCGTACGCAGCCAGCGCGGCCGCCAGCAGCCAGGTCACCAGGTTGCCGTACTTGCCCCACCAGGCCTTCAGCGTCGCCAACTGTTCTTGTTCTTCGAGATCGTATGCCATGGTCTTGTCGTGTCAGTGATGGGTATGGATGTGTCCTGCGTGCAGGTGGCCGTGGTCGTGCTCGTCGCCGCCGGCCACCTGGTCGATCAGGTACTCGACGAGCGCGTCTAGCGCGACCGAGCTCTGGTTGTTGGCCAGGTCGGCATCGCGCAGGTGCTTGACGGTGGCCGCTCCGCTGGCGATTTCATCGTCGCCAAGGATCACCGCAAACGCCGCGCCGCTCGCGTCGGCGCGCTTCATCTGCGACTTGAAGCTGCCGGCCCCGCCGGCCGCTGCGCAATGTAGCACAACATCCAGGCCGGCATCGCGAATCCGCTCCGACAGCACGAAGGCCTGCATCTGCGCGGCTTCGCCCTGGTGTACGAGGTAAACGTCGCACTGGCTGCGCGTGAAGGTTTCGCTGGACGCCTTCATCAGCTCCAGCAGGCGCTCGACACCCATCGCGAAGCCGACCGCCGGCGTCGGCTTGCCGCCGAAGATCTCCACCAGCGGGTCGTAGCGGCCGCCGCCGCAGACCGTGCCCTGCGAGCCGAGCTGGTCGGTGATCCATTCGAACACGGTGCGGTTGTAGTAATCCATGCCGCGCACCAGCCGCGGATTGACCGTGAACGGTACGTTGTTGTGGCGCAGGAAGCGCTGCACGCCCTCGAAGTGCTCGCGCGATTCCTCGCCGAGGTAGTCGAGCAGCTTCGGCGCGTTGTTCACCAGTTCCTGCATCGCCGGGTTCTTGGTGTCGAGGATGCGCAGCGGATTGCTGTGCAAGCGGCGCCTGGCCTCGGCGTCGAGCAGCTCGGCGTGCTGCTCGAAATACGCGATCAGGTCGGCCCGATGGCGGTTGCGCTCGGCCGCGTCGCCGATCGAGTTGATCTCGAGGCGGATGTCGGTCAGGCCGAGGTCATCCCACAGCCGCTGGCACATCATGATCAGTTCGGCGTCGATGTCGGGACCGGAGAAGCCGATCGCCTCGGCGCCCACCTGGTGGAATTGCCGGTAGCGGCCGCGCTGCGGGCGCTCGTGGCGGAACATCGGGCCGGTGTACCAGAGGCGCTTCGGGCCGTCATAAGTGAGGTTGTGCTCCAGCGCCGCGCGCACGACGCCGGCGGTGCATTCCGGGCGCAGCGTCAGCAGGTCGCCGTTCATGCTGTCGGTGAACGAGTACATCTCCTTCTCGACGATGTCGGTCACTTCGCCGAGGCCGCGCGCGAACAGCGCGGTCGGCTCGACGATCGGCGTGCGGATCTGCTGGTAGCCATAGCTGCGCAGCACCGATTGCACGGTGTTCTCGAACAGTTCCCACAGCGGCGCATCGTCGGGCAGGATGTCATTCATGCCCTTGACGCCAAGGATCTTCTCTTTTTTAGTTTCTGCCATATCGGGTCTTCACATAGTCCAGCACGATGGCCTGGAATTCTTCGGCGATACGCTCGCCGCGCAGCGTGACGG
>CAZTIF010000184.1:0-3421 GCA_964613635.1 uncultured Bifidobacterium sp. | reverse complement strand
TTCAGATTTTTCGTTGATCACGGAAATTTTTACGCTTAACTGACTGGCATTAGGCCATGCGCCGGCTTTCTTTTTTGCGCAAGCATGCCGGCCGGTCTTGCACCGGCCGTCGCGCCGCGCAGTCGATCAATGCCGGTCTGCGCCGAGCAGGGCCTCGATCGATTCGGACGACAGCAGCGCTTCGCTCCACGCATCCAGTTCGGCCTCGGTGGCCTGCCGAATCCGGTCAGTTGCCCACTCCGGCAACCCACCGAAACGCTGAGCAAGGAATTTCCCGAGCACCTGCACCTTGCCCTCAAGCCGACCCTGCTGCATGCCTTGCTGCATCCCCAGCCGCACGCCCTTCTCCATGCCCTCTTCGATCGCCAGGCGTTCAATCGATGTGACGTAAACCATGCCAGCCTCCTGTTCCAGTGTGTCCAGATCCTGCCGCAAACGCTCATCCATATCCTTGGGCAGGCGCATCAACCAGTCGATGATCTTGAACAGGTCGAACACCTGCTGCTTGCTCATGCCGCGCCGGTACAGTCCCTGCACCAGACCCCATTTGGCCGCAAGGCGCGCGCGCATGTCCTTGCGCGTCTTGCGGGTGGCGAGATGGGCCAGTGTCACCACCGCAAACGGATTGGTGCTGTCTTCGAGACGAGCTTCGCTGCCCACCCAGTCCATCAGTTTCGCGACCGGGAAGCGCAACTGCAAGCGGCAACCGCATACTTCATAACTGAATGTCTGCGGCCGCCAGTCAGGTCGAACATCAGCCAGAACAGCCAGGCTAGCGATCGGCTGTCGAAACCGATCGTACAGTCGGTAGTGGTACACGAACATGCGCTCCGCGAATTCCTCCTCGCTGTTCGCCTGAATTTCGATGTGCACATAGAACCATGCTGTCCTGCCATCGCGGGATGACACGCGCACCAGCTTGTCGACAAGACGTGTGCCCAGTTCTGCGTCATGCACCACGGCGCGCAGCTCCTGATCGAGAAACACAACCGGCTGGCTCCAGTCGATCCGGGCATGCGCATCGGGGAAATAAAAATGCATGAAATCGGCGAAATAACGTTCGATCGCCTCTTTCCATGGACTGTCGTAGTCATCCGCCACCGCCCGCTCCCTGTGGACCCGAGGTGTGCAGAGTGACGGTTGCAGCGAGCATCGCGGATATGCCGGTGCTGCGGGCCGCAGAAGTGCAGTGAATTGCCGACCTGCGCTCGACCGCTGTTGCACGCCAGCCCTACGCAAGGGCCGGCAAGCGGCGAAAAAAAACGAGCCCGGCAAACTGCCCGGACTCGCTTTTCAGTGCAGCGCCCGCATCGGAGCGCCGAATCGGGACGAAGGCTCAGACCACCGCGCCGTCCGTCTCGTCTTTCGGCTTCACCGGCTTCAGCAGGTCTTCACGCTTGACACCCAGCCACATCGCGACCGCCGCGGCGACGAACACCGACGAATAGATGCCGAACAGGATGCCGATGGTCAGTGCCAGTGCAAAGTAGTGCAGCGTCGGGCCGCCGAACACCAGCATCGACAGCACCATCAGCTGCGTCGAGCCGTGCGTGATCACCGTACGCGAAATCGTGCTGGTGATCGCATGGTTCAGCACTTCCTGCGTCGACAGCTTGCCGTAACGACGGTCGCGGAAGGCTTCGCGCACCCGGTCGAACACCACCACCGACTCGTTCACCGAGTAGCCCAGCACCGCCAGCACCGCGGCCAGCACGGTCAGCGAGAATTCCCACTGGAAGAAGGCAAAGAAGCCGAGGATGATGATCACGTCGTGCAGGTTGGCGATGATCGCCGCTACCGCGAACTTCCATTCGAAGCGGAACGCGAGGTAGATCATGATGCCGACCACGACGAAGGCCAGCGCCGTCAGGCCGTCATGCGCGAGTTCCTCGCCGACCTGCGGGCCGACGAATTCCACGCGCTTCAGGCTGACCGCTGCATCCTGCGCCTTGAGTGCATCGAACACCTTGGTGCTCACCTGCGCCGAACTGGCCGCCTTCTGCGCCGGCAGTCGGATCAGCACGTCCTGCGCCGTGCCGAAGCTCTGTACCTGGCTGTCGGCAAAACCGAGGCCGCCGACCGTCTTGCGAATGCCCTCGAGGTCGGCTGGCTTCGTGTACGCGACTTCCATCACGGTGCCGCCGGTGAACTCGATCGACAGGTGCAAGCCCTTGGCGAACAGGAAAAACACGGCCGCGACGAAGGTCAACGCGGAGATCGCGTTGAACAGCAGCGCATGCCGCATGAACGGAATGTCTTTTTTGATCCGGAAAAATTCCACGATGCTCTCCTAATCAGCCGCGCGCATTACGCGTTCGGCTTCCAGACCTGTCCGATGGACACGCTGGTCAGTTTCTTACGACGGCCATACCAGAGGTTGGCCAGCGCACGCGCCACCACGACCGCCGAGAACATCGAGGTCAGGATGCCGAGGCAGTGCACGACCGCAAAACCGCGAATCGGGCCGGAGCCGAAGATCAGCAGCGCAAGGCCGGCGATCAGCGTCGTCACGTTCGAGTCGAGAATGGTCGCCCAGGCGCGCTCGAAGCCGGCCGCGATCGCTGCCTGCGGCGAATTGCCGTTGCGCAGTTCCTCGCGGATGCGCTCGTTGATCAGCACGTTGGCGTCGATCGCCATGCCCAGCGTGAGCGCGATGGCCGCGATCCCGGGCAGGGTGAGGGTGGCCTGGAGCAGCGACAGCAGCGCCACCAGGAACAGCAGGTTCACGCCCAGCGCGATCGAGGAGACGACCCCGAACAGCGTGTAGTACGCGCTCATGAACACCACGATGGCGACGAAGCCCCACTGCGTGGCGCTGAAGCCCTTGTCGATGTTCTCCTTGCCCAGCGACGGGCCGACGGTGCGTTCCTCGACGATCTCCATCGGCGCCGCGAGGGACCCCGCGCGGATGAGCAGCGACAGGTCGTTGGTCTCGGTCGGGGTGAACATGCCGGTGATCTGGAAGCGGCTGCCGAACTCGCCCTGGATGGTGGCCACCGACACCGCCTCGCCCTTGCCCTTCTCGAACAGGACGATGGCCATCAGCTTCTTCAGGTTCTCGCGCGTCATCTGGCGCATGATCCGGCCGCCGGCCTCGTTCAGTTCCACCGACACCGCCGGGCGCTGGTCCTGGTCGAAAGTGGCCTGGGCGCCGACGAACTGGTCGCCGGTGACGACGACCTGCTTCCTCGTCGGCACGCTGGTGACAGTGCCGTCGCGCTTTCGCTCGGGGAACACGTCGACGTTGAAGGTGCTGCCGCTGCGCATCGCCTCCTCGTCCACCATGCGCACTTCCAGGGTCGCGGTGCGGCCGAGGATCTCCTTGGCGCGGGTGGTGTCCTGCACGCCCGGCAACTGCACCACGATGCGGTCGGCGCCCTGCTGCTGGATCACCGGCTCGGCCACGCCGAGCTCGTTGATG
>CAZTIF010000183.1:0-3498 GCA_964613635.1 uncultured Bifidobacterium sp. | reverse complement strand
AGGTCACGACGATCATGTCATCTTTCTTCGCCAGCCCATTGGCCAGCAACAATTTTTCAACCTCGACCAGCACGCTCTCGCGGTCCATGCCGGCGGTCTTCAGCTCGATCGGATGGACGTTGCGGAACAGCGCGATCTTGCGCTGCGTCTCGAGGTTCGGCGTCATCGCGTAGATCGGCATCTCGATGTTGTGCCGGCTCATCCACAACGCGGTCGAACCGGATTCGGTGAGGGCGACGATGGCGCGCGCGCGCAGGTGGTGCGCGGTAAACAGCGCGCCATACGCGATCGACTGGTCGATGCGCGTGAAGGTCGCGTTCAGGAAGTCGGCGTCGGGCGCCGCCGCGTCGGCCTTCTCGGCCTCGATGCAGACCGCCGCCATCGTCTCGACCGTCTCGACCGGATACTTGCCCGCCGCCGTCTCGGCCGAGGCCATCACCGCGTCGGTGCCGTCGAGCACCGCGTTGGCCACGTCGGACAC
Source organism: uncultured Bifidobacterium sp. (assembly GCA_964613635.1). GTDB lineage: Bacteria > Pseudomonadota > Gammaproteobacteria > Burkholderiales > Burkholderiaceae_D > Pernthalerella. Next base: position 3,017 of record CAZTIF010000183.1, on the reverse strand, counting down.
TTCGGCGCGCGTCGGCACTGCGTTCTGGATCATCGACTCCATCATCTGCGTGGCCGTGATCGCCAGCTTGTTGGAGGCGCGCGCCATGCGGATCATGCGCTTCTGCAGCGCCGGCACGGCCGCGTTGCCGACCTCGACCGCGAGGTCGCCGCGCGCCACCATGATGCCGTCGGACGCATCGAGGATCTCCTGCAGCCGCGGGATCGCCTCGGCGCGCTCGATCTTGGCGATCATGCGCGGCTTGCGGCCGTGCGCCTCGCCGGCCACGGTCGCCAGCTGGCGCGCCATCGCCATATCGGTCGCGCTCTTCGGGAAGGACACCGCGATATAGTCGGCGCCGAGCGCCATCGCGGTCTTGATGTCCTCCATGTCCTTCGCGGTCAGCGCGGGCGCGGACAGTCCGCCACCCTGCTTGTTGATGCCCTTGTTGTTCGACAGCTCGCCGCCGATCTTCACGATGGTGAAGATCTCGCTGCCGGCGATGCGCTCGACCGTCAGCACGATCAGCCCGTCGTTCAGCAGCAGCACGTCGCCGGGCTTGAGGTCGTTCGGCAGTTCCTTGTAGTCGAGGCCGGCACGCTGCTGGTCGCCCAGCGCGCAATTGGCGTCAAGGATGAAGGCTTCGCCCTTCACCAGTTCGATCTTGCCGTCGGCGAATTTGCCGACGCGGATCTTCGGCCCCTGCAGGTCGGCCATGATCGCGACTTCGCGCCCGCAGGCGGCGGCCGCGTCGCGCACCATCTGCGCGCGCGCGACATGGTCTTCCGCCTTGCCGTGCGAGAAATTCAGGCGCACCACATCGACGCCGGCAGCAATCATCCGCTGCAGCACGTCAGGAGTGCTCGATGCAGGGCCGATGGTGGCGACGATCTTGGTGGCACGCAGTTTCATGGCTTGTCTCGGTTAGTTGTTCGCGCGCTGCCGGAGCACGTCGACGGCCGGCAGCACTTGTCCCTCGAGGAATTCGAGGAAGGCGCCACCGCCGGTGGAGATGTAGCCGACCTTGTCGGCGATATCGTATTTTGCAATCGCGGCCAGCGTGTCGCCGCCGCCGGCGATCGAGAAGCCCTTCGACGCGGCAATGGCCATTGCCAGCGTCTTCGTGCCTTCGCCGAACTGGTCGAACTCGAACACGCCGACCGGGCCGTTCCAGACGATGGTGCCGGCATCCAGCAGCTGCGCGGCGAGCGCCTTCGCGGTGTCCGGGCCGATGTCGAGGATCATGTCGTCGTCGGCCACATCGGCCACCGGCTTGACGGTCGCGACCGCGGTCGGTGCGAACTCCTTCGCGCACACGACGTCGGTCGGGATCGGCACGCTCGCGCCGCGCCTGGCCATGATGTCGATGATGGCCTTCGCCTCGTCGATCAGGTCGGCCTCGGCCAGCGACTTGCCGATCTTCAGGCCGGCAGCCAGCATGAAGGTGTTTGCAATGCCGCCGCCGACGATCAGGCGGTCGACCTTTTCAGCCAGCGACTTCAGGATGGTCAGCTTGGTCGACACTTTCGAGCCGGCGACGATCGCCGCCAGCGGACGCGCCGGCTGGCCGAGCGCCTTGCCGAGCGCATCGAGTTCGGCCGCCAGCAGCGGGCCGGCGCAGGCGATGGGCGCGAACTTCGCGATGCCATGCGTGGTCGCTTCCGCGCGGTGCGCGGTGCCGAACGCGTCGTTCACGTAAACGTCGCACAGCTTCGCCATCTTCTGCGCGAGCTCGTCGCTGTTCTTCTTCTCGCCCTTGTTGACGCGGCAGTTCTCGAGCAGCACGACCTGGCCCGGCGCCACGTCGACGCCATCGACCCAGTCGGCCTTCAGCGCGACCGGCTGGCCGAGCAGCTCCGACAGGCGCGCGGCGATCGGCGCCAGCGAATCTTCGGGCTTGAACTCGCCTTCGGTCGGGCGGCCGAGATGGGAGGTAACCATCACCGCCGCACCGGCGCCAAGCGCTGCCTGTATCGCCGGCACCGACGCACGAATGCGGGTGTCTTCGGTGATGTTGCCGGCGTCGTCCTGCGGCACATTCAGGTCGGCGCGTATGAAGACGCGCTTGCCGCGCAGTTGGTCATTCTGGACGAGGTCGGTCAGGCGCTTGAATTGCATGGCGGGGTGAGTGCGGATTATTGGAAACCCGCTATTTTACCGCAGCGACCGGCCCGCAAAACCGTTGTCAGACCAGCATGGTTTGCGTCGAACGGGCTTCAGGCCTTCAGGCCCACAGCCGCAGCGCGGTGTAGCAGACCATGCCGAACACCAGCGTGCCCAGCAGGTGGCGCGTGTACAGGAAGAAAACGGTGGCCGCGATCGCAGCCATCAGCTTGATGTTCTGCCACGGCTCGACCAGCGCGCCCTGGGTCATCAGCAGGTCGGGCGCGAGGATGGCCGACAACGCGACCGCCGGCACATAGCCGAGCGACTTCTGCATCCAGCCCGGCATCCGCCGCGAGCCGCCGACCATGAAGAAGAAGCTGCGCGTGATGGCGGTGGTGGCGGCCATCAGCACGATCAGCAGCAGGTATTCCCAGGCATTCAGGTTCATCGGGCGCCTCCCTGTGGCTCCAGCACCTTCTCGGCCAGCACCGCGGCCACGATGCCGCAGACAATCGCCGCCAGCAGCCCCAGCCGGTAAGGCCAGCTGACGGTGGCTACGGCAACGAGGCTGGCCGCGATCACGCCAACCACGGTCGGCCTGCTTTTCACCAGCGGTATCGTCATCGCCAGCAGCGCCAGCGAGCCGGCGAAGCCGACGCCCCAGCTCGGCGGTATCTGGCTGGCCAGCAGGATGCCGACCAAGGTGCCGAGCTGCCACGCCCACCAGTTCGGTATGAACAGGCCGCGGAAATAGCCGAGCTTGCCGGCATGCTTGCCGACGGTATGCGCCGGATACCGCTGCGGGAAGAAAGCCATCACCAGATCGACGTTGTGGTAGCCGTACCAGAGCCGCTGCCACCATTTCAGGTGAATGAAATGCGGCCCGATCACGGCGCTGAAGATCACGAAGCGCAGGTTGACCATCAGCGCGG
>CAZTIF010000182.1:0-3600 GCA_964613635.1 uncultured Bifidobacterium sp. | reverse complement strand
CGGTCCATCTTGTTGACGAATGCCAGACGCGGCACGCCGTACTTGTTGGCCTGACGCCAGACGGTTTCCGACTGCGGCTGCACGCCGCCCACTGCGCAGTAGACCATGCACGCGCCGTCGAGCACGCGCATCGAGCGCTCCACCTCGATGGTGAAGTCCACGTGACCCGGGGTGTCGATGATGTTGACGCGATGCTCCGGGAAGTTGTTGGCCATGCCCTTCCAGAAGCAGGTCGTCGCAGCGGAGGTGATGGTGATGCCGCGCTCCTGTTCCTGCTCCATCCAGTCCATGGTCGCAGCACCGTCGTGCACTTCACCGATCTTGTGGTTCACGCCGGTGTAGTACAGGATGCGCTCGGTGGTGGTCGTCTTGCCGGCGTCGATGTGAGCGGAAATACCGATGTTGCGGTAGCGCTCAATGGGAGTCTTGCGAGCCATGATAAATCCTAAGCTTTCTCAATGTACGAAACCGGGCGCCAGAAAATCTGGCCAGCCCGGCGTTGCCTTTCAGGGTGGGGCACAAGCACACGGCTTTGCCCCGACTATCAGAAGCGGAAGTGCGAGAACGCCTTGTTCGCCTCTGCCATGCGATGCACTTCGTCGCGCTTCTTCATCGCGCCGCCACGACCCTCCGAAGCGTCGAGCAGCTCGCCAGCCAGACGCAGGGCCATCGACTTTTCGCTGCGCTTGTTCGCAGCTTCGCGCAGCCAGCGCATCGACAGCGCCATACGACGGACCGGACGCACTTCGACCGGCACCTGATAGTTCGCACCACCGACACGACGGGATTTGACCTCGACCATCGGCTTGCAGTTGCCGATTGCAGCAGCAAAAACTTCCAGCGGATCCTTGCCGGACTTCGTCTGGATCTGTTCGAACGCGCCGTAGATGATGTTCTCGGCGACCGATTTTTTACCGGACAGCATCAGGACGTTGACGAACTTGGCGACATCGACATTGCCGAATTTCGGATCCGGCAGGATTTCGCGCTTGGGGACTTCACGACGACGTGGCATTTCGATTCCTTTCAATCTTCAGCCGGCAGCGCTTTCGCACCGCCACGAACGGCCATCACGACCATTCACTTACTCGGCCACCTGGGCCGACTCACTCCGCGGACAAGCCGCAGAAACTCGTTCTACTCGCAGCGTATGACCGCCGGATTACTTCGCAGCGGCTTTCGCGCGCTTCGCGCCGTACTTCGAGCGCGCCTGCTTGCGATCCTTGACGCCCTGGGTATCCAGCGAGCCGCGGACCATGTGGTAACGCACACCCGGCAAGTCTTTCACACGGCCGCCGCGAAGCAGGACGACGCTGTGCTCTTGCAGGTTGTGGCCTTCACCGCCGATATACGAAATGACTTCGAAACCGTTGGTCAGGCGAACCTTGGCGACCTTACGCAGCGCCGAGTTCGGCTTCTTCGGGGTCGTGGTGTAAACGCGGGTGCAGACGCCGCGCTTCTGCGGGCTGTTCTGCAGCGCGGGCGATTTGCTCTTCACGCGCGCGGAGGTGCGCGGTTTGCGAATCAGTTGGCTAATGGTTGGCATCGGTCTTTAAATCCAACAAAAATAGGACATTGCAAAACCCGGGAACACCGGGGACGTTTCTCATCGGGGCAAATCGGATTCGGCTTGCACCGGTGACAGCCGGCACGGGGAAAGCGTCGGGGGACTGGGAAAACAGACCAAAGAGCGCTTAAGCCCGGGCGAGCTTAAATTCGGGAACTCGCGAGTATAAACGGCATAACTGCGAGCGTCAACCGGACGACCTGCTGGCCTCCGGTCGGGTAAAACCGGCCCCGGCGAACCGGGGCCGTTAAAACTACGACAACAGGATCAGGCTTCGCCGTCGGCATCGCCTGCCGGCGCCGCTGTTGCAGCAGCTTCGGCTTCCTGCAGAGCACGAGCCGCCTCGGCCTGCAGCATCGCTGCGCGCTCGTCGGCTTCCCAGCTTTCCTTTTCCTTGCGGGCGCGGTGGTAAGCCAGACCGGTACCTGCCGGGATCAGGCGGCCGACGATCACGTTTTCCTTCAGGCCGCGCAGCGTATCCTTCTTGCCCATGATCGCTGCTTCGGTCAGGACACGCGTGGTTTCCTGGAACGAAGCGGCGGAAATGAACGAGTCGGTCGACAGCGATGCCTTGGTGATACCGAGGAGTACGTTCTCGTAGGTTGCCGGGCGCTTGTCCTCGGCAATCACGCGATCGTTCTCGTCCAGCAGCTCCGAACGCTCAACCTGCTCGCCCGGGATGTAGCCGGTGTCGCCGGCATCGACGACCTGCACGCGGCGCAGCATCTGGCGCACGATCACTTCAATGTGCTTGTCGTTGATCTTCACGCCCTGCAGACGGTAAACGTCCTGCACTTCGTCGACGATGTAGCGAGCCAGTGCCTCGGCACCCAGCAGGCGCAGGATGTCCTGCGGATCGGCCGGACCGTCGACGATCATCTCGCCCTTGTTCACCACCTGGCCGTCGTGCACCAGCACCTGCTTGTCCTTCGTGATCAGGAACTCGTGCTTGTTGCCCTCCATGTCCGTGATCTCGAGACGCTGCTTGCCCTTGGTCTCCTTGCCGAACGCAACGGTACCGGTGACTTCAGCCAGCATGCCGGCATCCTTCGGCGAGCGCGCTTCGAACAGTTCGGCCACGCGCGGCAGACCGCCGGTAATGTCACGGGTCTTCTGCGATTCGGTCGGGATACGCGCCAGCACCTCGCCCACCGACACCTGCTGACCGTCCTTCACGGTGATCAGCGCGCCGACCTGGAAGCCGATCGTCACAGCGTGTTCGGTGCCGGCGATCTTCACTTCCTGGCCCTTTTCGTCCAGCAGCTTGACCTGCGGACGCACGGTGCGGCCAGCGCTGCTGCGGCGCTTCGCGTCGATGACGACGAGCGTCGACAGGCCGGTGACTTCATCGACCTGCTTGGCGACCGTCGAGCCTTCCTCGACGTTCTCGAACTTCACCGTACCGGCGTATTCGGTAATGATCGGGCGCGTCATCGGATCCCAGTTCGCCAGCGCAGCACCGGCCTTGATCACCTGGCCATCCTTCACGACCAGGGTCGCGCCGTACGGTACCTTGTGACGCTCGCGCTCGCGGCCATGGTCGTCGGTGATCAGGACTTCGCCGGAACGCGAAATCACGATCTGGTCGCCCTTGCCGTTGGTCACGTAACGCATGGTCGCGGTGAAGCGGACGGTACCGTTCGACTTCGCCTCGACCGACGACGCGACGGCTGCACGCGATGCCGCACCACCGATGTGGAAGGTACGCATGGTCAGCTGGGTGCCCGGTTCGCCGATCGACTGCGCAGCGATCACGCCGACGGCTTCGCCGGAATTGACCATCGAGCCGCGGCCGAGGTCGCGGCCATAACATTTTGCGCACAGGCCGTAGCGAGTGTCGCAGGTCAGCGGCGTGCGGACCTTCACCTCGTCGATGCCGAGGCGCTCGATATCTTCGACCGCATCTTCGTCCAGCAGCGTGCCGGCTTCATACACGGTTTCCTGCGTTTCCGGGTTCACCACATCGGACGCAGCCACGCGGCCGAGGATACGGTCGCGCAGAGCCTCGATGACTTCACCACCCTCGACCAGCG
>CAZTIF010000181.1:0-3603 GCA_964613635.1 uncultured Bifidobacterium sp. | reverse complement strand
CGCAAGCTGGCCGATGAACTGACGGCGGACGTGCATGCGATCGACAAGGCGATCGCGGCCATCGGCAAGTCACTCGAACAGATGGAGGACATCACGACCTTCGCCACCACCATCCGCAGCAACGCCGAGAAGATCCTTGAACGCAACCGGCTGGTGAAAAAGGCGCTCGACACCCACATGGCGGTGCTGGCGCAGCAGATCGATCACCTGAAGGACGCGGTGCGCTCGGACTGAGCGCAGCGCCCGTGCGGCTCGCTCAGACCGGCATCAGGAAACTGATCTCTTCGCCGGTCAGCGCGGGCGCCCCGATCAGTTTGGCGAACAGTACGCCGGCGCCGGTCTCGCTGCTGTCGTAGTACAGCCGGCCGGTGGCCTGCACATAGACCAGCCCGGTGTAGCCGGCGGCGTCGAAGGCATTGCCCTCGGTGTCGACCTTGCTGGCCAGCTTGTCGAGGATGACCAGCGACTCGGTGGCAAAGATCGTACCGTCGAGCACGATGCGGTCGCCGTCGGCCACCGAAAAATCGACGATGGTATCGACATTCGTGGCCGCGTTCGGCGCATGGTCGAACACGAATTCGTCGGCGCCGAGTCCGCCGGTCAGCCTGTCCTTGCCGTCGCCGCCGACGATCGTGTCGTCACCGGCGCTGGCGACGATGATGTCCTTGCCGCCGAAGCCGGCCAGTTCGACGGCATTGCCGGTCGTGGTCAGGATGTCCTTGCCGGAGAACATCAGGGCCAGCGACTGCTCCGGCGTCATGCCGAGGAAATCCGTGACCGACAGCTTCAGCCGGGTCACCGACGCCTCATGGCTGCCGTCGTCGAGGTGGATCGCCGAGATGGTGCCGCTCATCGCGCCGGTTGCGGCGTCCACCAGCACCTTGCCATCGATCCGGTACGACAGATCGCCGATCGTCAGCGACACGCTGGTGAGGGACGCGGTACTGGCCGTCGCGCCTACCCGGCCGTGCAGCTCGAGCGACAGCAGGGGGCTGGTGAAAGCGATGTGGGTGAGGTAGCCGGAAATCCCGCCGCTCTGGCTGATCACGATGGTGCCATCCGCCTGCAGGCTCTGGTCGCCCCAGAGGACGGTCAGGTTGCGCAAGGTGGCCGACGCCACGCCTATCGTGCCGGTTGCGATGAAGCTGCCGCCGGGGAAGTAGCCGATGATCTGGTTGCCCTGCTGCTCCACGTCGTAGATGCCCGACACCGCGTAATACAGGTCATCGTAAGTCGACTCGAGGTCGATCGCGCCGAGGTCGATGTCGCCGACGCTGTCGGCCAGGTCGGCGTAGGTCAGGAAACTGGTGCTGGCGACTGCCATGATTCTCTCCGTTCAAGACAAGCAAGGCGAATCCGCCCTTTCCCGGAGTATGCGCGCGCAGCGCCGCGCCATCAATACAGGATTCATACTAGTCCATCAGCGCCGGGCGACTTGCAGCCAGGCCCGCGTCGCGGTATGTTGACGCCCCCCGCGTTCGCGAATTCCCCCCGGTCCGTCCGCACCCACCAACTGAACTAGAACAATCATGACGACTGGATTCATCGGCATCGGTTCCATGGGCATGGCCATGGCCGTCAACCTGCACCGCAAGGGACAGCAAGTTTGCGTTTACGACATTCGCGACGAGGCGCTCGCCGCCGCGCGCGCGCACGGCATCGCCACCTGCGGCTCGGCCGACGAGGTGGCGGCGCAGTCGGCGCTGGTCATCATCGTCGTCGTCAATGCGAAGCAGATCGACGAGGTGCTGTTCGGCGCCGGCGGCGCGGCCCGGGCGGCCGTTGGCAAGACCGTGATGATCTGCTCGACCATTGCGCCGGAAGACACCGAGGCGATCGCCGCGAAGCTGGCGGCGCAGGGCGTGAAGATGCTCGACTCGCCGATTTCCGGCGGCCCGGCGCGCGCCGAGTCCGGCACGATGAGCATCATGCTGGCCGGCGACGACGCAACGATCGCGCCGCACCAGCCGGTGCTGGACGCGTTGTCCGACAAGATCTTTCGGCTGGGTTCGCGCGTCGGTGACGGCGCACGCTACAAGCTGGTCAACAACCTCGCGGCCGGCATCAACCTGGTCGGCGCGGCCGAGGTGATCGCGCTCGGCATCAAGCTCGGGCTGGACAAGGACAAGCTGCTGGCGCTGATGTCGGCGTCGAGCGGCCAGTCGATGATGCTGGAAGACCGCATGACGCGCGCGCTGAAGGATGATTTCGCGCCGCGCGCACATGCGCACATCCTGACCAAGGACGTCGCACTGGGATGCGCGATGGGCCAGCCGACCGGACAGGACATTGCGATGTCGCGGCATGCGCTGGAGGTGCTGAAGGCCACGCTCGCCTGCGGCTACGAAGACCTCGACGACGGCGTGGTGCTGAAGATCCTGCTCTGACGCCGGGCGCGCCGGCTCACACCGACACGTCGACCAGCACGCCGGCGCGTGCGCGCATCTCGAAGTCGCGCAGCGACGGCGTGCGGTACTCCAGCGTGGTCAGCACGTCGCCGGACAGGCGGTCGATCAGTTTCACCGTCATCCCCCGGCCGTTCGACTCGATCGAATACTTCAGGTCGGCGCCGGCCGGAATGTTCACTGTTGACGCCTGCCGGCGCGGATCGTCATGCTGCGTGTCGGCCTCGCTGGCGACCCTGCGCCTCGGCATCAGCTGCAGCGACGGGGCTGCCTGCATGCCTGACAGCGAAATGGCCGGATAGGTGACTCTCATCGCATTCGGGGCGCTGCCGGATCCGGCTTACAGCGCAACCAGCGGCACGAAGGTGTTCACGGTCAGCGCCACCCCGGCGAGGCCCGTGGCTGACGCACCGTACAGTATCCCCCGCGAGCGGAAGAAAATGCCCATGGCGGTCAGGCCGAGCGCGAGCATCAGCGCCGACTGGGCAATGTGGAACCATTGCGAGCGCACCGATTCGCGCTCGCTCTGCCGCGCATTCCGCGACATCTGCTGCATCTGCTCGGCCTTGGCCTGCTGCAGGATGTCGAGCGCCTTGTCCTGCGGCGCATCGGCGACGGCGACATCGGCGGCCGGGAAGGTCGGCGCGCCCGGGACATCGGCGCCCGGCAGCGCCGCCGGCACGGCGGCGGCCGCAGCGGGAGCGCTCTGGTAGACCGCCTCCTGCAGCGCGGCCATGTCATGCAGCGATTTCGCGCCGCTGGCCAGCACGCCGCTTCGCATCGACGCCTGCTCGGCCGTGCTCTTGCCGATCGTCGCAGCGCCTTGCGCAATGATCAGCAGCGGCAGCAGCAGCATGCCGAGGCGTCGAATGAATGCCGGCGCGCGTTCGCCCGGCGCCTGGGGGCTGTCGTTGTTTTCGGTCATGGATGGATCCTCCTGCTCCTGGAATGACAAGGATGCGTCGCCGCCTTGCCCGGATGGCGGCAGCGATCGGGGCTCTCCCGCCGCTGCGGCACCGGCCACAGCCGTCTTCCTCGCGGCGTCTGAATTGATGGCGACATCGGCATGGGCAGCGACGCCGTTTCTGCCGGCGGCAGCGGCTGCGCGAGTTGCGCTGGCCTTGCCGGCTGCATAGGCCGCAGCGACGGCATCAGCTTTGCCTTGGATGCCGGGCCGGCTGGCCATATCGGGCTTTGC
>CAZTIF010000180.1:0-3647 GCA_964613635.1 uncultured Bifidobacterium sp. | reverse complement strand
TGACGCCGTCCGACCAGTACCAGTTCATCTCCGGCACCATCGTGCGCGAGATCGCGCTGCTCGGCGGCGATGTATCGAAGTTCGTGTTCCCGTCCGTCGAGCAGTGGCTACAAAAGAAGATCGGCGGCGGCAACTGAGCTGCCGGCCAGTCTGTAGCGACGCATCCGTGGAGTGAGCCCGTGGCGCTGATGATCACCGACGATTGCATCAATTGCGACGTCTGCGAACCGGAATGCCCGAACGACGCGATCTCGCTCGGCGAACTGATCTACGAGATCGACCCCGCCAAATGCACCGAGTGCGTCGGCCATTTCAATGAGCCGCAATGCCAGCAGGTCTGCCCTGTGGCCTGCATTCCGCTGAATCCCGACTGGCGCGAGACGCGCGAACAGCTCGAGGAAAAATACCATCGACTGCAGTCGGACTCGAAGTCCGCCTGAGCTTCCCTTCAGCGCGCCGGCTTCGAATAGAAAGGCGCGCCCAGCAAGCCGCTGCGGAAATCCGTGGACGCGCTCTGGTAATACGCAATCGCTTCCTTCAGCAGCGCCTGGTCGATCTCGGCCGGTGTCGCCTCGAAGGTCGTCGGATCGACATCGAAGGCCTGTACGCGCCGCTTCGGCAGCAGCACGGTCAGCTTGTTGCGCTTGAGGTAGCCGAGCTCCTGGTAGTTGCTGATGAAGGCGCGTTCCGGCGGCGCGCCTTCTTCGAACACCGAGCGCCCGAAGAACAGGTCATCGCCATGCTGGCCCAGTGCCTCGACGACGCTGGGCACGATATCGATCTGGCTGATCATCGGGGAATACACGCCCGGCTTCAGGTTGCCCGGCGCGTACAGGATCAGCGGTATCTGGTAATGCTTCACCGGCAGCCGCGTCTTGCCGGCGACGGACGCGCAATGATCGGCGACGAACACGAACAGCGTGTCCCTGAACCACGGCCGCGTCTTCGCATCGCGGATGAACTTGCCGATTGCATAGTCGCTGTACTTGACTGCGCCCTTGCGCCCGCCCGGCGACGGAATGTCGATGCGGCCGTCCGGGTAGGTGTACGGACGGTGATTGCTGGTCGTCATCACGTGCGCAAAGAACGGCTTTTTGCCGGCGGCTTGCTTGTCCAGCTGCGAGATGACGGTGTCGAACAGCACCTCGTCGGCGACGCCCCAGACGTTTTCGAACACGATGCGATCCGATGGAATGTCGGTGCGGTCGACAACGCGATAATCGTTCGCGCTGAAATAAGCATTCATGTTGTCGAAATAGCCGTAGCCGCCGTAGAAGAAATAGGTGTCGAAACCCTGGTGCTCGAGTACTTCACCGAGCGTCGCGAGGTGCTCGTTATGCGGACGGCGCACGATCGCCTGTCCCGGCACCGGCGGCGTGCCCAGCGACAGCGCCTCCAGTCCGCGTACGGTACGGGTGCCGGTTGCATAGACCTGCGCGAAGCGCAGCCCCTCGCGCGCCAGCGCGTCGAGGTTCGGTGTCAGGTTCTCGCCTGACCCGTAGCTGCCGAGGTAGGACGCCGACAGGCTTTCCACCGACACCAGCACCAGGTTTTTCGGCGTGCGCGCGAAGTGGCGCGAGGTCGTCGCTGCGTCGGTGTCGAAACTCAGCCGGCGCATCTCCAGCGTGGGCAGGTGCGCGATGCCCAAATCGGCGAGCGTCTTCGACACCGTGTCGGCCGGCAGCGTGCGGTAGAACTTCATGTAGTCGAGTTCGTTACGTCGTGCCGCAGCCGCCAGCGTGAACAGCCCGTTGCCCGACAATTCATCAGCATAGGCATTCTTGTTGCCCTCCATCTGTTCGACATTCGCGACAGCCAGCAGCGTTGCCGGTGCGGCCAGCGCGAGCACCAGCATCACGGAGCGCTGGCGCACCGTCAGCGCAGGTGGAGAGGCGCGCCGCGTCCATTGCAGCAACGCCCAGGTGATGAGTGCGGCAGCGAAGGCGACCACGGTCAGGATGGCGCCGACCGGATAGGACTCGCGGATGTTGCCGATCACCTCGCTCGTATAAATGAGGTAGTCCAGCGCAATGAAGTTCAGCCGGGTCGAGAACTCCATCCAGAACGTGAATTCCGAGACCGCGCCGAACAACAGCAGGCAGATCGACGCGAACAGCCAGATGGCGCGCAGCCAGCGATGCAGCGTGGCCGTGCGCCAGCGGTTCGGCAGCAAGGCTTCATGGACCAGCACGGGTGCCAGCAGCACCGACGCGACCACCAGGTCGAACCAGACGCCTTTGGCCAGAACCAGTGGCCAGCTTGACAGGGGTACCTGCGCTGCGCCGGTATAGGCCAGCAGCGCAAGGCGCAGGCCGCCATTCAGTATGAGCAGGAAGGCCAGCAGGGAGAAAGGCAGGGAGTGCAGCAGGCGGAAAGGATTTGAGTGTTGCAATAAAGGCATTTATTGGTCTCACATGCGACAAGACTTGCGATCTTTCCAGGGGATCCTCGTAAATCGCCGTCAAATTTATTGTGTTCTATTAATCATATCGTTGTTTTCGCCGGATAACTTGCCTGTAACCTGATCTTGTGTCCGTCATTCTTCCGGCCTGGTTGAGCACATGCCATGAAGGGCGCCGGCGCTGGCCTTGGCCCTGCGTTCGGCCTGCACTAGACCGATCTGGCAACCACCCTGAGACTAAACGATCGTTCGCTCGGCGTCGGTGCCGATGACTTGTAATGATGGGGTTGTCGCTCGACTTCCTGAACGTACTCCTGCCGAAAGCCAGCCTGCGCAAGAGGTTCCAGAATGACTTGGCTGTGGCTGATGGCAAAAATGTCCTTGCTGGCCGCAAATCCCCTGGCGAGCTCCCGCACAGAGGTCTCGTCCAGGTCGTCTTTCTTGCCAAGCGCCAGAAAACGCTCGGCCGCCAGTTCCACGAATTGCGCCATTTCCTCTGCCGAGAAATTGACGCGACTTCCGTTCCTGCGCTCCGGGCTGATTCCTTGCGCAAATACCAGCATCCCTTCGGGCCTGAGCTTGGGCTTTAATGAAACCAGGAATTTTTGAATTTCTTCCGAAGACAAAAAGCTGAAGACGCTGTGGGTGGTGATCAAATCCTGGCCTTCAGGTAAGGCTGCCAAATGACGAATGTCGCCGCGATAGACCTTCAGGTTTGCGCCAATGCGCTTGGCATACCAGTCATTCAGCGACAGGGTGGTTTCGCAAAGGTCTACCAATGAAATTTCCGGATTCCCGCCTTCTGATCGAAATGCGGATACGAGAAAATGCAGTATGGAATGGTCTGCTGCTCCCGTGATCAGCACTTTGGCTTTCGGCTTCGATTTGGCGACTGCCCTGTACTGCTCCAGCAGGAATTCTCCGTCAGTGCGTGCGCCGGATATTGCGCCAATCAAACGAAGCGTGGTCCACGCCCGGTGATAAGGCCGGCACGACCACTGGCTGTTTGCATGAACAGCACACATCTTTTCGGACAACTGCCGCGTCAGCTTTGCCGCTTCATTCAAAAATTCGGGAACCATCATCGTTGATTGGAATGTTCTTTGTGACGAGCTTGATAAGCTGGTCAGGCAAATCGCCCAAGCTAAAGTGCCCTTGCTCGACGTTGCTTGTGCCAGAAAGTGTGAAAACCTGATTAGCCAACTCTTCCGGAGTCCATCGGTCATTTGCCATTGCACGATCGTTG
>CAZTIF010000179.1:0-3659 GCA_964613635.1 uncultured Bifidobacterium sp. | reverse complement strand
CGCAGCCGCACCTCGCCGACCAGCGCATTGCGGGTCTGCGAGAACGACTGCATCGACGCCTGCTCGGCGTACAGCGCGGTGTTCATCCGTGCGCTGCGCAGCGCCGGGTTCTCGATGGTCTGCGAGACGCCGATGCCATGCACATTGCCGGCCGCGGCGGTCGGGGTCGGCGTCGCATTGCGGCCCGAGCTCAGTTCGAGGCGCGGGTTCGGGTACGCGCCGGCGCTGATCACGGCGGCGCTGGCAATGTCGATGGTGCGGCGTGCCGCCTGCAGTGACGGGTTGTACTGCAGGACAGTGTCGACCAGGTTGTCGATGCTGAGCATGGTCGGCGGCGGTCCCGGCGGCTGGGCCGCGGGCTGCGGCGGCACCTGCGCCTGCGCCGGCGGCGCGGACGGCATCACCGGCTCGGGCGCGGCCACCGGCGTGACGGCCGGCGCTGCGGCGGGCGAGCCGGCCGGCGTTGCTGCGGGCGCCGCCGGCGGGTTCTGGTTGCGGGCCGGCGCCTTCGTCGTGGCCGACGGGCGCGCGGCCTTGCCCTTGGTGCCAGTGGCCTTCTGCTGCGCGTCGGCGACCGGCGCAAGCGGAAGCAGCAAAGCCAGCAGGCTGGCGGTCGCGAGCTGTCGCAGTGTGTCTTGGGTTCGGGTCATCCCTTGTCCCGGGCTTTCCTGCCGAATCCTTCGATGATGCATGCTTCTCCCTGAAATGATGGTTCGCTTTCAAAAAACGAAGGTCGCAGTGTAATCAGCGACCGTCAGTTTTCTGTCAGCTTTGGGAAGAGATTATCTCAGGAAAATCTGAGCTTTTCAGAAAGTCATGTAAAGCAGACCCATGAAAGACAAAAAGGCCCGGGCGCTGCGCGCGCGGGCCTTCGGAGGGATGCGCTCGCCGCTGCGGCGAGCTTAGCTCAGAAATTGTGCTGGTAGTTGATGCGCCAGCCGTCGCGTTCCTCTTCCGGCTTGTTGGTCGATGTGCTGGTGGTGTAGCGCAAGCCGACGACATTCGCCGGATCGATCTCGTACAGCACGGCGAGGTGATAGCGCGTGCTCTGGTAGTTGATGGTGCTGCGGAAGGCGTCGCGGTAGCGCACGCCGATGTCGAGGGCGAGCTGGCTGGCGACGGGCAGTTTCAGGCCGGCGTCCAGCGCCCAGTGCGAGTAAGAGGACTTGTCGGTGTTGTTGGTCTTCTGGCCGAGGCGCACCGCAAGGTAGGGGCTGAAGGGCAGGCCCATGTCGAAGGATTTCTTGATGCGCGTCTCGATGTTGCGCGAGTGCGTGTCCTGTTCCTTTTCGGTCGCGCCGATGCGCACCGCATATTCCATCTTGCCCGGCCCTTTCAGCCCGACCGTCAGGTTCGCATTCACATAGTCGTTCTTCAGCGAATCGCGCTCGCTGGCCGCATCGATGCCGATGAACGGGGTGTAATCGCCCGCGCTGGCGGCAGCGGACAGGGCCAGCAGGCTGGCGGCGACGATTGTTTTCATTCTGGCACGCGTCTCGAAGGGCAACCGGCGGAGTATACGGACTTCGATTTCGCAAAAGAATTCTTTTCCGTAAAAGGCCCTTGTCGGCGATTGACGGCTTGCGGCGCGGGGATGCGGGATCAGGCCTTCGGCGCCCAGAAGGCGCGGTTGAATTCGAGCACCTGCGCTGCCGTCACCACGCTGACGTTCGCGGCGGTGCCGTTCGGCGTCACCTTCTGTCCGGCCGGCGCGGTGAAGACGCTCATGGTGACCGGGTTCGGCGTGCCGTAGCTGCGGACCGGGGTGCTCACGGTGCGCTGGAACAGGCGCTCGGTACTGGCCGACGCAGGGGCGGGCAGGTCGGCCGCTGCGGGTTTCTTCGTCACCGCGGCAAGCGCGGCGGCGGGGGTCGGGGCAGTGCCGCCGAAGCTGGCCATGGCCGCAAACGGCGCGAGGCTGTCATAGCCCATGGTGACCAGTTTCTGCGCGGCGGCCGCCTGTTTTGCCAGATTGGCCGAGGTCTGTCCGGCCGGCAGCGGGCGCAGCTGCTGTATCGAGTTCGGCAGCTGGGTCAGCAAGGCGATCGCCGACAGCGAGGACAGCGACGGATCCTTGAACTGGCTCTTGTCGACGCCGGCCATCGCCAGCATCAGGCTGGCTTTCGGCTCCAGCATCGCGGCCGCTTCCGGCAGCGTGGTCGCGCGCGGAAAATTCGCCAGGCTGGTGATGCCGAGCGACTTCAGCGCCGCCGACGCGGCCTTGTAGTTGGCGAACTGCGCCGTCGACACCTTGCCTGGATTTTCCGGATCCTCGACCAGCTTGAAGGCCTGGTAGATCGTGGTCCCGGGCGGGAAGGCGGACAGGTCGTAGATGCCGGCGCGCGACATCAGCGACGCCAGCTTGCCGTTGCTGCTGTCGCGGTAGATGCTGTCGAGGACGCCGGACACCGTGCTGCCGCGCGGGTAGGTCGACAGGTCGGTCACGCCGAGGTCGGCCAGCGCGCGGGTCGCGCCCAGCGTCGATTTCAGCGCGGATGCCGAAATCTGCGGCGTGCCGGGCGTGGCCGGATTGCCGTCTTCCTTCCACGCGATCACCATCCGGTAGGCATCGACCCAGCCCACGCCTTTCGGGAAGCCCTTCGGCGACGGGTCGGTGGCCTTTGCGTCGGTGATGCCGGCGGCCACCAGCGCGGCGGCCAGATCGGACTTGATCTGCCGCGTGGACGGCAGTCCGCCAGCGGCAGCGGCCGTGCTGCCGATGGAGGTGACGTTGGTGATTATTGCCATAACGGTACGATATTTCGAACTATGGTGGCTGATGGCATTTCATCAGCAATTAGCGTTCCACTGCGAAAAATGGCGCAGAATCGCGGCTCGCCGATGAAACTGCGGCAAGCGTGCGCCGCAGGAGCGGCAAGGCCTTGCCGCCCGGACAGGAAGGAAAGATGAATCCAGACAGCTTGAAGTGCGGCGCGGTGCTGCTCGCCGCCGGGCAGGGCTCGCGCATGGGCGGCGTGCCGAAATGCCTGCTGACCGTCGATGGCGTGACCTTGCTCGAACGGCATCTCGCGGCGATGGCTGCGGCCGGGATCGGGCGCGTGGTGGTTGTCAGCGGCCATTACCATCAGGTGATCGAGCCGGTGGCGGCGCGCTTTCCCGTCACCGTGGTACGCAACCCGGACCCGGACGCCGGCCAGCCGTCGTCGGTGAAGCTCGGCGTCGCGGCGCTCGGCGGCGACTTCGACGTCGTCATCGTCGCGCTGGCCGACCAGCCGCTGGTGGGGCGCGAGGAACTGCAGGAGCTGCTGGCGGCGTTCGCGCAGCGTGCGGCCGGCACCGACGTCGTTTATCCGGAGGTTGAAGGCGTGCGCGGCAATCCGGTCGCGTTTTCCGGCGAGCTGATCTGCGCGATGCTGGCGTCGGGCCGGCTTGCACTGCGCAAGTTCATTGACGAGAACCCGCAGCGCGTGCACCGGCACCTGACGACCAACGCGCATTTCGTGATCGACCTCGATACGCGCGAAGATGTCGAGGCGCTGGCGCGCCGCACCGGGTGGCGGCTGGGGTTGCCGCTGGCGTGAACCGGGGTTTGGTCACCATCGGTGGTGCACTGCCGGTCAATCAAGGTGAAGTGCTTCGAAGGCGCTGGATCCCGCCTTGCAGGCCGCGCATCGGCGAATACGCCGATGCCGTTCAGC
>CAZTIF010000178.1:0-3818 GCA_964613635.1 uncultured Bifidobacterium sp. | reverse complement strand
TGCATGAACGAGGTCTGCATGTTCACCGACAGCAGCACGCCGAACCAGATCAGGTCGATGCCCATCTTGTCGGCCACCGGGCCAACCAGCGGAACCAGGATGAAGGCCAGCTCGAAGAAGTCTAGGAAGAAAGCGAGGCCGAAGAACAGCAGGTTGACGACGATCAGGAAGCCGGCCTGGCCGCCCGGCAGCGAGCTCAGCAGGTGCTCGACCCACAGGTCGCCGTTGATGCCACGGAAGACCAGCGAGAACACGCTGGAGCCGATCAGGATGAACAGCACGAAGCAGGACAGCCGCGTGGTCGAGTTCATCGCCTGCGTCAGCAGGTCCTTCGACAGCCGGCGATTCGACATCGCGAGAATCATCGCGCCGAGCGCGCCCATGCCGCCGCCTTCGGTCGGCGTGGCGATGCCGATGAAGATCGTGCCGAGCACCAGGAAGATCAGCGCCAGCGGCGGCACCAGCACCAGCACCACCTTCTCGGCCATCTTCGACAGCATGCCGAGCTTCAGCTTCTTGTTCGCCAGTGCGGAGCCGTACGCGACCAGCACGCCGACCACGCCGCTGTACATCAGCACTTCGTCCGCGGGGAGTCCCGGTTTTGCGCTGGCCAGGTAGAAGGTCTTGAACAGCCAGGCAGCAGCCCAGCCGAGCGCGATCACGGCCGCCAGCGACGGCAGGCCGGTGGAGCCGTCGGCTTCGCGCAGGTTGCGCGCTTCCGGCGGCAGCGCCGGCAGTGCCGCCGGACGGATCATCGAGACGATCAGGATGTAAAGCGCATACATCGCCGTCAGCGCGAGGCCCGGCAGGAAGGCTGCCTGGTACATGTCGCCGACCGAGCGGCCGAGCTGGTCGGCCATCACGATCAGCACCAGCGACGGAGGGATGATCTGCGCCAGCGTGCCCGACGCAGCGATCACGCCGGACGCGATCTTGCGGTCATAGCCGTAGCGCAGCATCACCGGCAGCGAGATCAGGCCCATCGAGATCACCGACGCCGCCACCACGCCGGTGGTTGCGGCCAGCAGCGCGCCGACGAAGATCACCGCATAGGCGATGCCGCCGCGCAGCGGCCCGAACAGCTGCCCGATGGTGTCGAGCAGGTCTTCGGCCATGCCGGAGCGCTCGAGGATCAGGCCCATGAAGGTGAAGAACGGAATGGCCAGCAGCGTGTCGTTGGCCATGATGCCGAACACGCGGTTCGGCAGCGCCTGCAGCAGCTCCGGCTTCAGCAGGCCGGCCTCGATGCCGATCAGGCCGAACAGCAGGCCGTTGGCGGCCAGCGAGAACGCGACCGGGAAGCCGGACAGCAGGAACAGCACCAGCATGGCGAACATCACCGGCGCCATGTTTGCAACCAGGAATTCCATCATCTCAGGCCTCCGTCGCGGTATCGGCGGCGCCGGCCAGCGCTACCGCAGGCGACTCCAGGTTGTTGGCGGCGGCGATGGCCGCGATCTCTTCCTGCGGCGTCGGCTGCTGCTTCTCGAATTCGCTCGCGTCCACCAGCCCACTCAGGTAGCCGAAGCGCTTGATCAGCTCGGACAGGCCCTGCAGCGTCAGCAGCAGGAAGCCGATCGGGATCAGCACCTTCGCCGGCCAGATGATCAGGCCGCCCGCATTGCTCGACACTTCCTGGTTGCGGATCGACTCGAGCGCATACGGCCAAGCGAAATACAGGATCAGGCCGACGGCCGGCAGCAGGAAGAACACGAAGCCGAAGATGTCGATCCACACCTGCGTGCGCTTGGAGAAGCGGCCGACCACGACATCAATGCGCACATGCTCGTTGCGCTTGAGCGTGTAGGCCGAGGCGAGCAGGAACATCGCCCCGAACAGGTACCATTGAATCTCCAGCCAGGCATTCGAACTGGTATTGAGCAGGTAGCGCACCAGCGCATTGCCGGAACAGATCAGCACCGCGGCGAGCAGTGCCCAGCTGATGGCCAGGCCGATGCGCTCATTGAGCGCGTCGATCCGCCTCGATAGGAAAAGTAGTGATTGCATGGTGAAGTTCTCTCGAGAGGTTTAGGCAGTCCACGCTTGCGGTGGCCACTGACACGAACGCGCGCGCATCTATCAGGTCTCCTTGGTTTTTGTTTTTTACTGCCGGGAATGACACTGCGACGCAGCGCTGTGCCCGGGGGAAGGGACACAGGTGCGGCGAGTGTGGGAGGGAATGTATTCGCCGTTTTCCGGAAACTTCCGTGCTGCTATGCAACAACGAACTTCACCATATTTGAGTTCTTTATATCGCTCCCGAGCTTGACGTTTTATCACAACAATACGGTGGAAACGCCCCCCCGGATTTTCAAAATTGGAAGGGGCTTTTAATGCCGGACGATGCGTCGGGGAGCGGGGCGAGGGGATTGTTCCGCAGCGGCCGGTGTGCGGTGCGGGCGTGCGGGCATAAAAAAACCCGCGCCGGCGAACCGGCGCGGGTTTCATCGTGAGCCCCGAAAAACTCAGCCGAGCTGGCTGCGTACGCGGCGTATCGCCTCGCGCACCTGCTCCGGCGCAGTGCCGCCAACATGCGCACGCGCGGCAACCGAACCTTCCAGCG
The DNA here is from genome assembly GCA_964613635.1 of uncultured Bifidobacterium sp. Lineage (GTDB taxonomy): Bacteria > Pseudomonadota > Gammaproteobacteria > Burkholderiales > Burkholderiaceae_D > Pernthalerella. The sequence continues at coordinate 1,255 of CAZTIF010000178.1, read as the reverse complement.
TCAGCACTATCTGGACGTCTTCGCCGATCAGCGGCGAGAACGCGCGAAGTTCGTCCAACGACAGGTCGGCGAGGTCGCAGCCTTTCTGTTCGCAGGTGCGCACCGCATGGGCGACCGCTTCATGCGCATCGCGGAAGGGCAGGCCCTTCTTCACGAGGTAGTCGGCGAGGTCGGTCGCGGTCGCATAGCCCTGCAGCGCGGCCGAGCGCATCGCTTCCGGCTTGACGGTGATGCCGCCGGCCATGTCGGCGAAGATGCGCAGCGTGTCGACCAGCGTGTCGACGGTGTCGAACAGCGGTTCCTTGTCTTCCTGGTTGTCCTTGTTGTACGCGAGCGGCTGGCCCTTCATCAGCGTCAGCAGCGACACCAGGTGGCCGTTCACGCGGCCGGTCTTGCCGCGCGCGAGTTCGGGCACGTCCGGGTTCTTCTTCTGCGGCATGATCGACGAGCCGGTGCAGAAGCGGTCGGCGATGTCGATGAAGCCGACGCGCGGGCTCATCCAGATCACCAGTTCTTCCGACAGCCGCGAGATATGCGTCATCACCAGCGCGGCGGCGGCACAGAATTCGATCGCGAAGTCGCGGTCGGACACCGCGTCGAGCGAGTTGTGGCAGACGTCATCGAAACCCAGCGTCTTCGCGACGCGCTCGCGGTCGATCGGGAAGGTGGTGCCGGCCAGTGCAGCTGCGCCCAGCGGCAGGCGGTTGACGCGCTTGCGGCAGTCGGCCATGCGCTCGGCGTCGCGGCCGAACATTTCGACATAGGCCAGCATGTGGTGGCCGAAAGTCACCGGCTGCGCGACCTGCATGTGCGTGAAGCCGGGCAGGATGGTGTCCGCATGCTGTTCCGCGAGGTCGACCAGTGCCGTGCGCAGCGCCTTCAGCAGCCCGAGGATGTCGTCGATCGCGCCGCGCATGTACAGGCGGATGTCGGTGGCGACCTGGTCATTGCGCGAGCGGCCGGTGTGCAGGCGCTTGCCGGCGTCGCCGACCAGCTCGGTCAGGCGCTTCTCGATGTTCAGGTGCACGTCTTCGAGATCGAGCAGCCATTCGAAGCGGCCGGCGTCGATCTCGGACAGGATCTGCGCCATGCCGCGCTGTATGTCCGCGAGATCCTGCGCGCTGATGATGCCCTGCGCTGCCAGCATGTCCGCATGCGCGAGCGAGCCCTGGATGTCGACATGCGCGAGGCGCTTGTCGAAGAACACCGACGCGGTGTAACGCTTGACCAGGTCGGACACGGGCTCGGAGAAGCG
>CAZTIF010000177.1:0-3824 GCA_964613635.1 uncultured Bifidobacterium sp. | reverse complement strand
TGCGTTTCTTCCTCATCTCGCGCAAGGCCGACACCGAGTTCGTGTTCGACGTCGACCTCGCGCTCGCGCAGTCCGACGAGAACCCGGTCTACTACGTGCAGTACGCGCATGCGCGCATCTGCTCGGTGCTGGCGCAGTGGGGCGGCGACGAGGCCGCGCTGCAGGGCACCGACCTGTCGCCGCTGGCATCGGCGCGCGAGGCAGCGCTGCTGGCCAAGCTGTCCGAGTATCCGGAAATGCTGGCCAAGGCCTGCGAAGAACTCGGCCCGCACCAGGTCGCGTTCTACCTGCGCGAACTCGCGGGCGAACTGCACAGCTACTACAATGCGGAGAGATTCCTGGTCGATGACGACGCGCTGAAACTGGCGCGGCTGGCGCTGCTGCTGGCCACCCGCCAGGTCCTGCGCAACGGATTGGAGCTGATCGGCGTCTCGGCGCCGGCAAGAATGTAAGCATGACCGCACCGCATCGCCTTCCCGGAGTCCGCCAGCAGGGCGGCACCGTCACCGGCCTGATCGTCGGCCTGATCATCGGCCTCGTCATCGCCGTCTGGGTCGCCATGACCATCATGAAGACGCCGCTGCCCTTCGTCGACAAGATGGGCAAGCAGTCTCAGCCGGCCGGCGAACTGGGCGACCCGAACAAGTCCCTGCCGGGCCGCGGCCGCGAACGTCGCGAGCCGGCCGAACCGGCTGCCGCCGCGAGCGCGCCGGCGCACGACCCGTCGTCGCACGAGACGCCGCGTCCGGCTCCTGCGCCGGCCGCCGCATCCACCTCCGCCTCCACTGCCAGCCCGCCGGCCGCACCTCAGGCTGCAGCTGCAGCCGCGGCGGCGCCGGCATCGTCAGCAAATGTTTCGGCGCCGGCCGCCGGTGACGGCTTCACCTACTATCTGCAGGCCGGTGCGTTCCGCGAGCAGCAGGACGCCGAGGCGACCAAGGCGCGGCTCGCGCTGATGGGCGTGGCCGCCAGCATTGCCGAGCGCAAGTCCGAGCTGGGCAACCTGTACCGTGTTCGTGTCGGCCCGTTCGCCGACGTCGAGAGCATGAATCGCGCGCGCGCGCGGCTGTCCGACAACGGTGTCGACGTCGCCGTCGTGCGCGTCCCGAAATGATTTTTTCTGACTGAGGAATATCGATGCGCATCCTGCAACGCCTGCTCTGTATCGCCAGCTTCGGCTTCGTCGCGCTGTCCGCTGCTGCCGCCCCGAACGCGCCGGTCGAAGGCGTCGAGTACCAGCGCCTGCAACAGGCGCAGCCGACCGAGGCCGGCAAGAAGGTCGAGGTGATGGAATTCTTCTGGTACAACTGCCCGCACTGCTTCGCGTTCGAGCCTCACCTTGCCGAATGGGCGAAGAAGAATGCGGACAAGATCGTGCTCAAACGCGTGCCGGTCGGCTTCCGCGAATCCTTCGTGCCGCAGCAGAAGCTGTACTACACACTCGAAGCGATGGGCCGGCTCGACCTGCACCGCGTGGTGTTCGACGCCGTCCACCTGCAGCGCATGAAGCTCAACCGCGAGGAAGAGATCATGGGCTTCATGGCCAAACAGGACATCGACCAGAAGAAGTTCGCCGAGACCTTCAATTCCTTCACCGTGCAGAGCAAGGTCGGCCGCGTGCGCCAGCTGCAGGACATCTACCGCATCGAAGGCGTGCCGACCATCGCGATCGACGGCCAGTACATCACGTCGCCGGCGCTGGTCGGCAAGACCATGCGCGGCTCGTCCGAAGAAGCGATGAACAGCGCGACCCTGCAGGTGATGGACGCGCTGGTCGCGAAGAAGGCGAAGTGAGCTTGGCGCAAAGCTGGCAGTCTTGAAACGCGTCTTCATCACGGGCGCGTCCAGCGGCCTCGGCGAGGCGCTCGCGCGCGAATATGCGCTGCGCGGCGCCCGCGTTGGCCTGCTCGGGCGGCGCGAGGCTGCGCTGCGGCAGGTCGCCGCCGGCCTGCCCAACCCGTCGCTGCATGCGGTCTATGCCGTCGACGTGAATGACCACGACGCGCTGCGCGCCGCCGCGGCCGATTTCATCCGGCGCGCCGGCGGCGTCGACATCGTCATTGCCAACGCCGGCATTTCCTACGGCACGCTGACCGAGCGCAGCGCCGATCTCGACGTGTTCGCGCAAGTCATCCAGACCAACGTGATCGCCACTGCCGCGACCTTCGCGCCTTTCATTGAAACGATGAAGGCGCAGGCGGCCGCCGGCGAGCGCGGGCTGCGGCTGGTCGGCATCGCCAGCGTCGCCGGCATCCGCGGCCTGCCGGGCGCCGAGGCCTACAGCGCATCGAAGGCGGCGGTGATCAGCTATTGCGAATCGTTGCGCGTCGAGTTGCGCGCGCAGGGCATCTGCGTGGTGACGATCGCGCCCGGCTACATCGACACGCCGATGACGCAGGTGAACGACTACCCGATGCCCTTCCTGCTGTCGGCCGCGCGCTTCGCGCAGCGCGCATGGCGCGTGATCGACGCCGGCCGCAGCTACGCGGTGATCCCGTGGCCGATGCGCGGCGTCGCCTGGCTGCTGCGACTCCTGCCGAACTGGCTGTATGACCGGCTGTTCGCGCGCGCGCCGCACAAGCCCTCGTACGACGACATTCATTCCCGCCGATGAGCGACATCCTGACCGATGCGAGCGGCCAGCTGCACCGGCCGTTCGACGGCGAGCCGCGCATCGTGTCGCTGGTGCCGTCGGTCACCGAGCTGGTCTGCGCGCTCGGGCTGGCGCGCCATCTGGTCGGCCGCACCGGTTTCTGCATTCATCCCGCCGATGAAATCGCGGCGGTGCCCAAGATCGGCGGCACCAAGGATGTGAACATCGAGAAGATCCGCCGGCTCGCGCCCACGCACCTGCTGGTAAACATCGACGAGAACGAAAAGCCGACCGTCGAGCGGCTCGCGGAATTCGTGCCCAACGTGATCGTCACGCATCCGGTCGCGCCGCAGGACAACCTCGCGCTGTTCCGGCTGATAGGCGGCCTGTTCGGTGCGACTGCGGCGGCCGAGGCGCTGTGCGCGGAATTCGAGCGCGAACTGGCGATGACAGCAGCGACGCCAAGCCGGCCGCGCCGCGTGCTGTACTGCATCTGGCAGGATCCGTGGATGACGGTGTCGCGCGACACTTATATCGCGCGCATGCTCGGGCTGGTCGGCTGGCAGCAGTGGCTTGCGCCGTCGGAGCGGCGCTATCCGGAATTCCGCTGGAGCGAGGCGCTGGCCTCGGAGGTGGATGAAGTGCTGCTGTCGAGCGAGCCCTATCGCTTCACCGACGCGCATGCGGATGCGCTGGAGAAGCAGATCGGCAAGCCGGTGCGGCTGGTCGATGGCGAAATGCTGTCGTGGTACGGCAGCCGCGCGATCGCCGGACTGCGCTATCTGCGCGAACTGGCTGCAAATTGACGGCGGGCTGAGGCCTATTTCTTCTTGCTGTTCTTCACCAGCATGCGCGCAAACTCGCAGACCAGCGCGCGATCATGTTCATCGAGCTGGCGCATTTGCGCGCGCAGCTGCGCATCGACCGGCGACGGCGGCACATCGGCATCCTTCGGCGCTTCGAGGCTGCCGAAGCGCAGCCAGTCGGCCGGCACGCCAAGCCAGCTTGCCAGCGCGCGCAATTTTTCCTGCGTCGGAATCGATTCGCCCTGCAGCCATTTGCGTGCTGCATGCGCGGTTACCGGGCTTCCGCTGAAGTGGAGATTGAACGCCCGGGCCAGCAGGGTCGGACTGGTCGGCGAATGATCGGCATTCTGCAGCGCCTGTTGCAGTCTCTGGCTGAAGGCCAGTCGTTCTTGTGACGAGCTCATGCCGGTGACTATTCCACACCG
>CAZTIF010000176.1:0-3825 GCA_964613635.1 uncultured Bifidobacterium sp. | reverse complement strand
GGATGCGGCCCTTGATCTCGGGGTTGCCTTCCTGTTCCTTGTGTTCCTGCCGCACCTCTTCGCGCGTCATCATCAGCTTCTTCGCATGCTGCCAGCGCTGCCACGGCACATCGACCGCAGCCACCAGCGCGAGCATGCCGGCCATGGCGACGAACGCGACGAACAACAGATGGCCGAGCGAGGCGTCGCCGGCGCCCACCGGCGCCTGCGCCAGCGCGAACAGTTCTTCGACATGGCTGCGTACGACATACCAGGCCGCCGCGCCGACCAGCAGGGTCTTGGCGAGCGCCTTGCCGAGTTCGCCGAGCGAATGCAGCGAGAACATGCGGCCGATGCCGGCGATCGGGTCGAGCCGGTCGAATTTCGGCGCCACCGCCTTGGCGGTGAACAGCCAGCCGCCGACCAGCAGCGGCGACGCAATGACGGCCACCAGCACCACTGCGCCGAAGGGCAGCATGGCCCACAGCACGCGGCCAAGCGCGTGGCTGCCATGCTCGAGCAGCAGCACCGGTTCGAACGCGAGTTCGCGCGGGAAGGAAAGGCTGTCTTTCAGCAGCAGCGCGAAGGCCGACTGCAGCGATGCGCCGCTCGCCCACAGCAGCAGGCCGCCGGCCAGCAGCGACGCGCAGGCAGCGAGGTCGCGCGAACGCGGCACCTGGCCGTCTTCGCGCGCCTTTTCGAGGCGCCGTTCACTGGCTGGTTCGGTCTTTTCGAGCTCGCTGTCGGCGGCCATCCATCACTCCGTTGTCGCCCATTGGGACATGATGGAATTATTCGGCGGGCAAGGCCGCCGGCATCGGGGGAACAGCGAGGGAAAGCCGGGGCTGATCGCCCCGGCGATATCTTGTGAATTCAACCATCGGCGCGCCGGCAAGCCGCCGGCGTCCGCTGCCGCCCTCAGGGCGGCAAGGGTTCAGAAGCCGAGACTCTCCAGCAAATCGTCGACCTGTCCCTGGTCGGCCACCACATCGGCCTTGCCTTCCGGGTTCACCTGCGGCCCGTTCAGCAGGCTGTTGCCGGCGTCGCGACGGCCATCGACAGGCGCATGGTCGATCAGCAGCTGCACCAGCTGCGATTCGAGGCTGTGCCCGAGCTTGGTGACCTTGGTGATCACCTGGCCGGTCAGGTCCTGGAAATCCTGCGCGAGCATGATGTCCATCAGGTGCTTCTTCGTGTCGGACGCCGCGTCGCGCGTGGTCTGCAGGAAGTCCAGCGTGCGCTGCCCGAGGCCGGTGTCGAGGCCGGCCGGCGACGCCAGCGCAGCCTGCCATTCTTCGGCCAGGCCGGTCGCGCCACGCTCCATCGCCTCCTGCAGCGGCGAGGCCGCGTCGGTCGCGTTCAGCACGCGCTGCGCGGCCTGCTCGGTCATCTTTGCGACGTACATCAGGCGGTCGCGCGTGTTGGTGATATCGTCCTTCGCCAGCCGCTCGATTTCCTTGTCGAGGCCGAGCTCGCGCAGGCTCTCGTGCAGGCTGCGGGTCAGGTGGCCTACACGCGACAGCAGTTCGTCATAGCGGGACTGTTCGATGTCCGAAATATCGATCGTCTTTGCGTCCATGATCAGGCCGCCTTTTCCAGCTTCTCGAAAATCTTCGCCAGCTTTTCGTCCAGCGTGGCGGCGGTGAAGGGCTTGACCACGTAGCCGTTGGCGCCGGCCTGGGCGGCGGCGATGATGTTTTCCTTCTTCGCCTCGGCGGTCACCATCAGCACCGGCAGCTTCGCGATCGCGCCATCGGCGCGGATCTGCTTGAGCATCTCCAGCCCGTCCATGTTGGGCATGTTCCAGTCGGAGATCACGAAGTCGAAGTTTTCGCTCTTGAGCTTGGACAGCGCCATCGCGCCGTCCTCGGCCTCGTCGACGTTCGCATAGCCGAGTTCTTTCAGCAGGTTGCGCACGATGCGGCGCATGGTCGAAAAGTCATCGACGACGAGGAATTTGGTTTTCGGGTCTGCCATGTCGGCTCCTGGTTCAAATCAGACTGCTATTGCGTCATTTACGGTTGAAAAACGGGAAAACTGAGGCTCGTCGGACGGAACCATCCATCGGGTGCTCCAACTTACCCTTGATTTTTTAAACGGAGACGCTTGCCATGGACCGCATCCCTTCAGTTTCAATCCTGCCAAATACGCCCGGCGACACGACACCCCAACTGCTGCAGCTTCCGGAGGAAATCCTCGCGAACATCCTGTCGAGGATTCCGACAGCGGACAACGCCACCCTGTCGAGCCTCGTGATGAGCTGCAAACATCTGTGGACCATGCTGCGCGCCGATGCGCTGCTTTCCTTCTTTTACGCTGCCCGTGCGGCCTACGACTGCGCCGACACCGACAAAAAAGTCACGATCTTCAAGATCCTCTCCGAATGGCTGCCGCAGGTGGCCGACCAGTTGCCCGACGAGCTGCGCATGCAGATGCTCGAACAGCTGGTCAGCTTCGCGCCGCTGCTGTCCGACAGCCTCGCGGACAACGTCGGCATGGTGAACGCGCTCAACCGCCTGGTCGCCATCGCCCGGCAGGAAAACGACCGCCGGATCGAAGCCTGCCGGGAAGATCCCGCCGCACTCGGGCACGTACGGGCCGACCTGCTGCGCAACGACATCGTCTCGTTCAAAGGGCTCAACGTGCTGTCGCACTATTACGAGCAGATCGTGTCGCTCTGCACCCGGCGCTACGACGACAGCCTGACGATAATCCAGAAGCTCGACTGATCCCTCCGCTCATACGCGCAGCGCCCTCCCTCCATCCTTCGCCAGCTGCCCGAGCACCCGCGCCGGCAGCTGGTCGAGCGGCGCAATCTCATGCACCGCGCCAATCGCCACCGCCTCGCGCGGCATGCCGTACACCACGCAGCTGGCCTCGTCCTGCGCAAAATTCACCGCGCCGGCCTCGCGCATCTTCAGCATCCCGGCCGCACCATCCTTGCCCATGCCGGTCAGGATCACGCCGAGCGCGTTCCTGCCCGCGCCGGTCGCGGCCGACGCGAACAGCACGTCCACCGACGGCCGGTGCCGGTTCACCGGCGGGCCCTGGTCGAGCCGGGTCACGTAGTTCGCGCCGCTCTTGGCCAGCAGCAGGTGAGAATGCCCCGGCGCGAGATACGCATGGCCGGGCAGCACGCGATCGCCGTCTTCGGCTTCCTTGACCGAGATCCGGCACAGCCCGTCGAGCCGCTGCGCGAACGAACGGGTGAAGCCTTCCGGCATGTGCTGCACGATCAGGATGCCGGGACAGTCGGACGGCATCTGCTGCAGGAACGCGCGGATCGCCTCGGTGCCGCCGGTTGACGCGCCGACGATGATCAGCTTCTCGCTGGACGACAGCGGATCGCGCAGTGCGGGCAAGGGGCCGGCGGACGACGGCGCGCGCGAGCGCGCCTGCACCTTCGCGCGCGCGGCCGAGCGCAGCTTGTCGGCGATCAGGCCGGTGTAGTCGCGCATGCCGGATTCGATGGCGAGCTTGGGCTTGGCGACGAAGTCGACTGCGCCCAGTTCCAGCGCGCGCAGCGTGGTCTCGGAGCCGCGCTCGGTCAGCGAGGACACCATCACCACCGGCATCGGCCGCAGCCGCATCAGCCGCTCGAGGAAGTCGAGGCCATCCATCTTCGGCATCTCGACATCGAGCGTCAGCACATCCGGATTGCGCTCGCGGATCATTTCCCGCGCCACCAGCGGGTCGGGTGCGACGCCGACCACTTCCATGTCGGGCTGGCTGGCGACGATTTCACGCAGCACGCTGCGGATCAGCGCAGAATCGTCGACGATCAGTACCCTGGTCTTTGCAGCCATGGCTCGGCGCATCCGGATCAGAACTCTTCCCATTCGTCCG
>CAZTIF010000175.1:0-4063 GCA_964613635.1 uncultured Bifidobacterium sp. | reverse complement strand
GAGCTGCCGCATCATGCGGCGCTGGTCGGCTACGCGCAGGCAGGCATGGACTTCGGCACCACCATCGTGCGCAACTTCCTGTACAGCGCGCTGATGGCGCTGGTGTGGGATGCACTGCGCCAGTCGGCGGATGCGGAACTGGCGGCCATTGCGGAAAAATCGGTGAAGGAAGTGCGCTACCACCTGCAGCACAGCCGCGACTGGCTGGTGCGGCTCGGTGACGGCACCGACGAATCGCACCAGCGCATGCAGGCCGCGCTCGACCACCTGTATGCCTACACGCGCGAATTCTGGGCCGGCAATCCGCTGGAAGCCGAAGCGGTTCGGCTGGGCGTCGGCGTCGATGTCGCCGCGCTGAAGGCGGACTGGGACGCGATCGTCGATGCGGCGCTGGCCGAGGCCACGCTGGTGAAGCCGGAAGTGGCCGGCTACATCACCGAGGGCAAGCGCGGCATTCATTCCGAGCACCTCGGCTACCTGCTCGCCGAGATGCAGAGCCTCGCGCGCGCGCATCCGAACGCCGTCTGGTAAGCCGTGATGAGCACGAAGCTCGAGCAGGCCTGGGCCGCGCTGGACGGATTGTCGGACCCGGAGATTCCGGTGCTGACGCTGCGCGACCTCGGCATCGTGCGCGACGTGCGCGAGGCTGCCGACGGCCGCATCGAGGTGGTGATCACGCCGACCTACAGCGGCTGCCCGGCGATCAGCCAGATCGAGGACGACGTGCGCGCGACGCTGCGGCAGCACGGCATCGACGCGCAGGTATCCACGCAACTGGCTCCCGCATGGACGACCGACTGGATGAGCGAGTCCGGCAAGGAAAAGCTGCGTCAGTACGGCATCGCGCCGCCGGGGCGGGCGGCCGACGGGCCGCAGGTCGTGCGCTTCATCGGTCGCGCGTCCGCGCCCGATGTCGTGCCCTGTCCGCGCTGCGGCTCGCCGCACACGGTGGAGACCTCGCGCTTCGCGTCCACCGCGTGCAAGGCGCTGTACAAGTGCCTGGCCTGCCAGGAACCCTTCGATTATTTCAAGCCGTATTGAACCAGAACGGAGAACATCCCGATGTCCGCCCCCCGCTTTTATGCGCTGAACGTGAAACGCGTGTCCCCGGAAGCCGCCGGCTCGGTGGCCGTCACGTTCGCGATCCCCGAAGACCAGCGCGCGCTGTTCGAGTTCGAGCCGGGCCAGTTCCTGACCTTGCGCAAGCAGATCGACGGCAAGGACGTGCGCCGCAATTATTCGATCAGCTGCGCGCGCAGCCGGTTGCGCGCCGGCGAGCTGGAGATCGGCATTCGTCCGGTCGAAGGCGGGTTGTTTTCAAACTGGGCCGCGCAGAACCTCAAGGCCGGCGACACGCTGGAGGTGATGCCGCCGGACGGACGCTTCACGGTGAAGAAGGCGCGCGCGATCCATCGCGTGGGCTTTGCGGCGGGATCGGGCATCACGCCCATCCTGTCGATCGTTGCATCGACGCTGGAAGAACAGTCGGGCAGCAAGTTCACGCTGGTCTATGGCAACCGCCGCATGTCGAGCGTGATGTTCAACGAAGCGCTGCAGGACCTGAAGGACCGCTACCCCGACCGTCTGACGCTGATCCATGTGCTGTCGCGGCAGGCGCAGGAAGTCGATCTGCTGCAGGGTCGCATCGACGGCGACAAGGTGCGCCGGATCATCGCCGCGCTGCTGCCGGTGAAGAGCATGGATGAGGTATTCATCTGCGGGCCGGAGGCGATGATCGAGGCCACCGAAAAGGCGCTGCTCGACGCCGGCGTACCGGCCGACCGCGTGCATGCGGAGCGCTTCACGTCGGGGCTGGCAGTGGCGGCGAAGGTGCAGGCCGACACCGACGCGCATGCGCAGGATGACAGTGTCGGCAAGGATGTCGCGCTGACCGTCATCCTCGATGGCAAGGAGCATGAGCTGACGATGGGCGCGGACGAGCATGTGCTCGATGCGGCGCTCGAGGCCGGGCTTGACCTGCCCTACTCCTGCAAGGCCGGCGTCTGCTGCACCTGCCGCGCCAAAGTGCTCGAGGGCGAGACGGCGATGGACAAGAACTTCACGCTGGAGGCCGGCGAGATGGCGCAGGGCTATGTGCTGTCCTGCCAGGCGAAGCCGCTGTCGGGCAAGCTCAGGGTAAGTTTTGACGAGCGCTGAGGTGACGGGGCTTCCTGTGTTCCGCGCAGGACTGGCACGGCGCTCGCCCTGAATCCGGTTCGGGGTTGATCAGGCAGGGATGCCACCCTGCGCCCAGACTTTTCCGGGGCGGCGGCCGGATCGAAAAAATCACCGCCCACAGATCTCAATACCGTCATCCCAGCGAAAGCTGGGATCCACCGTCGATCAACCCGTGGCGACGTTCTGGCCATTGCGACCATGGGTCCCAGCTTTCGCTGGGACGACGATATCAATAAACGCCCCCCCCACGCCCCGGCTTGCAAGCCGGGGCGCTTCGGCCAGCGCAATGCACAAGCCCGCAGGCCGTCCGGAAAAACACCTCCTTCGCCACGTGCCTGATAGGATATATCGCTCGCACCGGACCGTTATGAAAAATGCATGACGATTCACGGAAGCTTTGTCCGGTGGGACAAGCGCCCAGTCGAGAACCCAAAACAACTATCCAAATCGATCTCCAGCCGGGAATTTTATGCGCCGCATCGCCCTGTCCGCCATTGGTGCCTGCCTGTTGAGTGCTGCCGCGATAGGCGGTGCGGGCCCGTCATCCCCGCGGCCAAATGCGGTGTACATGCAGCCGGCGGAACAGCTGACGGCGGAGCAAGGCGAGCGCTTTCGCGCCGGTGAAAACGCGTTCCTGACCACGTGGATAGTTTTCCCGCAGCTGACCAATCCGAACTGGGACTACGCGTCATCGGGCGTGCCGATGATGGAATGGGGGCTCGGGCCAACTTTTCTGGCCAGCTCCTGCGCGGCCTGCCATGTGCAGGCCGGACGCGGCCGAACCACGGAAGTGAAGAATTCCACGACGTTCCAGCAGCTGCTGAGATTGTCCTTGCCCGGATCAACCGAGCACGGCGAACCGAAGCCGCACCCGTACTATGGCAATCAGTTGCAGGTTTTTGATGTGCTGGTCAAAGACGAGAATCACATCCGCTCCGGCGAAGGCGATCTGTATGTCGACTGGCAGAAGCTGAATGTCAGCCTTGCCGATGGCACGACCGTCGAGCTGCGCGAACCGAAGATCCGGGTGGAGAACCTGAATTTCGGCCCGCTGGGCGACGACATCATGACGTCTTTGCGGAATGCTCCGCCGATCTTTGGCCTCGGCTATTTTCAGGCGGTCAGCGACGAAGACATTCTCGCGATGGCCAAGGCGCAGAAGGCAATGAACCTGAACGGGCGCGTCAACCATGTGCGCGACGACATCCATCGCAAAACCACCATCGGTCGGTTTGGCTGGAAAGCGAATCAGCCCGGTATGCGTCAGCAGATTGCCGCCGCCTTTCATGGCGACATGGGAGTGACCTCGTCGGTTTATCCATACCAGAACTGCCCGCCGGCGCAACAAGCGTGCAAGAAGATGATCCCGGGCGACAAGGTGGAACTCCGCGAGCAGATGCTCGACGATCTGACATTTTTTATCACGGCACTGAATGCGCCGGAGCAGCGGGACAGGAATCTCCCGTCAGTGCAGCGGGGAGAGAAATTGTTTGCGCAGGCAAAATGCGCCGGCTGCCATGTGCCCGAGTTGCGGACCGGAGAATTCCCGGCACTGCCGCAACTGTCCAACCGGCGCTTTCGTCCCTACACCGACATGCTGATCCATGACATGGGTGAAGGTCTTGCAGACGGCCGGCCCGACTTCGAAGCCACGGGGCGCGACTGGCGCACTGCGCCGCTGTGGGGAATCGGCTTGTCGCAGCAAGTCAACGGCAGTCCGAACTTGCTGCATGACGGCCGCGCGCGCAATGTGCTGGAGGCCATTCTGTGGCACGGCGGCGAGGCAAAGGCTTCGCGTGATCAGTTCTCGAGATTCAGCACGGAAGAACGGGACGACCTGATCGCTTTCGTGAATTCATTGTGAGCGCAATGACTGTCGCAAGGC
>CAZTIF010000174.1:0-4102 GCA_964613635.1 uncultured Bifidobacterium sp. | reverse complement strand
CACATACTCCTGCCGCAGCGCATCCAGCCCTTCCAGCATCCTGACGTAAGCGCGCTCGACCACCTCGGGCGCGCCCTTCACGCCCAGTTCGATCTGCCGCCGCCGTCCCTCGGCGGCGACGCTCGGCAGGCTGAACACCTTCACGCCGTCGAACTCCGCCTCGAGCGCCTCCATCAGCGGCGTCAGCGTCGACTCGATGCCGTCATAGACGATCACGGCCTTTTCAAGATGCGGCACCGAATGGAACAGCTGCGAGTGATGCGTGTCCAGCGCCCACGCCATCATCGGCGCGGCCATCACCGGGAAGCCCGGCACGAAGTAGACCGCACCGCCCTGCGCACTGCGCACGGCAAAGCCCGGAATCCGGTTGTATGCGTTCGGAATGATTTCCGCGCCGACCGGAAACTCGCCCATCTTCAGCCGGTGCTGGTTTTCCGGCGACGCCAGGTCCGCCTTCACCGGATCGCCGTCGGCCATCTCGACGATGCGCTGCTGTATCAGCACCTTCGCCTCCGGATGCAGCGCCAGCGGCATGCCGAGCGCGGCCGCGGCGCACTGCCGCGTATGGTCGTCCGGCGTCGCGCCGATGCCGCCGCAGGAAAACACGATGTCGCCGCTGTCGAGCGAGCGCTTCAGCGTCGCGGTGATCCGCTGCGGATCGTCGCCGATGTACTCGGCCCAGCCGAGCGACAGCCCGCGCTCGCCGAGCAGTTCGATGATCTTCGCCAGATGCTTGTCGGAGCGACGGCCGGACAGGATCTCGTCGCCGATGATGATGATGCCGAATGCCATGGGTTCTCTCAGTGATTGTTCGAAGTGGGATCGACGGTGCGCGCCGCGTCGGCCGCCGATTGCGGCACGCTGCGCAGTCGCACGAGCGCATCAAGGCAGTAATACTGGAACCAGAGCCCGCTGAACACGAAGATCAGCAGGTACAGCCAGATGGCCACGGCCGCCAGCAAGGGGAAGAAGATCACCGAGGCGACCCCGCCCAGCCACAGCAGTCCCGGCGCAGCGCCAAGGCTGCCGGTGACGATGCCGATGGCCAGCAGCGGCCAGCGCTCGCGCTGCACGATCGCGCGCCGCTCGTCGCGGTCGGCATAGTCGGCCAGCGAGTCATAGCTCATCACGCGGTGCGCCAGCCAGCCCCACAGCAGCGGCTGCACGAACAGCGCGAACAGGGGCACGAGATTCAGCGGCAGCGTCAGCAGCCAGAACACGAGGAAGCCGGCGAAGGAGCTCAGCGACACCCACAGGCTGCCCGCAAACGAGCCGCCCTGCCGCCGCAGCAGCTGCGGAAAATGGCGCTGCCCGACATGGCGCGCGATCGCGGGCATCGCGAACGATCCGACCAGCACCAGCGCAGTGACGATCATGAACGGCAGCAGCAGCCACATCGCCAGCAGCGGCACCAGCAGCGCGCGCAGCGCCGACAAGCCGATCGAATCAAGCAGCTTGCCGGCCGAGCGGAACAGGTCGTAATCCGAGAACCACGCGTGCAGCTGGTCGATCAGGGGCTGCAGCCCGAACCACAGTGCAAGACCCCACAGCAGCACCGCGATGACGAAAGGCAGCATCGTCAGCAACAGCATGCGCGGGTGCAATTGCGCCATCAAAGCGCGGTAGAGGGAAGTCGCCAGTGAGGTCATGGGAATCGGTGTGTTTGCCGGATTATAGGGAAGGTCCGCGCCGCTGGCATCAGCGCAGCGGCAAGGGAGTGGCCAGCGACCGGCTGCTAGAATATCCGGTTCATCAATCAGCAAGGAACCACCATGTCCATGACCATGACCTCGACCGGCCTGCAATACGAAGACCTGACCGTCGGCAGCGGCGACGAGGCGCAAGCCGGCAACTATGTCAGCGTGCATTACACCGGCTGGCTGCAGAACCCGGACGGCAGCCAGGGCGCGAAGTTCGACTCCAGCGTCGACCGCAACGAGGCGTTTGAATTTCCGCTCGGCGCAGGCCACGTGATCAAGGGCTGGGACCAGGGCGTGCAGGGCATGAAGGTGGGCGGCAAGCGCCGCCTGGTGATCCCGTCGGCGCTCGGCTACGGCGCGCGCGGCGCCGGCGGCGTGATCCCGCCGAACGCCACGCTGATCTTCGACGTCGAACTGCTCGGCGTCTGATCCGCCCGCCGGCAAAAGCCGGCTAGGCTTCGCGCGCAGTGTCGGCCGAGAACAGCTTGTGCATGTTGCGGCCGACCTGCTCCTCGATCTTCTTGCGGAATCCCTTCAGCATGAACCCGAGGGTGATGTCGAGCTGCGCCTGCCCGTCGGACAGCGCCAGCGTGCCGGACACGCCGCTGCGCCTGAAGTTCAGCACATCCCCTTCCCACACATGCCCGATTTCGTAATCCGCCTTCATCTGGTCGGCGACCTGTTGCGCGACCTCGCGCGCCTGCGCCATCGTCAATGCGTGCTTCTCGACCAGCGTGATGTCGGACATGCGGCTCTCCTCAGGAAGCGATGACGGCGGGATTCAGCAAATGCGGCGGACGCTGGCCGGACAGCGCAGCGATCAGGTTGTCGGCGGCACAGACCGCCATGGCCAGCCGCGTCGGCCGCGAGCCGCTGCCGATGTGCGGCGTCAGCGCGACGTTATCGAGTTCGAGGAAACCCGGATTCAGCGCCGGCTCGTTCTCGAACACGTCGAGGCCGGCGGCGGCGATGGTGCCGCGCTTGAGCGCATCGATCAGCGCGGCATCGTCGACGATGCCGCCGCGCGCGATGTTGGTCAGCGTTGCGGTCGGCTTCATCAGCGACAGTTCGCGCGCGCCGATCGTGTGGTGCGTCTCGGCCGAATACGGCAGCACCAGCACGACATGGTCGGCGGCGCGCAGCAGCTCGTCGCGTTCGACGTATTGCGCGTTGTTCGCGTTCCTCTCCAGCTCGGGCGACAGCCGCGAGCGGTTGTTGTAGACCACCTTCATGTTGAATCCCATCGAGCGGCGCGCGATCGCCTGCCCGATGCGGCCCATGCCGATGATGCCCAGCGTCGCGCCGTGCACGTCGGCGCCGAGGAAGCTGTCGAAGCGCCACTTGTCCCACTGGCCGGCGCGGATGTAGCGCTCGCCCTCGGTGATGCGGCGCGCTGCGGCCATCATCAGCGCCCAGCCGAAGTCGGCCGTGGTCTCGTTCAGCACGTCGGGCGTATTCGTCACCATCACGCCGGCCGCGGTCGCCGCCGGCACGTCGATGTTGTTGTAGCCGACGGCGATGTTGCAGACCGCCTTCAGCCCCGGCGCCGCGGCGAAGACATCCGCCGAAAAGCGGTCGGCCGGGTTGGACAGCACGCCGGCCTTGCCCTGCAGCCGGCGCCTGAGTTCGTCCGCCCCCCAGACCTCGTCCTGCCGGTTGTAGTCGACATCGAAGTGCTGCTGCAGCAGCTCGACGGCCTCCGGGAAGGTGGCGCGGGAAACGAGGATCTTCGGCTTCATGGGCTCAGGCTCCGGCGACCAGGATCAGATGCACGCGGTAAGGGCCGTGCGCGCCGAGCACGATGGTCTGCTCGATGTCGCCGGTACGGGACGGGCCGGAAATGAAGTTCGTCGCGCGCGGCAGCTCGCCGCGCTCTTTCTTCGCCAGCGCGAATGCATCCTCGATCGAGCCGACGATGCGCGATTCCGGCACGATCGCCACATGGGTCTCCGGCAGCAGCGCGGCCGACGAGAAGGTGTCCGGGCCCGACAGCAGCATCAGCGTGCCGGTCTCGGCCACCGCGCAGAAGCAGCCGGTGACGCCGACCAGGTCCTCGTTGACGGGCTTGCGGAATTCGACCGCGATGCCGGCCTGCTGCCAGGGCAGCCCGTCCAGCGTGCGCCACGCAATTGCCTGCTTTGCCAGCCCGAGGCCGGACAGGTAACGGTCGACCGCGGCCGGCACTGCGTCCAGCGATTCGACCCGGTCCAGCGTCTGCGAGGTACGCTCGGCCTGCTGGCGGAAACGGCCGACCAGGTCGGTACCGAGGTCCGGGCGCGGGCCGGGAAGGTGGTTGTCGAGGTATTGCCTGACCTGGTCGAGCTCGGCCTCGGTCGGCTGTTCAGGGCGGTTCTGGGCTTGGCGAATGCGGCTGAAAATCGCGGCGCGGGCGGCGGAAGTAT
>CAZTIF010000173.1:0-4158 GCA_964613635.1 uncultured Bifidobacterium sp. | reverse complement strand
CCTAGCGCTGCGACGGCTTCGTCGCCTTCCCCTGCCTCATGATCTCCTGCCAGTTCGCCTGCAGTTCGCGTTCGCGCGCATCGATGATGGCCTGATCGTAAAAGCTTGCATCCGGCGCGGTGCGGGCGATGCGCAGCTGCTCGAGCGCGGACGGCAGCGCGCCGGTGAGCGCGTAATACTCGGCCAGCGCCATGTGCTGCTGCGCCTGCCGGCCTGCCTCTGCATAGGCGCGCGCCAGCGCGCGCTGCACGCCGGCGTCCTCGCGGTACAGCTGCGCCTGGTCGCGCAGGAAGGCGACTGCGTCCTCCTTCCTGCCGTTGGCCAGCAGCGCATCCGCATACTGCATCGACAAGGCGCGCGACAGCGGAAAGCGCAAGCGCCCCTCGCTGGCCAGCGCGAGCGCCTGTGCCGGACGCTTGTTGGCCATCTGCACCTCGATATCGAGGCTCTTCAGCACCGGCGACAGCGGATAGGCCGGCTTGCGCTCGACGTCGGCGCGGATCTCGTCGAGCAGCGTTTGCGCGCGCGCCGAATCGCGCTGGCGCAAGGCAATCATCGCCAGCCCGTAACGGGCGCTCAGGGTCTGCGCCCGCGCGCCCTGCCTCAGCTGTTCGCCGAACACCGTCGCGGCGTCGCGCAAGCCCTGTGGCGATTCATCCTGCAAGACGCGCAGCCGCGCCTTCATGAACGAGAAATCGATGCTGTCGACGCGCTGCCGGTACGGCAGGTTGCGGATGCGCGCATCGACGTCGGCCATCCGCTCGGTGGTCAGCGGGTGGGTCAGCAGGTAGGACGGCACGCGGTCGCTGCGATTGCGCCCGGCCGCCTGCAGGCGGCCGAAGAAGCTCACCATGCCGTTCAGTTCGAAGCCGCCGCCATTCAGGATGTTCACGCCGATGCGATCGGCCTCGCGTTCGGCGTCGCGGCCGAAACTCAGCTGCCGCTGCGCCGCCAGGCCGCTGCCGCCCATCATCGCCGCAGCGGCGAGGTCGGGACTCGAGCGCGCCGCCAACGCGGCCAGCAGCAGGCCGACCATCGGCAGCAACGAGTCCTTCTTCTGCGCACCGATCATCCGCGCGATGTGCCGCTGCGACACGTGGCCGATTTCATGCGCCAGCACCGAGGCCAGTTCGGATTCCGTCTGGGCCGCCAGCACAAGGCCGGTATGAACGCCGATGAAACCGCCCGGCAGGGCAAATGCATTCAGCGCGGGTTCGCGCACGGCAAAGAAGAAATAGTCGTAGCCGGCATCGCCGCGGGCATCGGGCGTGGCCGACAGCAGCGAGCCACCGAACTGGTTCAGGAAATCCAGCGTCACCGGATCGTCGACGAAGTCGGGATCGCGCCGGATGTTGTTCATCACCTGCTCGCCGAGCTTGCGCTCCATCAGCGGCGACAGCTCCTCGCCTTCCGAGCCGCCGAGGTTGGGAAGCGCCTGCGCATGCAGCGCGGCGGGCGTAAGCAGCGCCGGTGACGCAAGCATGATCGCGCCGGCTGCAAACGCTTGCAGCAAGCGAGAGAATAGGCGTGGTCGGAGGGGACTGGGCATGGTGCTATGATACCCCTAACCAATATTTGTTCGCCCCGGACACACAGACAGAAACACGCACGCATGAGCGCCCAGAAAAACAGCAGCACCACGCCGTCCGACAATGGCGGCCTCACCCATTTCGACGAAGGCGGACAGGCGCACATGGTCGATGTCGGCGCGAAGGCGGAAACGCATCGCGTGGCGATCGCCAGCGGCTACATCCGCATGAAGCCGCAGACGCTCGCGGTGGTCACGAGCGGGACGGCGAAGAAGGGCGACGTGCTCGGCATCGCGCGCATCGCCGCGATCATGGCGGCCAAGCGCACCAGCGACCTGATCCCGCTGTGCCATCCGCTCGCGCTGACCCGCATCGCGGTCGAGTTCACGATCAACGAGTCCGACTGCAGCATCATGTGCAATGCGCAGGTCGAGACGCATGGCAAGACCGGCGTCGAGATGGAAGCGCTGACAGCCGTGCAGGTCGGCCTGCTGACCATCTACGACATGTGCAAGGCGATCGACCGTGGCATGGTGATGTACGACATCCGCGTGATGGAAAAGCATGGCGGCAAGTCGGGCAGCTGGAAGGTCGAGTAGCAGCTGCCGGTTCCCAGCGAGCGAACCAAACCTGCAATGGTCGCCGAGTTCCCCGGCCGACGTTTTGGCAATCAACAGCGAACAAGAACGTGCTCTGCGGGTAGATCGCAACACGTACGGTCCGCTGCGATCGCCCTTCCCCCTTCATCTGGCGGACTCGGATGCTGCGCACAGAAGTATTTCGTCAAACTTTCCGAAGAAGGTCGTCTGGCAAACGCTTCATGAGCCGTTTGAACGCGTGCTGATTACCCAGTGCCTTCGCGACCACAAGTGCGCCTTGGATCGCAATCACGGCTTCTTCGGCCAGCTCATTGGCGCGTCCAGCAGGGTTGCCGGCTTCCTGAATCACCGACGTCAGCAGTCCTATCCATCCCTTCACCGCCTGAGCGATTTTCTGTTGGATGATGTCGTCTGGTGATCCAACGCTTAGCACGCCAACCAGACAAGGCTCCCTTCCGCTGCAATAGAAATCATCCAGGGCCATGCACATCGCGGTCAGCCTTTCCTTTGGGCTGCCGCTTCCTTGAAGAGGCTTCAATGCACGCTCATACATCAATGCTGCTGCATGATCGAGAGCCGCTGCTGCCATCTCGTCTTTCCCGCCCGGGAACAGGTGATAGAGGCTGTTTCGCCTCAAGCCCGTAGCTTCCTCAAGGATCGAGATGGTGGCTCCATCCTTGCCATGCCTGCGGAAGGCACTGGTAAGCAGGTCGAGCACTTGCTCTTTTGGAATCAGAGGATATCCCATCAGGGGGTCGTTGTTTAGTTAGTGGATTTCGCCATCTCGCCAACAGCGGCGAATGTATTGACTTTCAACCATACACCGCTTAGCCTTGTTGAACGATCGTTCAACAAGGATGATAGCGTAATTGGCGCAGGCCGCTCCCTTGAATCGCTGGAGTGGCTTTGTCTGATCAGCCTCCAACCCGAAGGTCACATGAACAAGCAAACGCTTCACAGAAGCGGAACTCGACTCGCGGGGACTCGCCCTATGGTGTCCCTGTTCTTCTTGGCCGTGCTCGCTACCCCCCTGTCCTCAGAGTGCCAGGAGTTACCGTCAGCTCAGGGGACATGGATTTCAAATCCGCCTTGTACTGAGTGGGTGACATTGCATCAAGGCTCAAAAACCAAGTGGGCTACTGCCTTCCTCTCGACCATGAGCATGGGTCTGAGTCGGGGAAAGCGCGAGCAGAAATTCAAAGGAGGACAAGACTTCAGCGAAGCTGTCGCGGCCATGGACGCCCATTGCGCCGCTCACCCGGATGCACAGGCTTCTCAAGCTGCCGCTGCTTTTTTGAACTTCTAGCAGCCGCTTGTGGTTTTCGCCGCGGATTTTGTACCGGGTTACATCTCGTTTCGTTCTATTCGTGTGCGAATCGCCGTCGATTCGCTACGCTGTCGCAACGACAGGAGGTGCACCCATGAAAACGATCAGCAAATTCCTTTTCGCATTCGCACTGGCATCGCTGCCCGCTCTCAGTGCCGCCGATCCCTGGAAAGACGAGAGCGGCCATGGCAAGGGACACGGGCACGGTCGCGATCGCCACGATTACAAGGACGAGTATTGGGACGGCCACTGCAAAGTCGAGCGCAAGCTTGAACGGAACGGCGAGTACAAGGAAGAGCGCAAATGCCAATTGCCGAGGAACGTCTATCACGGCAATGCACCGTATCCGGGCGTGGTCAAACCGGGCGTGACGATCCACGGCTCGATTCACATTCCCTACTGAAGAACGTAAAGCTGTTGGCGCTTCATCTCGGGGACCGCTTCCAACAGGCGTGCGCACGGCGGATGCGCGAATCTTCAGGCAGGCATCACGCTCTTTCCCGGGACAGCATGGGTTTGATAAAATATTTCCACAGTGAAATATTTTAATGACCGATAACCCATGACCCCATAGCGGGAGCGTTCACCTCATGCCAGACTCCTTGAATCTCCCCCCGCTGTTCCACAAGTTCACGCTTCCGCACAATGTGAATCGCCCCGGGTTTTGAGGAGGCTCCTTCCTTTGAGAGAATGGAGCCATGAA
>CAZTIF010000172.1:0-4203 GCA_964613635.1 uncultured Bifidobacterium sp. | reverse complement strand
GCGCACGATGTCGGCGAGCTTGTCGCGCATGCCTTTCATCGCGAACATCAGGCTGTTGCTGTCGCCGGCGGCGGTGTCGATCTGCACGTCGAGGTCGCCGGCAGCGATGCGTGCGGCGACTTCGGCAGCCGCCTGCGGCTCGCCACCGAGCTGCTTGGTGATGCTGCGGGTGATCAGCAATGCGGCGATGGCACCGAGAATCAGCCCGACCACGCCGAGCATGATGGACAGCGAACGCGCGCCGTCATAGGCTTCCTGCGCTTCGGCGGCCGACTGTGCGCTGAGCTTGTTCTGCAGATCGACCAGCGTGCCGATCTCGGCCATGATCTTGCGCTGCACCGGACGCACTTCCTCGATCAGTACCTTGATCGCTTCCGTCATCTTGTTTTGCAGGCCCAGATCCAGCGCCCGGTTCAGCACCGGAACGATGGCGGCTTCGTGCTCGCGGACGCGCGCCAGCGCGGCCTTTTCCTCGGCGGTGGTCTCGGGCCGTTCAAAAAGCCTGGCGAGCGCCTCGATCGCGTCGTTCGAACGCTTTTCCTGCACATGCACTCGCTCGACCTCGGGCCGCATTTCGGCTTCCGTGGTCAGCAGCACCACGTTGCGCACCGCGACCATGCGGTCATACAGCGCCGCACGAATCACGATCGCCTGCGCCAGCTGCGCGTTGTTGACCGCGACGATCTGATGGATCTTGTCCTGCATCGCCGACATCCTGTTCAGCGACAGCATCAGGGAGGCGAACAGCAGCGCCAGCACCAGCGCGAAGCCTGCTGCAAGACGGGTACTGACTTTCATTTGTGCGAAGCTCATGGCGATATTTCCGGTGAAGATGAGTGTCGGGATGTCAGGCAGCGATGCTGTCGATCAGTCCCATGTCGGCCGACGACATCAGCCTGTCGATGTCGACCAGGATCAGCATGCGCTCGTCGAGCGTGCCGAGGCCAATCAGGTAATCGGTGTTGAACGCGGTGCCCATCTCGGGCGCCGGACGGATCTGCGACGGCGCCAGCGTGGTCACGTCGGACACGCTGTCGACCACCATGCCGACCACGCGGCCGGCGATGTTCAGGATGATCACGACGGTGAACTGGTCATAGGTCGGTTCGCCGAGATTGAAGCGGATGCGCATGTCGACGATCGGCACGATGATGCCGCGCAGGTTCACCACGCCCTTGATGAAGTCGGGCGCGTTGGCGATGCGGGTCACGGTCTCGTAGCCGCGGATCTCCTGCACTTTCAGGATGTCGATGCCGTACTCTTCGGCGTCGAGCTTGAAGGCGAGAAATTCGCGCGACGCGGGGTCGTTGGCGGACGTGTCGTCTTGCAGTTCAAGCGTTTCGGTTTGCATGGATGGTCCAGCCAGTGTGGGTTGATGCTGTGTATTACGGCAGCTTATCCAGTGGGCTTCAATGCGGATGGGCGGAGCAGACGCGGAATCGCGCGGCTTTTTTCACCAACCCGCTCTTGCCCCGCGCAGCAGCGCGCTGACGTCGAGGATCAGCGCGACGCTGCCATCGCCGAGGATGGTCGCGCCGGAGATGCCGGCCACGCGCCGATAGTTCGCCTCGAGGTTCTTCACCACCACCTGCTGCTGCCCGACCAGTTCATCGATCAGCAGCGCAGCGCGCTGCCCGTCGGCCTCGAGGATCACGGCAATGCCGGGCCCGGTGTCCGCGCCCTCGCCGGTGTCGAACACCTGCTTCAACGAGACCAGCGGCAGGTATTCGCCGCGCACGCGCACCACCTGTCCCTGTCCGGCGATGCGGCTGATGTCCTGCGGCTGCGGCTGCAGCGACTCCAGCACATAATTCAGCGGCAGGATGTAGACCTCGTCGCCGCTGCGCACCGACATGCCGTCGAGGATCGCCAGCGTCAGCGGCAGCGCGATCGACACCGTGCTGCCCTGGCCGGCGACGGAGCGGATTTCAACTTGCCCGCCGAGTGCGGAAATGTTGCGGCGGACCACATCCATGCCGACGCCGCGGCCGGACACGTCGGTGACGGCCTCGGCCGTGGAGAAGCCGGGCGCGAAGATCAGCTGCCAGACTTCGGCGTCGGGCATGCCGTCGCTGACGGCCAGTCCCTGCTGGCGCGCCTTGGCGAGGATGCGATCGCGGTTCAGGCCGCCGCCGTCGTCGGCGACTTCGATCACGATATGGCCACCGCGGTGCGCGGCCGACAGCGTCAGCGTGCCGGCGGCGTCCTTGCCGGCGGCGACACGCGCGTCCGGCAACTCGATGCCATGGTCGATGCTGTTGCGCACGAGGTGGGTCAGCGGGTCGATGATGCGCTCGATCAGGCCCTTGTCGAGCTCGGTGGCCGCGCCCTGCGTGACGAAGTCCACTTTCTTGCCGAGCTTGGCCGCAAGGTCGCGCACCATGCGCGGGAAGCGCGAGAACACATAGTCCATCGGCATCATGCGGATCGACATCACCGCTTCCTGCAGGTGACGGGTATTGCGCGTGAGCTGGGAGACGCCATTGAGCAGCTTTTCATGCAGCATCGGGTCCAGCCCGTGCGTGCGCTGCTCGATCATGGCCTGCGTGATCACCAGTTCGCCGACCAGGTTGATCAGCTGGTCGACCTTTTCCACCGACACGCGGATCGACGAGGATTCGGGGCCGTTCGCCGCCGGTGCCGCCGGGCGGTTCTGCGCGCCTGTCTCCGCCGGCCGGGCGACAGCAGCTGCTGCCGGCACCGGAGGCGGATCGAAAATTTCATAGGCCGGCTGCGGCTGCGCCGCCGGCGACGTGCCGCCCTCCTCGATCCGCAGCAGCTCGGGATCGACGATGAAGGCGCACAGCGCAGCGATGTCGTCGCAGGACTCGGCCGTCTCGAGCAGCACGCCGGGCAGCTCGCCGGCCAGCGGACTGACGCGGCCGAGCAGGGCCAGTTCGTCGCCGAGCGCGGCGAAGTCGGCCGGCGAGATGCCGGGCATCGTGATCCTGACCATGCGTGCAGCCCGGGCGGCGGCCTCGGCCTTGCCGACGCCGGCGGACGCCGCAGGCGCCGTGCTGTCCTGTTCGACCAGCGCGTTCAGGCGCGCCAGCAGCGCATCGACTTCGACGGCATCGACGGCGGCGCCGTCACGATGGCCGCCGAGCAGCATCTGCAACACGTCCTTGGCGGCCAGGAAGGCGTCGATGTGCCCGACCGTCAGCGCGGTCTCCCCCTTGCGCAGGCGGTCCAGCAGGGTTTCGAGCACATGGGTGACGCCGGTCATGTCGGCCAGGCCAAAGGTGGCGGCGCCGCCCTTGATCGAATGCGCGACGCGGAAGATGGCGTCGATGTCGGCCATGTCGAAGGACGACGGGTCGAGGCCGAGCAGCAGGCGTTCCTTCTCGGCGAGCAGCTCGGCCGCCTCGTCGAAGAAGACCTGGAAGAACTGGCTGATCTCGACGCTCATGCTGCGCTCCCCGGACCGATCAGCTTGCCGACCACCTCGAGCAGCTTGTTGGGATCGAAGGGCTTCACCAGCCAGCCGTTGGCGCCGGCTGCGCGTCCCTGATTCTTCATTTCCATGCTCGACTCGGTGGTCAGCATCAGGATGGGCACGCTGCGGTAGGACGGCAGCGCGCGCAGGGTGCGGATCAGGGTCAAACCGTCCATCTTCGGCATGTTCTGGTCGGTCAGCACGAGGTCGAACCGCGTCGCCTTTGCCTTGCCCAGGCCGTCGTCGCCGTCCACCGCGTCGGTCACTTCGTAACCGCCGCTGCGCAGCGCGAAGGCCAGCATCTGTCGCAGCGATCCGGAATCGTCGACTGCGAGAATTTTTTTGCCCATGCTTTTCTCCGTTGGTCTCTTGCGTGGATTCGGTTCGTCAGAACAGCTCGACTTCGCCGCTCTCCATGTGGTGCTGTGTCACGCTGGCGTTGCGGACGGTGGGAAGCGCGTCGCCGGCCTGCGGCAATTGCCGGCGCGCGCTGGCGATCAGCTGGCAGGCGATGTCCTCGAACTGCAGCGCAGTCAGCGCGTTGTCGAGGTGGACGCAGGCTTCGCGCGCAAGCTCGGCACAATCCGGCGGACCGCCGATGGCCTGTTGCCGCCGCAGCGCATCGTGTGCGCCGAAAAAGCCGGCGGACAGCTTTTCAATGGCCAGCTTGAGCAGGATCTCGAGCTGGACGAGGTCGGCGCGCGCCGTTTCCGGCTGCGCGCAGTCGGTCGAACCTGCGGTCATGGTGTCGCCTCCTTCGTGTGTTT
>CAZTIF010000171.1:0-4250 GCA_964613635.1 uncultured Bifidobacterium sp. | reverse complement strand
CGGTTTTTTGCGAGAAAGGCCGGGCGTTCGACCGTATGGATTACACGCTCGCCGGAGCCCACCGCACGACTCACCTTTTTGTTGAAGCCGACATCGGCTTTCACGGTCGAGATGCGGTAGTTTGCAAAGAGCACAATGTCAGAGTGCTCTTGTAGCAACGCGGCGGCGCGTGCATGAAGCTTGATAACGTACCTGTCGTAGGGATCGTGTTCAGGCGAGTCGAAACGCTTAATGTCGGTGTGCGCGATCTGCACCACGGTCATGCCACGGTCATCGCGTAGTGCGTTCAGACCGTCGGTGTACTGGCGCCAGAGGTTTAACGCAGCCACATACCCTTTGCCGTAGCCGGCGTCCTCGATCGAGGACCAGCCGTTATCTCGGCAGGCTTTGGCCCAGACCAGTGGCTCCAGCCAGTCAACGCTATCGATAACGACCGTGGCAAAGTCGTGCTGCTCGGTGTAAAGCGCAGCCAATGCCTCCATCACTTCCTCAAACGTTCGGGACAATGGGAAGTTGGCAGCCGATAGAGTTCCCAGGCCTTCCTCTGTCTGGATAAAAACCGGCTTGTTGGCTTGGGCGGCAAAGGTCGTCTTACCTACGCCTGCAACACCATGAATCAGTAGTCGTGGCGACTTGATCGTGCCGGTTCGGTTTAGCTGTGCGAGAGAGATGGCCATCAGACTGCCTCCCCGAACTGACTATCGTTGGCTGCCTCTGAGCCGCCTCCGTCGACAATGCGCTCGAGTTTGTAGGTCGGCTTGCCCGCCTTGATCGTGCGCGCCGGCTCAAACAAATCCCGGACAGCTGGCGGCCAGGCTCCGAACTTGGTCTCGGACACCTTGAACTCGATGCCCACATAGTCTTCAGGGTCCTCACCCCACCTGCGTAGCGCCTCGACGGCTTCTTTTAGCTTTCGCTGGTCGTATTCAGGACGCTTCGGCAAGTCAGAGATGACGACAAACCCATCATCCTCGAAGCGCACGACACCGGTGGTCTTGCCAGCATCCTGGCGTAATTGGTTTGCTTTGATGCCAAACCGGTGATGCATCACTGCCTGAAGAAACTGCTTGTACTGACGAGCAGATTCTTCAGCCGACGAGACGCGCTGCATCAGCTCGTTGAGTTCGGCGAGCGGCATAACCTCAAGCTCGGCCATCATGAAGTTACCAACCTCTTCAAGAGTGTCGGGTTCAGAAATCATGGGGACGCTCCTTTTCAATGGGTTGTTTCCGGAGTTTCGACAGCAGTCGATGTATTCGTCTTTCGAAGACGGGCACGAATTTCAGGCGGCGTCAGCTTGCTGCCAGAGCGGATCGCGATGTACCGGTAATGGCCATCGGAAACCTTCAGGCTAAACAGGTGAACCAAGCCTAGTTCGCAAGCGATCCAGGCCCGCCGCGCAACGGAATGCAGCCGGTTGCGCTCTTTTGCGCCAAGACCACTGTCCGACTCGGAACGATCGAGCAGCAGAAAGCCCTCGTGGTATTGAATGGATTGCCCGACCAAGGCATCCCCGATCCAGTTGGCGAATCGCTCTTCGGTCAGCTTTTCGGGTGGCACGTACACGGCCTGCAAGGCCGTCTTACCGACATCAACACCCAGCCCGAGATAGCTGCGTGTGGTTTCAACGATTGTTTTTGCATGCGACATCATTTCTCCAGGCATGAGTTGGCCTACCACCGCCGCCCTAGGGGCGCGGCGTTTGCGTTTCTTGAAGGTTTTTACGGAGCGAGGGGCCTGGTTTTCTCAGGCACCCCTCGGTCGGTCAGCTGATCGTCCGGATGCCGAACATGCGCAGATGCATCTGCAAGTCGGCAACACGGCGGTAGAAGGTGGCGCTGGACATCCCAGACGCTTTTGCGGCGGCTGGGACGTCTTGATGGGTCGCGAGAAGATCAAACAAGCTACGCTGATCGCCGCTCATGTGGGCTAATGCAACCTGCATATCGTGCAGGCTGTTGCTTACCGAGATTAGTTCTTGGTCGACTTCTTCCAATAATTCAGGTGCGTCGAATATACCCTCGTGCGTCGGATGCATTTCTGGATCATTCGCTGCCTCTTGGCAATCGGGGCGATACTGGATCAGCCAAGCTTCTCTACTTAATTTATTTGCAATGTCCGCAGCGATGTTTGCCGACACCACACCCGTGAAGGTATTTGTCTTCCCCTTCTTCTGATCGAATGCCGTTGCTCTTTCGAGAAGTTCGAGAACTATTGTTTGCTGGACATCCTCAGCCTGTGCCGCCGAGAGCCTGAACGCTTTTCGAAGTGATGCGACCCGAACTGCAGCAGCATTCATCGCAGAAGTGACGTAGTCAGGAGGTAATTGGTTGGTATTTGGCTTCATCGGTGCGCTTTCTTGTTCGTACTGCGCACATGATGCAAGCCTATTTGCCGCTAAACACTGCTTCAGGGAAAGCTGAACCGGTAATTTGGCAGGGCAAACTGACTTTCTTAGGTACCCTCCCCACCCCGTTAGGGTACCCCGAGGGGGACTAACTCGTCGCTTTTGACTTTCTGTGCTTCGAAATCCAACCTTCAATTGTCGCGACAGAAAAGATTTCCAGATCCTGTCGTTTAGCCTCTTGTGAAAGCCATTGCCAAAGGTCTGCCGCCGCACTGGCGATGCTTTTCTTTTGATAACTTTCAAATTGATCATGTTGAGCCAAAACCATATCTCGACTCAGGTTTCTTCTGATCAAACTTTTTTCTTTACCGATCTTTCCCCACGCCCTACGTTTTTCAGTCTCGGCCTGCTTAATCTCTTCCAGACCCTTTTTTACGCCTTCTTTGGTAAGAGACTCCGCACGATCGATGGTGGCTTCAGTAAGCTCTTTGAGTTGGAGCGTTTTCTTGACCGATTCAGCGTAAGTGACTGCCTCCATGGCGGCAATCAAATCACTTCCGAATCTTGAAATTTCATGTGGCTCATAGTTTTTGTGTGTTCTTGGTATTCGCTTCAACTGCTTGAAATCAAAAGTCGAATTCAGCGCTTGAACATAACCTGCCACCATTGTTAATGCCATTGCAGCGAAATATTCATATTCTTTTGGATCAGGAATATCTGGGTCGTCTAATACTCCCATCGATTCCATCACTTCTTTAGCCGCATCAATCGGGCGTGTGTTTTCAGAAGTCTTGATATCGTAGCTTTCAAAAGCCTCGGGGGCGAAATCCTGAAAACGTCCTGCCTCATCGGTTTCTAATAATTCGTAAAGTCCATCGCTTTCAATGGCGGAAATTGCTTGATGCTTCTCCACATCAAAATAGTTATCGATTGATGCGTCAAGTTCTGATGCTAGCCAACGAACCTGGCTCGAGGATCGTCCACGCAGTAAGTATCTTGCCCTCCAGACGATTTCCCGCGCCTCGGAAAAAGGGGCCCAGGACACTTCATCTTTCATTGGGTCGAAATCATCTAAGTTGCTAACATAGAAACCCATATATCACCTTCCGTAACCATCAATTCTCGAAATGAATTTCTATTGTATGTTTAGTTATCCCTGAGAAAACCCCCCACCTATGGCGGTATGAACCTTCATGCCAGCCAATCTCCCGAATCCAGCCCAACTTAAGCTCACCGAGCGATCGCCCGCCGCCATCGTCGGCGCGATCCTTGCCATAGCGGTAATTCGTCTGCACGACCGTCAAGATCAACTTGATAACCTGACCGAACAGAGCGTTAGTACGGGTGTCCTGACCACCAAGGAGAACCCCATTGACTGAATCTGTAATGGCCCATGTAGCCGGCCTTCCGACCATGACCACGCCCGAGCTAAAGCAAATGTGGCGGGACCTATTCCACCAGGAGCCGCCCCCGTTCAACCGCCGCTTTCTCGAAACCCGGCTCGCTTACCGCATTCAGGAGCTCGCCTATGGCGGGCTGAAGCGCGAAACCCAGAAGCGCCTGGAACTCCTGGGCGAACAGCTTGATGGCGGCAAGAAGGAAGTTCGACGACGGCGACAGGATAACCGCCCAATTGCAGGCACTCGCCTGATCCGGGAGTGGCAAGGAACCCCCTGCGAAGTGTTGGTCGGTGTGGACTACTTTGACTATCAAGGGCGGCGGTATAAATCGCTCTCTAGCATCGCCAAAGCCATCACTGGCACAAACCGAAATGGCTGGGCCTTCTTCGGGCTGGTGTCGGCAAGGAGCACGGGATGAAGGCTGAGCGACGTTCAATCTGCGCGGTCTATACGCGAAAGTCCACCGAAGAAGGCCTCGACCAGAACTTCAACTCGCTGGATGC
>CAZTIF010000170.1:0-4356 GCA_964613635.1 uncultured Bifidobacterium sp. | reverse complement strand
CCGACGAGCTGGCCTGGCTCGACCGCAAGTATCCGGACAGCTTCGACCGCTGGTACCGGCCGCGCCTGACGCACTACGCGCAGCGCGAGGCCGCCGGCCACCGCTATGTCAACCGCGCGCTGCCGATGCAGTGCCAGGTCTGCCAGCAGCCGATGATCTTCACCGAGCCCGACAACCCGCGCCGGGTCGCCTACCGCGAGTGCGAACACGACGGCGAGGCCTTCCACTTCTGCAGCGACCACTGCGAACACATCTTCACGCAGGAGCCGGACAAGTACGTGCAGGCGAAGCTGCCCTCGCACGAGACCCTGCACACGCACCGCGACAAGACCGGCATCGACAGCATCGTCGCCGACCTGCCGCGTGCATCGATCGCCGAATGCGGCATCGACGTCAACCGTGACAGCGGCGAATTCAACGGCTCCGAGGATGCGATGAATTTCGACACCTGGGGCGGCGGCCAGGACATGAAGGAGGCGCAGCTATGAGCGTGACGGCGATCGGCAACTACGCGCATGCGTCGCATGACGGCGCGGCCCGCTTCGGCCAGCCGCTGCTCTACGTCGGCTGGGACGAACACATGATGTTCGCAGCGCCCGTCGTGCTGCCGCTGGCGCCGGACACCACGTTCGAGCAGCTGCGCAGCAAGGTGCTGCCGAAGCTGTATGGCGAGCATCCGGATTTCGCGCAGATCGACTGGTCGCGCGTGCAGTGGTTCCGCGGCGACGTGATGTTCACGCCGCGCGCCGACGGCACGCTGGCCTCGCACGGCTTCGGCCACAAGTCGGTGCTGCGTTTCAGGACTCCCGGGTTGGAGGGATTGCGCGGTTCCTGCGGCTGACGCAGGCGCAGTGCGGCGTGGCGCAGCCTTCACGGTCCGGCTGCGCCGCTTGGCGGTTTCGGGACCGGCAGCAAAAAACACGTTAACGGAGACAGCAACAGATGAAAAAGACCACCCTCCTCGGCGGCGCTGTAGCGACTGCCCTGAGCTTCGCCGCCAGCGGCGCGCTGGCCGACGACAAGTGCGGCCTCGGCAACGGCAAGAAGGCCACCGGCGAGCCGATCCAGATCGGCGCGATCGTCGGCAAGACCGGCCCGGAAGACTTTTCTTCATCCGCCCGTGCCGCGCAGGCCTACTTCAGCTGCGTGAACGCCAACGGCGGCATCAATGGCCGTCCGATCCAGTACACCGTGCAGGATGACACCTGGAACCCCGAGGTCGCCTCGCAGGCGGCGAACAAGCTGGTGAAAGACACCAAGGTGGTCGCGATGGCCGGCTCGTCGTCGTTCGTCGAGTGCGGCGCGAACAACAACCTGTACGTGCAGGAAGGCGTCGCGTCGGTGTCCGGCGTCGGCGTGCCGCGCGCCTGCTTCTTCGGCAAGAACTACATCTCCTTCAACCAGGGCCCGCGCCAGTCGACGCTGGGCGCTGCGCAGTACATCACCGAGACCTACAAGCTGAAGAGCCTGACCTGCGTCGCGCCGGGCATCCCGGGCTTCGGCGACTGGGTCTGCGGCGGCGTGGAGTCCTACGGCAAGGCCAACAAGATCCCGGTGAAGACCGTGATCTTCGATCCGGGCCAGCTCGACGGCAACGCGATCGCGCTGCAGATCGCCGCCGCGAAGAGCGAAGGCGTGGTGCTCGGCATGCCGCGCGGAATGATGCTGCCCATCCTGACCGCCGCCGAACAGCAGGACCTCGGCAAGAGCGCCAAGTGGGGCCTGCCGACCTCGGCCTATCACGTCGACATGCCGAAAGCCGTCGGCAAGTACTGGCACGACAAGCTGAACGTGCACATGGAGCTCGAGCCGATGGACGGCACCGGTGCGGACAACACGAACTGGAAGGCCGTGATGGACAAGTACGGCGACAAGAAGGATCCGCGCGACACCTTCTCGCAGGCCGGCTTCCTGGCCGCGAAGGTCGTCACCGACGCGCTGCTGTCGGTGAAGGGAACCATCGACCGCAAGTCCGCGT
Organism: uncultured Bifidobacterium sp.; assembly: GCA_964613635.1. GTDB lineage: Bacteria > Pseudomonadota > Gammaproteobacteria > Burkholderiales > Burkholderiaceae_D > Pernthalerella. The sequence continues at coordinate 2,378 of CAZTIF010000170.1, read as the reverse complement.
ACCAGGCCATCGTGAACACGAAGAACTACAAGAGCGACATGATGTGCGCGCCCTGGTACTTCGGCCCGGGCGAGCGTCACCAGCCGAACCACAAGGGCCGTGCGGCGCTGCTGGTCAAGGGCGGCTTCAAGACCCTGACCGAGTGCTACCAGTCGAAGGACGCCGAACTCGAGGATGTGGTCAAGCTCGAGGCCAAGGGCGGCCTGGTCAACTAAGGGCCTGATCCATCAACGCGAAACCGGACAGATCATGGAAACACTGCTCCCTTTTATCGTCGTCGGCATCAGCGTAGGCGCCGTGTATGCACTGTCGGGCGTCGGCCTGGTGGTGCTGTATCGCGCCAGCGGCGTGGTCAACTTCGCCTTCGGCGCGCTCGGTGGCCTCGCCGCCATGGTGTGCTGGCAGGTGATCGACCTCGAATATGACGACTGGATGGGCTGGGTGGCCGGCGTGGGCGCCGCGACCCTGTTGTCGTGGGCGTACGGACGCTTCATCGCGCCGTCGCTCACGCACCAGGACCGTACGGTGCGCGCGATGGCCACGCTCGGCTTCGCGTTGATGATCATGGGCATCGCCCAGTGGTACTGGGGCGACGACCCGCGCCGGCTCGTGCTGCCGACCGATTCGGAAGGCATCGAGTTCGACGGCCGTCGCCTGATCAGCCACACCCGCGTCGCCGCGCTGCTGTTCGCCGCCGGCACGACGGTCGGCATGCTGTGGCTGCTGGCCCGCACGCCGCTCGGCCTGCGCATGCGTGCGCTGCAGAGCAACCGCGTGCTGGCCTCGCTGGTAGGCGTGCGCGTCAAGCGCGTCGACACCTGGGCCTGGACGCTGGCCGGCGTGATCGCCGGCATCAGCGGCCTCTTCATGGGCAACATGGTCCGGCTGAACCCCACCGTGCTGACCTTCCTCGTGATCCCCGCCATGGCAGCCGCCATGGTCGGACGGATGAATTCCCTGACGGCGACCGTGCTCGGCGGACTGGCGATCGGTGTGATCGAGTCGCTGCTGAACCTGGTGCCCGAAGTGCAGCGCTACGGCTCAGCCACCGCCTTCGTGGTCGCGATCAGCGTGGTGCTGTGGCAGCAGCGGCATGGCATCGGCCTGTCGCGTGACAACAGCCATCTGGAGTAAACCGACATGGCCCGCAACAAGGACAAACCCGATATCCCGCCGGGCACGCCGTTCCAGCGCGTGCGCCCGATGCTGATCACCTTCTTCGTCGTCGCGCTGTTCGGCCCCTGGCTGTTCTCGTCGTACTGGCTGAACACCTTTTCGACGGTCGCCTGCCTGACGCTGGCGGCCGGCACGGTGTCGCTGCTGTACGGCCAGCTCGGCATGGTGTCGCTGGCGCAGTTCGCACTGTCCGGCGTCGGCGGCTGGTTCTGCCTGCGCCTGATCCACGGCATCGGCCTGCCCTTCGAGCTGGCGCTGGTGCTGGGCGCCCTGATCGCCGGCCTGTTCGGCCTGATCCTCGGCCTGCCGGCACTGCGCATGCGCGGACTCTACCTCGCGCTGCTGACGCTGATGATCGCGGCAGCGGTGCAGGTGGTCGTCAACGTGATCGGCTTCCCTGACGGCGGCCCCGGCTGGACCGGAAAGGTCGTCAATGGCCAGCGCCTGATGATCGAGCGCCCCTGGATCGCGCCGACCGACACCGATTACTTCCGCTACGTGATGCTGTGGCTGGCGATCGGCATGGGCCTGATCGAATGGGCGCGCGCCACCCTGCCCGGCCGCGCCTGGGGCCTGATCCGCAAGAGCGAAGCGGCCGCCATTGCTGCCGGCGTGTCGGTGGTGAAGTACAAGGCGCTCGCGTTTGCGATGGCCGGCGCGCTGGCGGGTCTGGCCGGCGGCCTGCTGGCCGGCCTGAACGGCCAGCTGGACAACACCGGCTTCCCGGTCAGCCAGTCGATCCTGCTGTATGCGCTGACCATCGTCGGCGGCGCGTATCACTGGATGGGCGCGGTGTTCGCCGGCCTCTTGATCCGCGCGCTGCCGGCACTGCTGAATGACCATGGCGTCGACGGCAACCTCGCCAATGCGTTCTACGGCTTCGCGCTGCTGGTGTCGCTGATCCAGGGACGCAAGGGACTGGCCGGACAGCTGGCCGATTTCTACAAGTTCGTGCGCATGAGCCGCATCGTCGAGGGCTCGGCGATCTGGGGCGCGATCTCGCTCGGCATGGCATTCGCCGCCGTGCATTACGAAGCGATGGGCTTCGGCGGCGCGCTGTTCCTGTCGCTGGTGGCGCTGCTGTTCCGCCAGGCCATCCCGGGCGTCTGCTGGCTGCTGCTGGGCTTCTTCGGCAAGCGCGTGCAGGACGGCGCGGAAGACCTCGAGGCCTGGCTGTCGCTGCGGCTGGCGCGCGTGATCGA
>CAZTIF010000169.1:0-4359 GCA_964613635.1 uncultured Bifidobacterium sp. | reverse complement strand
CGCGACCAGTCCGTGGAACTTGTCGGCCAGCGCCATCGCGATCGGCATCGTCGCCGACTTGCCCGCGATCGAGATCATCGTCACTTCGGAGCCGCCGAGCGCCCATGCGATCAGCACGCCGGACAGGATGCCGACGACCGAGCCGACGACGGTGGCCACGCACAGCGGGAGCCAATGCGCTTTCAGCCTTGCCAGCTGCTGGTACAGCGGCACGGCGAGCGCGACGATCACGGGGCCGACGAAGAAATGGAACAGTCGGGTGCCGTCGTGATAGGCCGCATACGGCGTGCCGGTAAGTTTCAGCAGCAGGATGATGACGATGACGCCGGTGGCGGCCGGCAGCAGCAGCGGATTGCGGCCGCTCTTCTGGTACAGCTTCAGCGCGGCGAGGTAGGCCAGCAGGGTCAGTGCCGACCACAGCAGCGGCGTGTCGGCCAGTCCGGCCAGCAGGGTATTGCGGATGAAGTCCATCAGCCGGCCTTGCGCGCGGCGCGCCGCATCATCCACTGCAGCGTCAGCGCGGTGGCGACGATGGTGATCGCCGCGCCGGCGATGCAGGCGACCAGGAAGGGCAGCCATTCGGCCGAGACGCGCTCGTAATGCACGACCACGCCGGCGACCAGCGGCGTGAACATCAGCATCATGTGGCGGAACATCCGGCTGGTGGTGCGCTCCAGCGCGTCGGGCACGCGGCCTTTCAGCACCAGCGTGGCGAGCAGCAGGGCCATGCCGACCAGCGCGCCGGGCAGCGGCAGGGAGGTCCAGCGGACGATGAGTTCGCCGAGCAGCTGGAACAGCAGCAGGGCGGCGAGGGCGTGCAGCATGGGGCGGGATTTTGGTGGGGGAGGGGCGGATTATAGCGAGGGTTGTCGCGCTGGTTCGGGGGATGCAGGAATGCGGGTTGGCGAGATGTATCGGGCGTGGCCGGCGCCGGGGGTTGACCAACGATGGATCCCGGCCTGCGCCGGAATGACGATTTTTAGGTCAGTGGGATTTTCAGCGAGGGTCTTGATCTTGCCTCGTGCCGGGATGACTTTTTTGAAACGAGATATCTTTTAAAACGTCATCCCGGCGCAGGCCGGGATCCATGGTCGATTCACTGAAGCCGATGTCATTGACCGAGGCCCTTGCGAATCCTTAATTCAACGCTTCACAAACCGCAACGTCATCCGATCCGACTCCCCGATCTCGCGGTACTTCGCCTTGTCCGCGTCGGCCACGCCGCGCAGGTTCGGCGGCAGCGTCCAGACGCCACCCGGATAGTCCTTGGTATCGCGCCAGTTGCTGTTGATTTCGGACGCCGCCTCCAGCTGGAAGCCGGCGCGCTCGGCCGCCGCGATCACGTAGTCCTCGGTCATGTAGCCGGAATCGATCTGCTGCTTCAGCGGGGTGCCCGGCTTGGCGCGATGCTCGACCACGCCGAGCACGCCGCCCTTCTTCAGCGCGCTGTAAAAGCCCTTGAACATCGCATCCGTATTGCCGGCCTTGGCCCAGTTGTGCACGTTGCGGAAGGTGACGACCATGTCGGCGCTGCCGGCCGGCGCGAAGTTCGGTGCGGCGGCGTCATAGGTGGAGATCGTCGCGTCGCCGTACAGTGCGCGGTCGGCCAGCTTCTCGCGGAACGCGGCATCGCGCTGGCGCATCGCTTCCGGCATGCTGCCGTCGATCTTCGGCACTGCCGCGTAATAGCGGCCGCTTTGCTTCAGCACCGGCGCGATGATCTCGCTGTACCAGCCGGCGGACGGGGAAATCTCGACCACCGTCATGTCCGGACGGATGCCGAAGAACAGCAGGGTCATCTTCGGGCGACGATGGACGTCGCGCGCGCGGTTGGCTTCGCTGCGGTGCTTGCCGTCGATCGCTTCGTCGAGCTTGGTGTCGATGTTGGTGGCCGTGACCGGCGCGGACAGCGCGAGTGCGGCAGCAAAGGCAGCCGACAAGGCTGGGAGGGAAAGGGAAATTCTCATCGGGTGGGCTCCAAATGGCGCTGGGGAGCTTTGCTTTTTAACTGAAAACGGCAAACTCTGCCGGCGGCGGCTTCGGCCCGCGCCTGCTTTGCTATCATTCGGCGGTTGACGGCGGCCCGGCAAGGCCGCCGCCTGCGTCCCGGGCATGACTCGAACCAGTACGGCTCCCGGGTCGACCTTTTCATCAATGAATACACACGGAGACATGATGTCGATTGTCAGTCAGCGCGCGCAAAGCCTCGGAACCGAGAATGCGTTCATCGTCCTTGCAGAAGTCAACAAGCTGATCCGCGAAGGGCGCGACGTGGTGTCCTTCTGCATTGGCCAGCCGGACTTCCACACCCCGATGAATGTGCAGGATGCGGCCGTGAAGGCCATCCGCGAGGGCAAGCACGGCTACACGCCGTCGGCCGGCATCGCCGAGCTGCGGCAGGCGGTGGCGCAGGAGATTGCGCGCACGCGCGGTGTCGACGTGACGCCGGACGACGTGGTCGTCGCGGCCGGCGCGAAGCCCTTCATCGGCTACACCATCCTGTCCGTCACCGACTATGGCGCGGGCGACGAGGTGATCTACCCGGTGCCGGGCTTCCCGATCTATGAATCGCAGATCAAGGCCAACGGCGCGGTCGGCGTGCCGATCTTCCTGCGCGAGGCGCGCAATTTCAGCCTGGATCCGGCCGAGCTGGAGGCGAAAATCACGCCGAAGACCAAGCTGCTGATCCTGAACTCGCCGCAGAACCCGACCGGCGGCATCATCCCGAAAAAGGACATCGAGGCGATCGCCGCGATCCTGCGCAAACATCCGCAGGTGTGGGTGTATGCGGACGAGATCTACGGCCGCCTGATCTATGACGGCGAGTTCCACTCGATCGCGTCCGAGCCGGGCATGCTGGAGCGCACCATCATCTCCGACGGCTTGTCGAAGACCTATGCGATGACGGGCTGGCGCCTCGGCTATGTGGCCAACCGCAAGCTCGCGCCTTACTTCACCACCTGGATCACCAACACCGAATCCTGCGCATCGCAGATCACGCAATGGGCCGGCGTCGAGGCGCTGACGGGCCCGCAGGATGACGCCGACAGGATGCGCGAGATCTTCCACCAGCGCCGCGACCTCGTGGTCAGCCTGCTGAACGCGGTGCCGGGCGTTTCCTGCAAGTCGCCGGGCGGCGCGTTCTACGCGTGGCCGAACGTGACCGAAGCCTGCCGGATGACCGGCTGCAAGGATTCGGAAGAATTCCGCAAGCGGCTGCTGAACGAGGCGGGCGTCGCGGTGCTGGCGGACATCCACTTCGGCCCGCGCGGCGAGGGCGAGGGGCAGCATATCCGCCTGTCGTATGCGGCGTCGGATGAGGCGATACGCGAAGGCGTGGGCAGGATTGACGCGTTTGTGCGGAAGAATTCGCGGTGATTTGAGGTTGTCAGAAGACACTGGACCCCGGCCTTCGCCGGGGTGACGTTTTTAATGCAGCTTACTTTTGATGCGTCATCCCGGCGCAAGCTGGGATCCATGACTGCATCGCCACAAACACAGTCATTGGGTTTATCCACCATGGGTCCCAGCTTGCGCTGGGACGACGATATCGAGGAACGACCGCCCCACGCCTTGGCTTGCAAGCCAAGGCGCTTCGGCGGGCGCAACGCATGCGTTGCGACCCTTGCAGGGTGCGCTGCGGCGAATATGCCGCAGCCGCTTCGCGAGCGTGCCGCATGCGGCACGAAACCCTCGCTACGCTCCCCGCCTCACCCCGGCGCAGGCCGGGGTCCAGCGACTTCAGCCCGCCTGACGCAGCCCCCCCGCCACCACCTCCCTTCACCAATCTAAAAGCCCCACCGCCACCGCCTGCCCTAGAATGCCGCAAAAGCCCGACCGAACAGGGCATCTTCAGGGGACAGCGATGACGAAAACCCAACCCAGGCTGCGCTCGCGCGCGTGGTTCGACAACCAGGACAATCCCGGCATGACCGCGCTCTACCTCGAGCGCTGCATGAACTACGGCCTGACGCTGGAAGAATTGCGCGACAGCGGCAAGCCCATCATCGGCATTGCGCAGACCGGCAGCGACCTGTCGCCGTGCAACCGCCACCACCTCGAACTGGCGGTGCGCGTGAAAGAAGGCATCCGCGACGCCGGCGGCATTCCTATCGAATTCCCGGTGCATCCGATCCAGGAAACCACCAAGCGGCCGACCGCCGCGCTCGACCGCAACCTGACCTATCTCGGACTGGTCGAGGTGCTGTACGGCTATCCGCTCGACGGCGTCGTGCTGACCACCGGCTGCGACAAGACCACGCCGGCGATGCTGATGGGTGCGGCCACCGTCGACCTGCCGGCCATCGTGCTGTCCGGCGGGCCGATGCTGAACGGCTGGTTCAAGGGCGAGCGCGCCGG
>CAZTIF010000168.1:0-4402 GCA_964613635.1 uncultured Bifidobacterium sp. | reverse complement strand
TTTGCTCCGTCCGGCTCTTTGGTTACTGAACGTATACCGAACAATTGCCAAGCGGCTGGGTAAATAGAAATTACTTTCCCGATGTAAATCAAACAACTAGCGGTAGCCTTCACCGAGCAGAATCCGATCCTGTAGTGTCAGGCAACTTCGGACTTCCAATCTTTGAAAACCTTTGCCGAAAAGCGGCCCGAGGTGCCTCCGGCGACCCCGTCGAGGGGCAGGGTAGGGGCGACCCCGAACGGTGACACCTTGGGCAAGTTTGGGTACCAGATGGGGCAGATGGGGAGGGCGAGTTGCCCCGCCGATGACGCTCCTCCCCCGTTCACACCGCCCGTTCAGCTGGTCGCCCCCCGAATTGCCACCGATGCACTGTTGGCCGCATCCTGCAAAGTCTTCGACGACAGATGAGCATAGCGTGCCGTGACCTTGGCATCGGAATGTCCTAGCAGCTGCTGGACCTCATACAAGCTGCGCCCCGAGTTCACCAAGAATGATGCAAACATATGCCGCAGATCGTGGATACGCAGATGAGGTAATTCTGCCTTCGTCCTTAACCGCGTCCATACCTTCATGATCGTGGTGTACGGCTGACCCGTCTGCTTATTGATGAACAAATGCTCGAATTTTCCCTCTGTATCCAGCTGGGATAGGACGTCGAGGGCACTGTCGTTCAAAGGTACCGACCGAACCCGCTTGCTCTTGCTGTTGATGGCGTCAACCCGAAAGACCCGATTCACGCGATCGATCTGACTCCATTTGGCCGACAGGATTTCGTTCAGGCGACAGCCGGTAGAGATCAGCAGCAGGGCAATCAAGCAGACAGGGCGGTTCTCATCCGTCTGCAGCACCTTCAATAAGCGCCCCAGTTCTTCATCATCCAGATAATGCTCGACCTTGTTGTCCGCATTGAACAAAGGAACCCGAACAGCAGGATTTTTATCCTGCAGCAAATTCCAGTCGATGGCTAGGTTCAAAGCGTGCTTGATGAGCTTGATGTGGTGATCGGCAGTCGCCGGGGCCAGTCCTTCGGCCGCTAGATCGGTGTGAAACTGCTGGATCTGCTGACGGGTAATCAGGTTCAGCTTGGTATTGCCGAACACTACCTTGATCCGCAGACGGTACAACTCATCATCTCGCTTCCAGGAGCGCTTGCGCGGCTTCACGTAGGGCAGGTAATGACCCTCGAAGAACTCCGTGAAGGTCAATACCGCCTTGCGAGCCTTCTCGGCGGCGAAGGGAGTACCACCCGAAGCAAGGTCGACTTTGATGGCCATGGCCTTTTTTCTAGCGTCGGCCAGCGTAACGACCGAAGTGCCGCCGAGGTTCGCATATTCGAGCTTGCCTTGGACCTTGTGGCGGTACCAAAACGTGCCACGTCCTGACGAAGCTGCACGGACCTCGATGTACAAGCCAGGTACGTCCTGATCGACGAACTCAACGCGGGTCTTGCCGGTCGGGCAGGAAAGACCTGAATTGACGAAATTTTGGGTGAGTTTGACCACAGGCATACTGAGTGCCTCCTTTTCAGTTGTTGGGGAAAATGCCCCACTGACCGGCGTAGGTCAGCGGAGCGATGGCTACAGTTAGATTGCGACGATGTCTTCGCCGGGCTCGCTGTTTAGCAATCTGAAAACATGAGCGCCGCGAGCTTGTTTAGACAACTGCCAAATGTGCTGCTTCGGATTGGTTCCGGTGTAGCGCTCGATTACTTCGATGACACGGCCACGCGATTCTCCAGTATCTTGCACAGCTGCCTTGATCAGTTCACCTTTATTTTTGGCCTTTTCGCTTAAGGCAAAACTGATGACTGCAATGATCTGCTCATCAAGTTGACGCTGTGCTTTTACCTCGATCTTTGCTGCGGTTTCCTCGTCGAGCGTCTCGACAGAGTCAAACATGTCGCGATACGAAATGGTCGTGCTTGACCTGGCGTACCTGATCTTCATTTTCTCGGTAACGATTCCGCGGCATTTGATATTTGCAAATTCAACAATTGCTGTTCCCGAAGAATCAGACGGCAATGTGTCGATGACATACGAGCAGTCGACATCGTCAATGACGTCACTGGTACCACCAGGAACCAGCGTGCCATTCGCACTACGGTTTTTGTTGGTGTGTGCTAGGGCGATGATGGTCCCACCCTGCTGCGCAAATTCGCGGCAGAGGCTTCCGAACTGGCTGCTTTCTGTCTTGCTCATGAGGTCCGCGAATTTCTTCAACGTGTCGAGGATGACGATCATTCCACGGGCACATTTTTGCTCAAGGCATTCGATGATCAGGTCTTCGAATTGCTCGATGGTGAAGCCAAGATATCTTTGGGCAACCATATGAAAGCCGAACTCCTCGGCAATCGTGGCCTTTTCTGCCAGTCCGCGGGCTGAGTCGTCCATATTCAGGTAATACACTTGATCTGGGTCGATACGTCCCTTCTTGATGCCGTCTGCTAGAAGTGCCAGAGTAATAAGTGTCTTGCCTGAATTCGGCGGTGCGTAAATGACAGTGGTTTCGCCAAGCAGGGCAATTCCATTCAACACATACACCGAATTGGCGACGTTTTTCTCGATCTCTTCCAGCTTGCCGGTCAGCGAGAAGCGTAGGAAGGGCGTGGCTGTGGTGGAGACTGCCTTTGAGGGCGATGCTAATTTCTGCGGCTCCACCACTTCATACGCGCATGGCTCAAAGTCATCGGCCAGTGCGGAATGAACCTCGGTTTCGCTTGCGTACCGTTTGGCAAGCATCACCAGCGTCCCTACAGTTATCGGATTCGAGCAGTGGCCCTTGAAGGAATTCCATTTGACCTCGATTTCCTTGGTGCCGCCGTACTTCTTGCTGCCCGAGCTCCAGTTGTCGAACAGGGACAGGCCTTCGGAGCTGCCACCGGTTTCATGGAAGACGGCCATCCCGACGTTCAGCCAGTCTTGGTAGCCCATATCGGCATCGAGCAGATGGACCAGTTTCGCGAGTTGTGCCAAGGTGATACGCCTGTAAGAGCGCGTCTCCTCATCCGGCTCATCGATAACGGCTGAAGGGGCCTGTCGACCATTGTGGATGAAGATGTCGTCGATGAATTCCTGAGTCGCGATGCTCAGATCCTCCAGGCAGGTGGCTTCGCACATCAGAACCGAACGCCCCCCGCTAGGCGGCATCACGATCATGCTGCGACCGGTACGAATATCGATACGGTCTGGGTGCTGAGTCGAGTCGTGTGCATCTTGGGTCGCTATAGCTCCTGCGCGACGAAAGTGATGATGGAAACCTCGCGGGGTTTTCACGATCAGCATGGGCCTGATACCGTGCTTTTGCTCAATCGATTCCAATGCCTGAAGCGATGCCTCTGAATCGGCGTCGAAGACGATCAATTCATCATTCGTCAGGCAGGCGACCTCATGGTCAGGGTGTGACGCGTAGTATTGCTGGATTTTGGCTTCGTCGAGATCGGCTGACCAAGCATTCCAGGTGACAGGGGAGAACTTTTTCCCAGGCAGAGTAGGGATAGGGGTGTAGCCGAATTTCAGCAACTTAATCGCAGCCGTGGCTGGGGAGACGCCTGAGTCTGATGGGGGTAAATTTAAATCTAAAAGGGACATCGTGAATCCTACAGAAAAGGTTGGTGACCCGACTCGCATCGGGAACTAGACCTGCCTGAGGATTCAATGCATCTATAAATTTCAATGCATAATTTTCTCAAGCAGGTATGGCTTGGCGTAATCCATGGGGTGGCCCATTTAGCGCGTGGAATTGAATGAAATTTGAATGATCTCTGCGCCTACTGCCACAGAGCAAGGTGTGATTTTTAGTCGGTGCAAAATGCTTGGTGAGCATTGTTGCACCTGCATTGTCATAAAAGCGCTATGCTGGATTTGCACATTTTGTGTCGCTTTGTGAGCGACAGAAGCAATGATTTCAGAAATTTCCGCTGCCAGTCAATAGCAAATTGGAGATTTTATAAAAAATTTTTTTCGTGCAGTTTTATTCTGTCGATAGAGATTAATTTATTCACTTTGGCATGGGGTTTTTTTTATTTGCTTCTGAATATACGTAATTCAAATGACTAATTTTTTGATTGATGGGAGTGCTCAATTCTTATAGTTTTTTCCTTCCTTTTGAGAGGTACTTAATTCCAATGATCGATTTGCTCCTTGCCAAGGATCATTCACCTTACGAATTCCGTCTGAGTGCTTATCTTTCGGCTTCAAAGCGATGATCATTGTCCTAACGGCTCTGTTGGGGAAGATCACGGGCGAACCGTGACCTCCCATCACTCAGATCACATCGATCTCTGCGTCCGCCGGAAGCATCGCATCGAACTTGATCAGCTTCGACAGTTCGTCAGCGATGGCCTCTTGCGGAATGTCCCATTCCAGCAGCGTTTCAATCATTTCGCGGAAGTGATTTTGGAAGT
>CAZTIF010000167.1:0-4423 GCA_964613635.1 uncultured Bifidobacterium sp. | reverse complement strand
CCCTCAATGCCGCAACCCGCTCGGCGGCCGCACCTGTTCCACCCCCAGCCACTCCGGCGCAGCCTCATCCTCACTTGCCCCCGTCGGCAGCATCCCCCGAAAATAATCGATCGTCCGCAGCAGCCCTTCGCGCAGCGGCACCGTCGGCTGCCACCCCAGCCGCTCCGTCGCCAGCGTGATGTCCGGCTGGCGGCGCGCCGGATCGTCCGCGGGCAAGGGCGCGAACGCAATCGTCGCGGAAGATCCGCACAGCGCGATCACCTGCCGCGCCAGCGACAGCATCGTCGACTCGGCCGGATTGCCCAGATTGACCGGCCCGCAGAAATCATCCGCGCTGTCCATCAGCCGCAGCAGTCCCTCCACCAGGTCGTCCACATAGCAGAACGAGCGCGTCTGCCCGCCGTCGCCGAATACCGTGAGTTCGTCCGCCGTCAGCGCCTGCACAATGAAATTCGACACCACCCGGCCGTCATCCGCCTGCATCCTCGGCCCGTAGGTGTTGAAGATGCGCGCCACCTTCACCGTCAGCCCGTGCTGGCGACGATAATCGAAGCACAGCGTCTCGGCGCAGCGCTTGCCCTCGTCATAGCAGGCGCGCGGTCCGACCGGATTCACATGGCCCCAGTAATCCTCGCGCTGCGGATGACAGGCCGGATCGCCGTAGACCTCGCTGGTCGATGCCTGCACGAGCCGCGCACCGGTGCGACGTGCGAGACCCAGCAGGTTGATCGCGCCATGAACGCTGGTCTTGGTGGTCTGCACCGGATCGTGCTGGTAGTGCGGCGGCGACGCCGGGCATGCAAGGTTGTAGATCCGGTCAACCTCGACATGCAGCGGGAAGCTCACGTCATGCCGCAGCAGCTCGAAGCGCGGATGGCCGAGCAGGTGCGCAATGTTGCGCTTGCTGCCGGTATAAAAATTGTCGACGCAGAGCACGTCGTCACCGTCCAGCAGCAGCCGCTCGCACAGGTGCGAGCCGAGGAAGCCCGCGCCGCCGGTGACGAGTATGCGCGCCGGCCGCTGCATCATCCCGGCCCCCAGCCGGACTTGTCGACGATGAACGGGCCGATCGCCAGCGCATCCAGCGCAGTCGTGCAGAAGGATTCGAGCGCATCGCGCGGCGTGCAGACCACCGGCTCGCCACGCGTATTGAACGAGGTGTTCACCAGCACCGGCACGCCGGTCAGCGCCTTGAACGCCATCAGCAATTCGTGCAGCCCCGGGTTCTGCGCCGGCGTGACCGTCTGCACCCGCGCACTGCCGTCGACATGCCGCACCGCCGGAATGCGCGCGACGCGGTCGCTGCGCACGCGGTAGGTGAAGGTCATGAAGGGCGCATCATGTGCGCCGTCGAACCAGTCGCCGGCTTCCTCGTTCGGCACCACCGGCGCGACCGGCCGGAAGTCCTCGCGGTCCTTGATCAGGTTCAGCCTTGCCTGCATGCCGGCGTCCAGCGGCGACGCAAGGATGGAGCGCGCACCGAGCGCGCGCGGGCCGAATTCCATCCGCTGCTGGAACCAGCCGATCACCTTGTCCTGCGCCAGCAGCGCGGCGACTTCGGCGGCGAGATCGCGCGCACGGCGGTAGGGCAGCCGCGCCTGCCGCAGCAGCGCCTCGATTTCATCGTCTGCAAATGCCGGCCCGAGGTAGGCATGGTCCATCTGCCAGCGCCGCACGCCATCGCCGCGCTGCTGCGCATCGACCCACAGCGCCGCGCCGAGCGCCGTGCCGGCGTCGCCGGCGGCCGGCTGCACCCAGACCCGCTGCCACGGGCCTTCGTCGCGCAGCCGCGCATTCATCACGCAGTTCAGCGCGACGCCGCCGGCCAGCGCGAGGTTGTGCGACTGCGTCTGTTCATGCAGCCAGCCGGCCATCTGCAGCACCCGTTCCTCCAGCACCAGCTGCAGCGAGCGTGCGATGTCGAAGTGCCGCTGCAGCAGCGGCGCGCCGCGTGCGCGCGCTTCGCCGAACAGCTCGCGGCAATCGACGGCGTCGACGCGGCAGTCGCCGTCGCCGAGCCAGCGCACGCGCGCCGCCAGTGCCGCCGCGTGCACGGGCTGGCCGTACGACGCCAACGCCATCACCTTGTATTCATCCGACGAATGCAGGAAGCCGAGATGCGACGTCACCGCCTCGTACAGCAGCCCGAGCGAATGCGGCAGGTCGAGCTGGCGCAGCCGGCGGTAGCGGCCGTCGCGATACAGCCCGTAGCTGGTGGTCGCGCGTTCGCCGCGGCCGTCGATGGCCAGTACCGCGCAGTCGTCGAAAGGCGCGGCGAGGAAGGCGCTGGCCTCGTGCGCGCGATGATGCTCGACGAAATGCCAGCGCCACGGCCCGTCGGCGCGCGTGCCGGCGAAGCGTTCGCGCAGGTGGTGCGGCGCGCCGCCGGCCAGCTGGCGCGGCGCGTTCACCACATAGGCCAGCGCCAGCGTCTCCCACGGTGAAGCTGCGGTGCCGCCGCGCGATTGCGACGGCTGCAGCGGCAGGGTCAGCGCATCGCAGTCCGGCGGCAGCTGCAGCCACGGGTCGTACGCATAGGCGACATGGTCCACATCGGCCAGCGCCGCATCCGCTTCGCGCAGGCAGTAGTCGATCGCATGGAAGGGCAGTTGCCACGTGGTGAAGGGCACAGGCCGCTTGCCGTGCTTGATGCGCGTGAAGCGCTCTTCTTCCGCCGCCGCCAGCACGATGCCGTCGCGCACGATGCAGGCCGAGCAGTCATGGAAGGCGGCGTTGATTCCGAGGGTCAGCATGGCGCGGGTTCATCGACGGACAGGTGCGCCTTCCCGCAAAAGCCGTGCCACGCGCTGCCGGCCGGCGCTGGAACGATGCTTGCGACAGCGCCTTGCATGAACCGCCCACTGGTTTCCGTCGTCGTGCCCACCTGCGGGCGCCTGATGCTGCTGGCGCGCTGCCTGGACGCGCTGCATGCGCAGTCGCTGCCGGCGTCGTGCTACGAGGTGATCGTCGTTGATGACAGTCCGGATGACGCGAAGGCTGCCGGCGTCGTCGCCTGCTGCGCGCAGGCGCGCGAGCGCGGCCTGCCGTTGCGCTGCCTGCGCAACCTGGGGCAGCGCGGGCCGGCGGCCGCGCGCAACCTCGGCTGGCGCGCGGCGCGTGCGTCGTGGGTAGGCTTTACCGATGACGACACGATTGCGCAGCCCGACTGGCTGGAACGTGCTTGCGCGGCGTTCACGGCCGGCGGCGAAGACGCTGCGCCGGAGGCGCTGCTCGGTCGCGTGCAGGTGCCGCTGCAGGCGCGGCCGACCGATTACGAACGCGACGCCGCGCGCCTGCAGGACGCCGGCTTCGTCACCGCGAACTGCTTCTGCCGCAAGGCGCTGCTGCAATGTGTCGGCGGCTTCGACGAGCGCTTTGGCGTCGCATGGCGCGAAGACACCGACCTGTATTTCCGCCTGTGCGATGCCGGCGCACGGGTGGCCTGCGCGGACGATGCGGTGGTGCTGCATCCGGTGCGGCCGGCCGGCTGGGGCGTGAGCCTGTCGCTACAGCGCAAGATCCTGTTCGATGCGCTGCTGTACAAGAAGCACCGGCGGCGTTACCGGCAGTCGATACGGCGTTCGCCAAGGTGGGATTACTACCTGAATGCGCTGGCGCTGGCCGGCGGCGTTACCGGCCTGCTGGCCGGCAAGCCGGCGCTGGCGGCGGTCGGCGTTTCGCTGTGGCTGATGTCGGGGTGTGTGTTTTTCCTGCGGCGTCTCGGGGGCACGAGCCGCGCGCCGCTGGCTGTCGGCGGGCTGCTGCTGACGTCATTGCTGATACCGCCGCTGGCCGTGTTCTGGCGCACGGTCGGCGCGCTGCGCTTTCGCGTGGTTTTCCTGTGAGGCCACGGCGGCGGGCGCGGCTCAGGCGGCCGGCGGCTGTGCGCGCGCCTGTTTCGGTTGCTGCAGTGCGGTAGTGCTGCCGACCTGGCGGTCGGCCGGCTGCCCGCGCAGCGGCAGCAGGTAGTCGTCCGGTACCGGCCCGCGGTGACGCCAGCGTACCTGCCCGTTCATCATCCACATCTGCAATTGCTTGCACTCGACCTCCCACAGGAAGCCGCGTCCCGGCAGCTCGATGTCGCCGCCCCCGTAGGGGCCGAGCACTTTCACGATCAGCCCGACGTTGTGCAGGTGCTCCGCCCTGACCACCAATGCAATGTCTCCCGGCTTGCAGCGCAAGGCCATGTCGTTTCCCCTTTCCGTTCGGCTTGCTGCCCGTTTTACCGCCATGGGGAAATGAACATTTGAGCAAAAGCAATGATGTGTCGCTGTGGGTGTTCCGACTTGGTTGGGATGAGCGTTCTACTTCGCTTGGGCCGCCGACCGGATTTTGCAGACAGTGCCTGCAAAGTCTTCAGGCGCGCAATTGTCCAGACACCGGCTGCAGAGTCCGTGCTGTGGTCGGCCTGTGTGCGTCGGGA
>CAZTIF010000166.1:0-4475 GCA_964613635.1 uncultured Bifidobacterium sp. | reverse complement strand
CGTTCGCGGACGATCTGGTGGTCGTATTGGTCGTAGCGATACATGGTCTTCCTTGGTGAATGCTTTTACAGCACGAGCTTGGCCGCGACGCCGGTCAGCGTGGTCGCGAGCAATCCGCGCAGGAATTTTTCGGGGACGGCGCGCGCCGCCAGCGAGCCGATCGTGATGCCGGGCAGCGAACCGATCAGCAGCATGCCGAGCAGTTCCCAGTTGATCGAGCCAAGCCACCAGTGGCCGAACGCGGCGATGGCGGTCAGCGGCACGGCATAGGCGATGTCGGTGCCGGCGATCTCGGCCGGCTTCAGGTTCGGGTACAGCAGCACCAGAATGGTAGCACCGACGGCGCCGGCACCGATCGACGACACCGTGACCAGCGTGCCGATCGCCGCGCCCGCCACCACGGTGGCGACCACTTGCGCGCGGCCGTGCAGCTGGCGGCTCGGGTGCGAATTCATCCATGCCTGCATGCGACCCCTGAAAATGATCGCGATCACGGTCAGCAGCACCGAGAAGGCGATGGCGTAGCGGATGATCTGGCCGATGTGCTTGTCCAGCGCGCCGAAGTATTTCAGTGCGATCGTGGTCAGCACGGCCGCCGGCAGCGCGCCCAGGCACAGGCGCTTGACGATATCCCAGTGGACGGTATTGCGAACGCGGTGCGCCAGCGTGCCGGCGCTCTTGGTGATGGACGCGAAGGCGAGGTCGGTGCCGACCGCAACGGTGGGGTTGATGCCGAACAGCAGGGTCAGCAGCGGCGTCATCAGCGAACCGCCGCCCACGCCGGTCAGGCCGACGAGCATGCCCACCGCAAATCCGGAAACAACATAAGTTAAAGTCATAAGCCCTCGCGCGAAGAAGCCGGAATGCTAATAAACTTCTTCCTTATTCCAAACAACTTTAGATTCATTTGCTTATATGATTCCCGGATATAAGCAGATACGCAGAAATCGCTGTTGTCTGTTTGGGAATATTTTGGGTGCGAGGCGCGGGTTGGGCGGGCGTTTCGCACGCAACGCGGCAGGCCGGCGCCTGCGGTTTGCGCAGGAAAAGTTGTTGAAATAAAAATTTTCGTGGCGTGAAGTTCCCTTCGCTGTCCGCTGCCGAGAACCCATGAACCTCCATCAATTTCGATTCGTGCGCGAAGCCGTGCGCCAGAACTTCAACCTGACCGAGGCGGCGAAGGCGCTGTTCACGTCGCAGCCCGGCGTGTCCAAGGCCATCATCGAGCTCGAGGAAGAGCTCGGCATCGACATCTTCACGCGGCATGGCAAGCGCATTCGCGGGCTGACCGAGCCGGGGCGGCAGGTGCTGAAATCCGTCGAGACCATCCTGCAGGAGGTCGAGGGATTGAAGCGCATCGGCAAGGAATTTGCCGCGCAGGACAGCGGCAGCTTCACGATCGCGACCACGCACACGCAGGCGCGCTACTCGCTGCCGCCTGTGGTGCAGTCGTTCTCGCAGAAATTCCCGAAAGTCCGGCTGTCGCTGTTGCAGGGCAATCCGAAGCAGGTGGCCGACATGGTGCTGCAGAGCCAGGCCGACCTGGCGATCGCGACCGAGGCAATTGCGGAAGTCGACGGCCTGGTGTCGCTGCCTTGCTTCCAGTGGGAGCACATGGTGGTGGTGCCGCACGAGCATCCGCTGACGAAGCTGCCGGCGATCACGCTGGAAGACCTCGCGGCCTATCCGCTGATCACCTACGACGCCGCCTTCGCCGGCCGCAACAAGATCGACCTCGCGTTTTCGCGGCGCGGCCTGAAGCCGGACGTGGTGCTGGAGGCGATCGACGCCGACGTGATCAAGACCTATGTGGAGCTTGGCATGGGCGTGGGCATCATTGCCGGGCTGGCCTACAGCGCCACGCGCGACAGTGGGCTGGCTGCGATTCCGGCCGGCCAACTGTTCGGCATGAACGTGTCGCGCATCGCGCTGAAAGAAGGGGCCTACCTGCGCGGCTACGTCTATACCTTCATCGAGCTGATGGCGCCCAACCTGAGCCGCAAGCTGGTCGAGCAGGTGCTGGCGGGGGAGCGGGATAGTTATGAGATCTAGAGGGGTCTATGCCCTCGCCACGCGGCATTCAGTCGTGTGCTTTTGCGCGTGAAATCATCGCGTTGACTGCATGCGACGTGTGTATGGGCGTCATGGTGATTTCCGGGTGCGCGGCCTGAAATACCCGGAACACTTCGTCTGCAAAAGCCTGACCAATCTCCTCCACGCCGGAGAAATCCAGGATCACGGTCTGGAAGCGTTCGAATCGGCGGGTCAGCAGTTTGGCCTGCGAGCGTGACACCAGCCTTTCTTGCTCATGCTGGAAGAGCCTGACCGGTATGGTGGATTTGTCATCGGCCTGCATGGTATTTGCGCGTTGGTCTTCACTCAGTCCGCCGCCGGCAACTGCGGTTTCGCCGGCTCGGCCGGCGGGATCGTGTGCACGGTCCGCTGCGGGAACGGAATCTCGACACCGTGCCGGTCGAACGCCAGCTTCAGCCGGTGCAGGTATTCGCGCCGCACGTTGGCATGCTCCAGCGCCACCGTCATGATGCGGCTCTTGATGATCACTGCCGAGTCCGCCCACTGGTCGACGCCGGAAATCTCGATGTCCTCGAGGATGCGCGGGCCGAACTCGGGGTCGGCGCGCAGCTGCGCCGATGTCTCCCGCATCACTGCATACACCCGGTCGATGTCCTCCTTGTACGCGATGCCCACATCCATCACTGCATACGCGTAGCCGCGGCTGCGGTTGGTCACGGTGACGATCGTGCCATTCGGCACATAGTGAACCGCGCCCTCGTAATCGCGCAGCTGCACAAAGCGCAGCGTGATCTCCTGCACGATGCCCGACTTGCCCGACACCTCGACCACGTCGCCGACGCGAATCTGGTTCTCGATCAGCATCACGAAACCGGTGAAATAGTCCTTCACCAGGCTCTGCGCGCCGAAGCCGACCGCCAGGCCCGCCACGCCGGCGGTGGCCAGCAGCGGCGCGATCGAGATGCCGAACTCCGACAGCACCAGCATCACCGTCATCACCGCCACGATCACCGACAGCGCGTAAATGAAAACCCGCTCGAGCGTGTCGATGCGCCGCATCTCTTCCGCGCTCTCCGCACGTGCGCGCAGGCGCAGGTGGGAGAGGCGAATCACGCGCTTCACCAGCCCGAACAGCAGCCATGCGAGCGCGAGTATCACCACCACCTTGCCCAGCGTGACGATGAACTCCAGCCACTCCGGCGCGGACGGCAGGTCAAGGTATTTGAGCAGGGCTTCGATCGAATGCTTCATGGCGTTGCGCCGCGATGCACGCGGCCAAGGTTAACGGAAAAACAAGTTTAACCGGAATCTGCATTCGTACTGCCGCCACCCTAAATTTCCGCGCAAAGCTGCCGTCATAGCGTCAGCAGGTTCTTCCCCGCTTTCTTGTAGGACAAGCACCGACAAAGGCGACAGCCGACAGCCCACAGAAAATACCGAGTCCGGCTGATTTATCGGCAATGCATGTACCGGCAGAATTCGTTCCCACAGGCAGACCCGTTTTCGGGGGCCTTCCGGACAACAAGAGGGAGAACGGCATGAACATGAACGACATGATGGCGGACATCCGCGACGCCAATCTTTCCTACCTGATGCTCGCACAGCAAATGGTGCGGGCCGATCGTGCAACGGCGATCTTCAGGCTCGGCATCGGCGCCGACCTCGCCGACCTGATCGACAACCTGTCGCCCGCGCAGATCGTCAAGCTGGCATCGAGCAGCATGATGCTCGCACGCTTTCGCTTCGACGACGCCGGCATCCTCGACATGCTGTCCAGCCACGCCAAGGAGCGCACGCTGTCGCAGACGCACGCGACGATCCTGATGGCGACGCAGCCGGTCGAAGAGATCCAGTAAATCGAACGCCACCGCGGACCAGGAGGGCATCATGGGCGCAAAAAGTGTTGTATCCGAAGGCCGGCAGATCAGCCTCGCGATCGATCTGATCCAGCTCGGCGCACGCCTGCAGCTGCTGGAAGCCGAGACCACGCTGTCGCGCGAGCGCTTGCTGAAGCTCTACAAGGAGCTGCGCGGCGTGTCGCCGCCGAAGGGCATGCTGCCATTCTCCACCGACTGGTTCATCACCTGGCAGCCGAACATCCATTCTTCGCTGTTCATGAACATCCACCGCTACCTGGTGCAGCATGCGCAGATCGCCGGCATCGATGCCGTGGTGAAGGCCTATCGACTGTATCTCGAGCAGATGCCGCCGGAGCCGGGCACCGAGCCGGTGCTGTCGCTGACGCGCGCGTGGACGCTGATCCGCTTCTTCGACAGCAAGATGCTGACCATGGTCGAATGCAAGTGCTGCCGCGGCCATTTCGTCAACCATGCGTTCGAGCTGAGCGCCGGCTATCGTTGCGGCCTGTGCCATCCGCCTTCGCGCGCCGGCAAGAAGAAGTCCGCCGCACCCGTCACCGAAGCCATTCCCGCCTGAAGCCG
>CAZTIF010000165.1:0-4602 GCA_964613635.1 uncultured Bifidobacterium sp. | reverse complement strand
CAATTCACTTGGTCTGCGCGGTGACGTGGATGAGGCAATTCACTGACACACCCTAACGCGAGGCGGCTGGATTCAGGAAAGTCAGCGGCGAGAGGCGGCGAACAAGCTCCGACTGACGCTGTGCGCCGGTCTTTTTAAGCAATGCGGACAACTGCGTGCGGATGGTCGTGACGCTCAGGTGCAAGGATGTCGCGACCTGGCTCGGAGACTGCCCGTCAAGAAGCAAGTGCGCGAGCCGCGCCTCGGCGGGTGTGAGATGGTAGATATGCTGCAACAGCTCTTGTGACTGTGCGGGAAGATCCGCTTCGCCTTGCACCAAAACCAGCGCCGCAGGCTGGAATCCACCCGAAAATGGCACGGGGCGCGGCAAGACCAGCAAGTAAGCTGGGGCTCCTCCCGGTGTGGCAGAAAATTCGATGACGCCGCCAGCGGCCTGCTTGGCGCACGCTCGTTCAACGAGCTGCGTGAATTGCGACACCGATACGCCCGGCAATGCCGCAGCGATCTTCCCGGCAGGGACACGCGCTGACAGGCAAAACCTGGATCGCGCCGACGCATTCGCCGCCAGCGGACGCATTGACGAATCAAGCAGCAACATGGGCATGCGGATGCCGTTCAGCATAGCCGTCTGCTGGCTGACCTGGCGGCTCAATTGCTGCAGCCGTGCTATCGGATCGAGTGCCGGCAACAACGCACGACACGCATCGCTTGCGAGAGCCAGCGGGACTTTCGGATCGGGCCAGTCGCCTTCGGGCCGGTACAGGGACAGCACGGCCTCGGCTTGCGGCAGAGGCAATCTGGTGCTGAAGATGACTTCGCTCTGCGTGCGCTGACCGGGATCGTGCGGCAACACCTGCGAGGATGATTGTTGCAGTCTTTCCTGCCGCGTCCATTGCCCGGATTCGACATGGCGGACCAGCGTGCGCAGCAAGGGTTCGGGCGGCGCGCCGTCGTCAACGGTCAGTTCCCACCGACCCGAATCATGCCGGGCTTCGACGGAGCAAGCCCAGTAGCCTCGCCGGTCCCAGATTTTCAACGACACACGCTCGCAATCCAGCATCTCGCCCAGCCGCCGCAGTCCGTAGGCGAGGCGGCGAGGCTTCGAGATGCCTTCGTAAAAACACGAAAGCAGATAGGTGTCGACTGTCGACGTCCGCTGCATCGCCACTTCCTGATCCTTGAATGCGAGACGGGCCCTGTCGGGCGACGGACGGCAAAACGCTACGGCAAACCAAAGGGGCGGGCGTCATGCACGGCCGGCCAGAATACACCCGGCAATCGGCGGCAACGAGGGTGCGATGTACTAATCGATGTACTCCGGCTGGCAAGCTTCGGTGCGTTGCCGGCACCGGAATGGCTGATCAGGCAGATTTGTCGAACAGGCTGAAATGCTCGACCGTCGGCGGCACCGCGAAGAAAGGGCCCACAATGGCGCGCCATGCGGGAAACGCGGGGGATTCACGAAAATCGACCGTGTGATTTTCCAGGGTATCCCAGAAGATCATCAGCAAGTACCGCTCCGGCGATTCGATACCTTTGTTGATTTTATAACCACGAAAGCCCTTGGAAAGGCTGACGACCGTTTTCAATCCATGCTGGACGGCGGTTTCGAATTCGGCTTGCTTGCCGGGTTGAATCTGAATATCTGCAAGTTCGAGGATCATGGGCACTCCCGGGAATCATGACAAAGGATTATCTCACCTGTTTCGCGAGCGAATTCCTCTTTTCTGAAAGTTGACACTCGGCCTGGCAAAAGTTAAACCTTGTCATCCGATAAACTGTCACCGATCACTTCTCGTTTCCAACTCTTTCTTCGCCATGCGGATAGCCATCCTCGACAACGATTTGCAGCAGCGCTCGCTGCTGACGGATGCGCTCACATCAGCACAGCACGACTGTGCGCCCTATGGTCAGATAGACAAGCTGATGGCAGCGCTGCGCGAGGGCGATATCGATTTGCTGGTTTATCACTGGCAGCCGGAAGCCAGCGGGTTGCGGCAACTGACGGAGCTGCGCCAGATGCGGCCGTCGTTGCCGACGCTGTTGCTGACCGGACGCGCGATCGAGCAGGAGTTGGCAAAATTTCTGGCCGGAGGGTGCTGCGATTATCTGGTCAAGCCGCTGCGACGCAGCGAATTGATCATGCGCGTGCGCGTTCTGTTCGCCCGCGCCCATCCGGCCATCGCCGACGCGCCGACGCTGGATTTCGGTCCCTATGCCTTCGACATTCGCGGTGCCCGGCTGAAGCTGAATGGCGAGCCAGTCGCCCTGACACAGAAGGAATTCGACCTCGCCCTGCTGTTTTTCCGCAATCTCGGGCGGCCTTTGTCGCGTGCCACCATTCTCGAGGCGGTCTGGCCGCAAGACGCGGAGTTCAGTTCCCGCAGCATGGATACGCATGTCTCCCGAGTACGCAGCAAGCTCGGATTGCGGCCTGCCAACGGTTTTCGGCTCGCGCCGGTCTACAGCTACGGCTACTGCCTCGAACAGCTGGCGACGCAAGCCGGCTAGCCCCAGTTGAGCTGCGGGTATAATACCCATCGTTCCCATCCCGGTTTTTCCACGAATGCAACTGCTCGCCGTTGGTCTCAACCACACCACGGCTCCGCTCTCGCTGCGCGAGAAAGTGGCCTTCCCCGCTGACCAGCTCGGCCAGGCGGTCGCGGCCGCGTGCGCGTGGTTCGGCAATGCCCACCAGCGCTCCCGGGAAACCGCCATCCTGTCCACCTGCAACCGGACCGAGATCTACGGCGCGAGCGCGAACGACGGCAATATCGAAGCCGCCATCGACCAGACCGCGCATTTCGTCGCCGACTACCACAAGCTTTCCTACGCCGACCTGCGCCCCTACCTGTACGCATTGCCGCAGGACGGCGCCGTCCGCCATGCGTTCCGCGTGGCCGCCGGGCTGGACTCGATGGTGCTGGGCGAGCCGCAAATTCTCGGTCAGATGAAAGATGCCGTGCGGCAGGCAGAAGCAGCCGGCGGCCTCGGCACCTACCTGCACCAGATGTTCCAGCGCACCTTTGCCGTTGCCAAGGAAGTCCGCTCGACAACCGAGATCGGCGCGCACAGCGTGTCGATGGCGGCAGCGGCGGTGCGGCTGTCGCAGCGCATTTTCGACAGCCTCGCCGACCAGCATGTGCTGTTCATCGGCGCCGGCGAGATGATCGACCTGTGCATCACGCACTTCGCCGCCCAGCTTCCGAAGAGCCTGACGGTGGCGAACCGCACGCTGGAGCGCGCCGAGGCGCTCGCCCACCGCTTCGGCGGCCAGGCCATGCGGCTCGGCGAACTGCCCGACCAGCTTGCGCATTTCGACGTGGTGGTGTCCTGCACCGCATCGTCGCTGCCCATCATCGGCCTCGGCATGGTCGAGCGCGCGATCAAGTCGCGCCGCCACAAGCCCATCTTCATGGTGGATCTCGCCGTCCCGCGCGACATCGAGTCCGAGGTGGCCCGGCTGAACGACGTCTTCCTGTACACCGTCGATGACCTCGGTACGGCGGTGCAGATCGGCGTCGAGAATCGCCAGTCGGCAGTCGCGCAGGCCGAGGCCATCATCGAGACGCGCGTGCAGGCCTTCATGCACTGGCTGGACAGCCGCGCAGTGGTGCCCATCATCCAGGACCTGCAGGAAACCAGCGAACAAATGCGGCGCGCCGAACTCGAGCGCGCACGCAAGCTGCTGGCAAAAGGCGAAGACATCGAGGCGGTGCTCGAAGCCCTGTCGAAAGGCCTGACGGCAAAGTTCCTGCATGGTCCGCAACAGGCCTTGCACAACGCCGACGCCGACGAGCGCGCACGCCTCGCGCAACTGCTGCCGCAGCTGTTCCGCACCAAGCGCTAGCGATCGCCTTGCCCCGGCCGCGTCCCCACGGCGGCGGCCACGCGATCCTGCGTTCAATCTCCCTCATTCCCGAATGACACCCTCACTGCTAGCGAAGCTTGACCAGCTCACGCACCGGCTCGAAGAAGTCAGCGCGCTGCTGAACCAGGAAAACGCCACCGCCGACATGGACCAGTACCGCAAGCTCACGCGCGAGCATGCCGAACTGGAGCCATTGGTCGCCGTCCACGGAGAATGGGCACAGGCGCAGGATGACATCCGCGCGGCGCAGGAGATGCTGTCCGATCCGGACATGAAGGCCTTCGCACAGGAAGAGCTCGACGCCGCGCAGGCGCGCTCGGCCGCGCTCGAACTGGACCTGCAGAAGATGATGCTGCCGAAGGATCCGAACGACGCGCGCAACATCTTCCTCGAGATCCGCGCGGGCACCGGTGGCGACGAATCGGCGCTGTTTGCCGGCGACCTGCTGCGCATGTACACCCGCTTTGCGGAGCGGCAGCGCTGGCAGGTCGAGATGGTGTCGGAATCGCCGTCGGAGCTGGGCGGCTACAAGGAAGTCATCGTGCGCATCGTCGGTCACGGCGCCTATTCCCGCCTGAAATTCGAGTCCGGCGGCCACCGCGTGCAGCGCGTGCCCGCAACCGAGGCACAGGGCCGCATCCACACGTCCGCCTGCACGGTGGCGGTGATGCCGGAGGCCGACGAGATCGGCGAGGTCGACATCAATCCGGCCGACCTGCGCATCGACACCT
>CAZTIF010000164.1:0-4853 GCA_964613635.1 uncultured Bifidobacterium sp. | reverse complement strand
GCCGTGCGCCAAGGCGCACTTAACTTCGCTGCGCGAAGTTAGCCTCCACCGAAACAGAGTCATCATGCGCGGCCTCCGCGCATCATGACTCTGTTTTCATAATCTATCCTCAGCAGCACCGCCAACCCAATGCAGTTGATCGCAATCCCCGAGCCGCCATACGACATCAGCGGCAATGTCAGTCCCTTGGTCGGCAGCAGGCCGACGTTCACGCCCATGTTGATCAGCACCTGCGCGCCGATCCAGATGCCGATGCCTTTCGCAACCAGCCCGGCGAAGTACTTTTCGGCGGCGATCGCCTGGCGGCCGATCTCGAACGCGCGGCGCACGATCCAGTAGAACAGCGCCGTTACCGCCAGCACGCCGGCCAGCCCGAGTTCCTCGCCAACCACCGCGAGCAGGAAGTCGGTGTGCGCCTCCGGCAGGTAATGCAATTTCTCGACGCTGCCGCCAAGGCCCACGCCAAACAATTCTCCACGCCCGAAGGCGATCAGCGAGTGCGTGAGCTGGAAGGCCTTGCCCTGCGCATTGTCCGGATCCCACGGATTCAGATAGGCGACCATGCGCTCGTAACGCCACGGCGAGATCAGGATGATCATGAAGAACACCGAGGCCAGCACGCCGATCATGCCGGCGAACCAGACGATGTTGAAACCGCCGAGGAAGAGGATGCCCATCGCGATGCAGACGATTACGCCGAACGCGCCAAGATCGGGCTGCAGCATCAGCAGGCCGCCGCAGATGGCAACGGCAGTCGCCATCGGGAAGAAGCCCTTCGACAGGCTGTGCATGAACTGCTGCTTGCGTACGGTGAAATCGGCCGCGTAGAACACCATCATCAGCTTCATCAGCTCGGACGGCTGCACGCTGAAGCCGCCAAGGCCGATCCAGCGGCGCGCGCCATTGACGCCCTTGCCGATGCCCGGCACCAGTACGAGCAGCATCAGCCCCAGCGCCGCAATGAACAGCAGCGGCGTGTGCCTTTCCCATTGCTCGACGCGCACGCGGAAGGCCAGCATGCCGACCAACAGCCCGAACGCAATGAAACCCGCCTGCCGCAGCAGGAAGTGATGATTCTTGTAGTTCGCATATTTCGGCGAGTCCGGCAGGCTGACCGATGCCGAGTACACCATCACCAGCCCGAGGAACAGCAGCAGCAGCGTGATCCAGACCAGCGCCTGGTCGTACTCGAGCATGCTCGAGCGCTGGCCGATGCGCGCGTCGGCGGCAGCGGCGTCGCCATTGCCGAAGAAAGGCAGCGTCAGCCTCATGCGATCACCTCGCCGCGATCGAGCCCGATCTCGCGCACGGTATCGACGAACACCTGCGCGCGATGCGCATAGTTGGTGAACATGTCGAGGCTGGCGCAGGCCGGCGACAGCAGTACCTTGTCACCCTCGCGCGCCTGCCCGGCCGCCGCACGCACGGCCTGCGGCAGCGTCTCGCAGTCCTGCATCGGCACGCCGGTGGCAGCCAGCGCAGCGCGGATCTGCGGCGCATCGCGGCCGATCAGCAGCACGGACTTCACATGGCGCGCCACCGCCGGCGCCAGCGGCGCAAAGTCCTGCCCCTTGCCGTCGCCGCCGGCGATCAGCAGCAGGTGCGCACCGCGTCCGGCACCCAATCCTTCCAGCGCGGCCACGGTCGCGCCGACATTCGTGCCCTTGCTGTCGTCGATGTATTCGACGCCGCCGATGGTGGTCACCAGCTCGACGCGATGCGGCTCGCCCGCATACTGGCGCGCCGCATGCAGGAGCGGCGCCAGCGGCAGCTCGATCGCGCGACACAGCGCCAGCGCGGCCAGCACATTGGTCGCGTTGTGGCGGCCGCGGATTTTCAGCGCATCGACCGGCATCAGCCGGTTCAGGAAAATTTCGACATCGGGCTGCGGCTTGCCGCGCTTTTTCTTTTCACCTTCTTCATGCGCGATGGCCAGCATCAGCCAGTCCATGCCGCCGTCGGTGGACAGGCCGAGGCAGTCCGGCGCGGACGGCTTGTCGGTGCCGAAGCTGACCACCTGCGCCAGCGGGCTGTTCATGCGCATCACGCGCGCATCGTCGCGATTCAATACGCGCACGGTGTTCGCGCCGAAGATGCGCTCTTTCGCGGCGGCATAGGCGTCCATGTCGCCATGCCAGTCGAAGTGGTCCTGCGTCAGGTTCAGCACGGTCGCCGCATCGGCATTCAGCGTGAAGGTGCTGAAAAGCTGGAAGCTGGACAGCTCCAGCACCCAGCACTGCGGCAGGCTGTCGGCGGCGATCGCGTCGCGCAGCACGTCGAGCGCGGCCGGGCTGATGTTGCCGGCGACCTGAACGCTGAGGCCGGCGGCGCGGCACAGGTGGCCGGTCAGGCTGGTCACGGTGGTCTTGCCATTCGTGCCGGTGATGGCCAGCACCTTCGGCGCATAGCCACGCTCGGCTTTCAGCGCGGCCAGTGCCTGCGCGAACAGCTCGATCTCGCCCCAGACGGGAATGTTCTTTTCCTGCGCGGCCGGCAGGATCTCGGCCAGCTCGCGTGCGGGCGCCAGGCCCGGGCTCACAGCGACGAAATCGATACCGTCGAGCAGCGCAGCGCCGAACTCGCCGGCGACGAATTCAGCCTGCGGATGCGCGGCCTGCAACTGCGGCAGCCGGTCCGGCGCAGTACGGGTGTCGGCGACGCGCACGCGCGCGCCGCAGCGGGCGAGCCACAGCGCCATCGCGAGGCCCGATTCGCCGAGCCCGAGCACCAGTACCTGTTTGCCTTCGTATTGCATCCGACCGCTTCTTTCCGTTGTCCTTGTTGCTTGCCTGTCAGCGCAGCTTCAACGTCGACAGTCCTACCAGCACCAGCATCATCGTGATGATCCAGAAACGCACGACCACCTGCGTCTCTTTCCAGCCCTTCTGTTCGTAGTGATGGTGCAGCGGCGCCATCAGCAGCACGCGCTTGCCGACGCCGGTGCGCATCTTGGTGAATTTGAAGTACGCGACCTGCAGCATCACCGACAATGTCTCGACGACGAACACGCCGCCCATGATGAACAGCACGATCTCCTGCCGCACGATCACTGCGATGGTGCCGAGCGCGCCGCCGAGCGCGAGCGCGCCGACGTCACCCATGAACACCTGCGCCGGATAGGCGTTGAACCACAGGAAGGCCAGTCCCGCGCCGGCCATCGCGCCGCAGAAGATCAGCAGCTCGCCCGCGCCGGGGATGTGCGGTATCAGCAGGTATTTCGCATAGGTCGCGCTGCCGGTCAGGTAGGCGAAGATGCCGAGCGCCGAGCCGACCATCACGGTCGGCATGATCGCGAGGCCGTCGAGGCCGTCGGTCAGGTTCACCGCATTGCTGGTGCCGACGATGACGAAATAGGTCAGCGCGATGAAGCCCCAGACGCCGAGCGGATAGCTGATCGTCTTGAAGAAGGGCACGATCAGGTCGGCCTTCGGCGGCAGGTCCATCGCGAAGCCGGACTGCACCCACGCGGTGAACAGCTCCCACACCTTCGCATTGGTCGGGCCGGACACCGAGAACGCAAGATAGAACGCAGCGGCAAGACCAATCACGGACTGCCAGAAATACTTCTCGCGCGAGCGCATGCCGTTCGGGTCCTTGTAGACCACCTTGCGGTAATCGTCGACCCAGCCGATCACGCCGAAGCCGAGCGTGACGATCAGCACCGGCCACAGGAAGCGGTTGCTCCAGTCGCCCCACAGCAGGGTGGCGATGGCGATGCCGATCAGGATCAGCGCGCCACCCATGGTCGGCGTGCCGGATTTGACCAGATGCGTCTGCGGACCGTCGGTGCGCACCGCCTGGCCGACCTTCAACTGGGTCAGCATGCGGATCACCGCCGGGCCGGCGATCAGGCCGATCAGCAATGCGGTCAGCGTCGCGAACACCGCGCGGAAGGTGATGAAGTTGAACACCCTCAGCGCGCCGATCTGGTCCTGGAATTGTTGAGCGAGCCACAGCAGCATGTCAGTGCCCTCCCGCCTGCGCGCCGGTCAGGCGCTGCACCACGCGTTCCATTTTCATGAAGCGCGAGCCCTTCACGAGCACGCTGGCGCCGGACGGTGCGCGCGCGACTTCGTCATTCAGTTGTTCCATGTCGTCGAAATGCCGGGCGGCGCTGCCGAACGCGAGGCTCGCGTGGCGGGCCAGCGTGCCCAGGGTAAAAAGCTGGTCGATCTGCCGATCGCGCGCATACGCGCCGATCTCTTCGTGGAAGGCCACGCCCTCGCTGCCCACCTCGCCCATGTCGCCGAGCACCAGCAGGCGCGGCGACGGCGCTGCGGCCAGCACGTCGATTGCGGCGCGCACCGAGTCGGGATTGGCGTTGTAGGTGTCGTCGATCACGGTCGCGCCATTGGTCGCCTGCTTTTTCTGCAGGCGTCCGGCGACCGGTGCAAAACGCTCCAGTCCGCGCACGATGCTGCGCACGTCGATGCCGATCGCGATCGCCGCGGCGCAGGCGGCCAGCGCATTGCGCACGTTGTGCAGGCCGGCGGCGGACAGCGACACGTCGAAGCGCATGCCCTGCGCATCGATCGACAGCTGGCTGCCGAAGTCCAGCGGCTGCCATTCGCAGGCCACGGCCGCATCGCCGCCGAGCCCGAAGGTGATCTTGCGGCGTGCGCCGGCATAGCCGTGCCACAGCGGCGCATAGTCGTCGTCGGCCGGGAATACCGCGCAGCCGTCGCCGGCCAGTGCGCGGATCACGGCGCCGTTCTCTTCGGCGACCGCGGCCACGCTGGCCATGAATTCCTGATGCTCGCGCTGTGCGTTGTTGACCAGGCCGACGGTCGGCGCCGCAATCTCGGCCAGCCGCGCGATCTCGCCCGGATGGTTCATGCCCATCTCGATCACGG
>CAZTIF010000163.1:0-4941 GCA_964613635.1 uncultured Bifidobacterium sp. | reverse complement strand
ATTCAAGCTTGGTGCCCACGGAGGGACTCGAACCCCCACACCTTGCGGCACATGGACCTGAACCATGCGCGTCTACCAATTCCGCCACGTGGGCTTGAAGAAGGCGCGATAGTACGCGAGAGATTCAGGCTTGGCAAGCAAGTTATTGCTGCAAGGCGATAATTAATTTGCGTCGCCGGAATTCCTGCGCCGAGGGGCAGGGCCGTCGAGAAAAATCGGCGCAGAAAACAAAAAAGGGAGTTCGCTTTCACGAACTCCCTTTCCGGATTTGGTGCCCACGGAGGGACTCGAACCCCCACACCTTGCGGCACATGGACCTGAACCATGCGCGTCTACCAATTCCGCCACGTGGGCTTGAAGAAGGCGAAATTATAGAGGGTGTGCGAAAAATGTCAAACACCTTTCAGAAGAATTTTTCATGGCCCTTGTCAACGCACGGCCCAATCGTTCGCGTGTCCGCTACACTAGCGTTGTTCGTTCTCCAACCTATCTCCATATCTTTTGAGTCAATACCCGTACAGCATTCCCAGCCGGGAGGAAATCCTCGGCATCCTGCGCACCTCGTCCGAGCCGCAAGCCGTTGCATCGATCGCGAAGGCCTTGTCCGTGAAGGACGAGGAGCTCGACGGACTGACGCGCCGGCTCGCGGCCATGGAGCGTGACGGCCAGATCAAGCCCGACCGCAAGGGCCGCCTGCAGCTCGCGAACACGTCCAGCTTCATCGAAGGACGGGTGTCCGCGCACCGCGATGGCTACGGTTTCCTGGTGCCCGACGAAGGCGAAGACATCTTCCTGCCTGAACGCGAGATGCAGAAGGTGATGCACGGCGACCGCGTGCAGGTGCGCGTCACCGGCATCGACCGGCGCGGACGTCCGGAAGGCTCGATCGTCGAGGTGACGCAGCGCGCGAACACGCATGTGATCGGCCGGCTGGTCCATGAGAACGGCGTCTGGCTCGTCGTCCCCGAGGACAAGCGCATCAGCCATGACATCCTGCTGGCCGGTTCGCCGGGCAAGGCGAAGTCCGGGCAGGTGGTCAGCGTCGAACTGACCGAGCAACCGTCGCGCTATTCCCAGCCGAGCGGCAAGATCGCCGAAGTGCTTGGCGCGATCGACGACCCCGGCATGGAAATCGAGATCGCCGTGCGCAAGTATGGCGTGCCGCATGAGTTCTCGGACGCGGCACAGAAGCTGTCGGCCAAGCTGCCTTCGGAAGTCAAGCCGGCTGACCTGGCCGAGCGCGTTGACCTGCGCGACGTGCCGCTGGTGACCATCGACGGCGAGGACGCGCGCGATTTCGACGATGCCGTCTATTGCGAGCCGGTCAAGATCGGACGCAGCAATGGTTACCGGCTGATCGTCGCGATTGCGGATGTCAGCCACTATGTGAAGCCGAATGACGCGCTGGACGTCGATGCCCTCGAGCGCAGCACTTCGGTCTATTTCCCGCGGCGCGTGATCCCGATGCTGCCGGAGAAGCTGTCGAATGGCCTGTGCTCGCTGAACCCGGACGTCGACCGCCTCACGCTGGTCTGCGATGCAGTCATCACGGCGAAGGGCGAGGTCAAGGGATACCAGTTCTATCCGGCCGTGATCCACTCGGCCGCGCGGCTGACTTACACCGAAGTGGCGGCCATTCTCGCGAACACGCGTGGGCCCGAGGCGCAGCGCCGTCCCGGCCTGCTGCCGCACCTGCAGCACCTGTACGAATTGTTCCAGGTGCTGCTGGCCACGCGCAAGGAGCGCGGCGCGATCGATTTCGACACGACTGAAACTTATATCGTGGTCAACGCGGCCGGCAAGATCGAACAGATCCTGCCGCGCACGCGCAACGACGCTCATCGCCTGATCGAAGAATGCATGCTGGCCGCGAACGTCTGTGCGGCCGACTTCATGGAGCGCCACAAGCATCCGGGCGTTTTCCGCATCCACGCCGGCCCGACCGAAGAAAAGCTGAACCAGCTGCGCACTTTCCTGAAGCAGCTCGGCCTCTCGCTGGGCGGCGGCACGTCGCCGTCGGCGTCCGACTACGCAGCGCTGATGGAGAAGATCAGGGAGCGTCCCGATGCGGTGCTGCTGCAGACCATGCTGCTGCGCTCGATGCAGCAGGCGGTCTACAGCCCGGACAACATCGGCCACTTCGGCCTGTCGTACAACGCGTATGCGCATTTCACCAGCCCGATCCGGCGCTACCCGGATCTGCTGACGCACCGCGTGATCAAGGCCATCCTGCAGGGCAAGCAGTACCACCCGAAGGGCATCGTCACCGAGTCGCTGAACACCAACCTGTCGCCGGCGGCGCGCAAGATGCAGGCGAAGGACCGGGCGGCCGGCAAGAAGCGCGCCGAAGGCGATCTGGCGATCTGGGAAGCGCTCGGCATTCATTGCTCGGCCAATGAGCGCCGCGCGGACGAGGCTTCGCGCGATGTCGAGGCCTGGCTGAAGTGCTACTTCGTGCGCGACAAGCTCGGCGAAGAGTTCACCGGCACCATTTCCGGTGTCGCATCGTTCGGCATTTTCGTGCAGCTCGATGCGCTGTTCATCGAGGGCATGGTGCATGTGACCGATCTCGGCGCCGATTATTTCCAGTACGACGAGGCGCGCCATGAGCTGCGCGGCGAGCGTACCGGCATTCGCTATCAGCTGACGGATCGCGTCACGGTACAGGTCAGCCGCGTGGATCTGGATGCGCGTCGCATCGACCTGCGGCTGGTGCAGGAGCCGGGCATACGTACGCAAATGAAGAACGAGGCCAGGCGCGCCGAGGCAGAGCATGCGCGCAGCGGCATGTTCGGCGCCAAGAAGGCGGCGAAGAAGACGGCCCGAAAGGCCGCACCGGCGAAGCCGGCGAGCGTCAAGGCGCGCAATGCGGCGAAGTCCGCGAACCCGGCGCAGCCCGCCACGCGCGGCGGCCGCAAGAAACGCAAGTAATTCAAATGAAATCGAAAATGATCTTTGGCTTCCACGCGGTGACCGCGCGCCTGCGGCATGACGCGTCGTCGGTGGAAGAAATCTATGTGGACGCCAGCCGGCATGACCGGCGCATGGGCGACCTGCTGCGCGCCGCCAAGGGCGCGAACGTGCGCATCATCCAGGCGGACGATGCGCGCCTTGACGCGATGGTCGGCACCCGCCGCCATCAGGGCGTGGTCGCTCGTGCCGGCGAGCTGTCGCTGGCGCGGAACCTCGCCGAACTGCTCGATGCCGTCCAGGGCCCGCCGCTGCTGTTGCTGCTGGACGGCGTGACCGATCCGCACAACCTCGGCGCCTGCCTGCGTGTGGCAGACGGCGCCGGCGCGCACGCGGTGATCGCGCCGAAGGACAGGGCGGTTGGCCTGAATGCGACGGCCGCCAAGGTCGCCAGCGGCGCGGCCGATACGGTGCCTTACATCACGGTGACCAATCTTTCGCGCGCGATGCGCGAACTGCAGGAGCGCGATATCTGGCTGACCGGCACGTCGGATGATGCCGAGCAGAGCCTGTATGACGTCGACTACAGCGGCGGCACGGCTTTCGTGATGGGCTCCGAAGGCGAGGGCATGCGCCGGCTGACGCGCGAGAATTGCGACCGTCTGGTGAGCGTGCCGATGATGGGCGCGGTCGAGAGCTTGAACGTGTCGGTTGCGTCAGGCATTTGCCTGTACGAAGCGCGCCGGCAGCGGCTGAAGGCAGCGTCTGCCTGATCGGCGTAAGCTTCCCATAAATCATTCCAATAAAATCGGGACGTCGAACCCGGAGACTTTGCATGTTCAGCCGAATCAACGAAGACATTGCCAGCATCATGGAACGCGACCCGGCTGCACGCAGCCGCTGGGAGGTGCTGACGTGTTACCCGGGACTGCACGCGATCGTGATGCACCGCTGGGCCAGTGCGTGCTGGCGCAACGGCTTTCTCTGGCTCGGGCGCTTCATCTCGCATATTGCGCGCGGATTGACCGGCATTGAAATTCACCCGGGGGCAACCATTGGCCGTCGCGTGTTCATCGACCATGGCTTTGGCGTGGTGATCGGTGAAACCGCTGAAGTCGGCGATGACTGCACGATCTACCAGGGCGTGACGC
The DNA here is from genome assembly GCA_964613635.1 of uncultured Bifidobacterium sp. Lineage (GTDB taxonomy): Bacteria > Pseudomonadota > Gammaproteobacteria > Burkholderiales > Burkholderiaceae_D > Pernthalerella. The sequence continues at coordinate 880 of CAZTIF010000163.1, read as the reverse complement.
TGGGCGGCACGTCGCTGGCCAAGGGGAAGAAACGCCATCCCACGCTGGCACGCGGCGCGATCATTGGCGCCGGTGCGAAGGTGCTTGGCTCGTTCACGGTCGGCGAGGGCGCGAAGGTTGGATCGAATGCGGTGGTGGTGAAGGAAGTGCCGGCTGGTGCGACTGCCGTCGGCAATCCGGCGCGCATCATCGAGAAGGAGGCGCAATCCGCGCGCGATGATGCGGCTGCGCGGATGTTCGCCGCCTATGGCTTGACTCCGAATGGTGACGATCCGTTGTCGAAGGCGCTGCACGGTCTGATCGACAATGCGGCTTCGCAGGAACTGCAGCTGGTGAAGATCGTTGCCGCGCTGAAGGCGGCGGGCATTGCGGTGGAGTCGGTGCCGGAGCTGGACAAGTTCAATCCGGACAAGCTGAACAAGCTGGTGGAGTAAATCGCTTCGAGCTGGCCTGCGGTTTGCGCTGTTGGTCGAGCGTGGAAGTTCGCGGAGAAAATGCTGAAGACACTGGGTCCCGGCCTGCAGCCCGCGCATCGGCGAATACGCCGATGCCGTTCAGCGGGCAGAGCGCATGCGCTCTGAAACCCCCGCTTCACCCTGCGCCGGGACGACGATTTTAGGGCCGTCTTCGTTTAAAACGTCATCCCGGCGCAGGCCGGGATCCAGTGCCTTTGATGCATTTGCCTTCACTGACTGGCATTGAGCGTAAGCTGGGATCCATCGTCGATCAACCTATGGCGATGTTCATGCCGATGCGACCATGGGTCCCAGCTTGCGCTGGGACGACGGTTTGAAAGCCGGCTGACTTCAATACCGTCATCCCAGTGCAAGCTGGGATCCATCGTCGATCAACCTATGGCGATGTTCATGCCGATGCGACC
>CAZTIF010000162.1:0-4998 GCA_964613635.1 uncultured Bifidobacterium sp. | reverse complement strand
TCAGTGTGCTGAGAAGCGCCGCGCCATCCACCCGTAGATCGCCGCGCCGGCCAGCAGCGAAGCCGACGCGATGTAGATCGCCCACGCAAAGCCGGTCGCGTTGTCCGGCGCGCGCGCCAGCATGGCCGCGGCCACCGGCGGGCCGATAATCTGCCCGGCGGCGAACGATCCCGACAGCAAGCCGAAGATGGCCGCCGCCGATTGCGGATGCAGCCGTCGCCCGATCTGCATCACGAAGAAGGTGATTGCGGTGAACGGTAGCCCGACCAGCAGGCTGCCGATCGCGAAGCCGGCCAGCGTCGGCAGCCAGATCACGATCACCACGCCGAGCGCCTGCATCAGGTAGCAGCCGATCAGCAGGTAGCGCTGGTCAATGCGCGTCGGTATGCGCGAGGCCAGCACCGCACCGGCAGCCACGCCGATGCCCAGCATCGGCCAGAACAGGTCGGGCCACACCGAACCCGGCAGCGCGGTGCGCGCAATCACCGGCAGGAAGGTCGCGGTGATGATGTAGCCGAAACCGGCCAGCCCGTAGGCGACCGTCAGCGCCGCCTTCTCGGCCACGCCGCCGCCTTGCCCTTGCCCTTGCCCTTGCCCCGCCTGCGCCGGCGCAGCCGGCAGCAGGCCGTGGTCGTCGCGATAGACCGGCCAGACAATGGCCGTCATCAGCAAGGCCAGCAGCGCGAAGGCCAGCCAGCCGCTGCCGGCGCGCCAGTCCATCTGCACCATCAGGCTGGCCAGCAGCCCGCTGCTGGCGATGCCCACGCCGGGGCCGGCGTAGACGATGCCGCCGGCCGACGGCGCGTTCAGCCGCGCGAGGTTGCCGAGGCACCAGGTGGACGTGTAAACGAAGGCCAGCGCGGTCATCATGCCGGCGGCAAAGCGCAGCCAGGGCCAGGCGGCAGGCGCGTCGAGTGCCATCGCCGCCGTCAGCAGGCAGGTGAGCGTGAGGCCGACCTTCACCATCAGCGATGCGCGCACCGGCGGCCGGCCGAGCCGCACCCACAGTGCCGGCTGGAAGGTGCACAGCAGCGCGCCGAGCAGGTAGCCGAGATAGTTCGCGCTGGCCAGCCAGCTGGCGCCGGCGAGGTCGAGCAGGCCGTCGTGCAGCATCATCGGCATCAGCGGCGTGAACGCAAAGCGGCCGATGCCCATCGCGACTGCCAGCGAGAGTGTGCCGGTGAGTGCCACTCTCAGCGGGCTCGATGCTGTCACGGGAGAATTTTTCATCCGGCGATTGTAGTCGCAAAGCGAACGATCAATGCGTATGCACTCACTGTCGTCGTTGCCGCTTGTGCCGCGACAACCATCGCGCGGCTGCGCTGTCTACACTGGGCTTACTGCAGCCACCACAGGACAGCGATGCAAACGCAGCACAGAACAGAGGGCGCGCGCGGCGCCGCGGACGACGCGATTCGCGTGCTGCCAAGGCGGACCGTGCTGGAGCAGCCGGCGGGTCATGACACCGATCCCTGTCCGCCGCCGTCGCGGCCGCAGGAATTCCGCGACTGGTTCGAGCGCGAGGGCTATGTCGTGGTGCGCGGCGCGATACCGCCGCGGCTGTGCCAGGCGGGCATCGACGCCTTCCGCGCCGAGGTGCTGGGCGACCGCCTCGGCTTTTTCGAGCGGCATGTGTCGGGCAAGTTCGAGCGCCACCAGTACACGCCGGCCGGCTACATGAAGTATCCGATCATGAACCTGCAGGACCTGGCCAGCCGTCGCCATGCGGGCTTTCGCCGCGCCGGGCTGACGGTGCTGACGCATCCGGCGATACAGCGCGTGCTGGCGGTGTTGACCGGCGAGGCCGCGCGCTGCGTGCATACGATGTACTTCGACGGCAACCAGACGACCTGGGCGCATCGCGACGGCCATTACATCGATTCGGGGCATGACGGCGAAATGATCGGCGTCTGGGTCGCCGCCGAGGACATTCATCCGGACGCGGGCCGCTTCTTCATCCTGCCGCGCAGCCACCGGATGCGCGTGCCGGGCGAGGAGGGCGACCCGAATTCGGCGCAGTACAAGGCGCGCATGGCGGACTTCGTGCGCGACGGCCCGCTCGACTGCGTCGCGCCGGTGCTGCGGCAGGGCGACCTGCTGATGTGGAAGTCGATGGTCATCCACGGCAGCCTGCCGACCGGCGACGAGCGCTGGTCGCGGCGCTCGTTCACGGCGCATTATGTGCCGGCGTCGCATCCGTACAAATGGAACGTTCGCTCCGCGCAGTCCGCGCGCAGCCTGCGCTTGAACCGGGTCGAGGTGATGCTGCATGCGGATGACGGCAGCCGCGTCGCGCGGCTGCGCAACCATGTGCGCGCCGAGTGGCCACGGCTGTATGGCGCCCTGCGCGGGCTGTGGCGCGGCGCGCAGCCCGGCGCCTGAGGCGCGCTCAGAACGGCGCGTTGTCGGCGCGCTTGCAGGCGCCGGCGATCAGCTGCAGCTTCTTGCCGTCGTCGAGCTCGAGCCACTGCTTCAATTCGCCGGTCTTGCGGTCGAGCGTCAGGTATTCGCCGACGATGGCGGCGCCGTGCCGCTTGAACATCGACGGGCGATGGATCTCGACCAGCGCATCTTTCACGCGCACGGTGCCCTTGCGGTTCATCGAGATCGTGTATTCGCCCGGATAGGCGCCGGTGCTGTCGTCGAAGTTGATCCGCACCGGCAGGGTCAGCCGGCTGGTCTCGAACGGCGGCACCAGGTTGTCGCCCGGGCGGCTGACCTCGGCGTCGCAGATGACTTCAAGCGTGCCGCTGTTCCTGTACGGATGCGCACCGGCGCTGCCGCCGAAGTTCAGCGATATCAGTCCGCCCAGCTGCCCCGCGAGCAGCATCGCGATGGCCAGCGCGACGGCGACGATGAGGCCGGCCAGTTTGTTCATGGGCGTCCTCCGTCGGTCGCGCGGGACAGCGACGGCAGCCGCCGTTCAAGCTCGTCGAGCAGGCCGTCGCAGGCATCCTCGATCAGGTCCAGCACATGCGCGAAGCCGGCGTCGCCGCCGTAGTAGGGATCGGGCACCACGGCCGCGTCGTGCCGGCGGCAGTACTCGGCCAGCCGCTTCAGCTTGCGCCGATGGGCCGGCGGGCAGCGTTCTTCGGCCAGCACGAGGTTGTCCCAGTCCATGCCGAGCAGCAGGTCATGCCTTTCGAAGTCGTCTTCGCTGAACTGGCGCGCGCGCAGGTCGGAGAGGTCATAGCCGCGCAGCGCGGCGGCGCGCTGGCTGCGCCGGTCGGGCGGTTCGCCCGGATGGTGGTTGTGCGTGCCGGCGGAATCGACGCGGATGATGTCTGCCAGGCCGCGCGCGCGCAGCTTGTGGCGGAACACGCCGTGTGCGGTCGGGCTGCGGCAGATATTCCCCATGCAGAAAAACAGCACGCTGAAGGCGGCGGTGGGCGCGGTCATTTTTATCGTTCTCGCAACGTGAGGCCGCGGCAGGGCGCCGGGCCGGTCTGGTTGCGGTTTATGATGCCACGAAATCATTCCCGTGAAACCTATGACAACATCGACGACGACAACGGCGGCAGTGACGGAGGCAGTACCACAGGCGGCTGGCCGCGACGCCGGTACCCGTTCGCGCGTGAAGGCGATCCTGGTCGGCTCGGTCGGCAACCTGATCGAGTGGTACGACGTGTATGCGTACTCGGCATTTGCGCTGTACTTTGCGCCGGCCTTTTTCCCGTCGGCCGATCCGGTCGCGCAGCAGCTGTCGGCCGCGGCGGTGTTCGCCGCCGCCTTCATCGTGCGACCGCTCGGCGGGCTGCTGTTCGGCTGGGTCGCGGACCGTTATGGCCGGCGCCGTTCGCTGCTGGTGTCGGTGCTGCTGATGTGCTTCGGCTCGCTGCTGATTGCGGTGAGTCCGACGCATGCGCAGATCGGCGCGTGGGCAGCGGTGCTGCTGGTGTGCGCGCGGCTGCTGCAGGGGCTGAGCCAGGGCGGCGAGTACGGCGCGAGCGCGACCTATCTGGCGGAGATGGCCGAGCCGCACCGGCGCGGCTTTTATTCCGGCGTCTGGTACACCACGCTGATCGGCGGGCAGCTGGCGGCGATCCTGCTGCTGCTGGTGCTGCAGAAGGTGTTCCTGACGACGGCGGAGCTGAAGGAGTGGGGCTGGCGCATACCGTTTGCGATCGGCGCGCTGCTGTCGGTGTATGCGCTGTTCATGCGGCGCGACATGCACGAGACTGACCATTACGCCGCATCGAAGGCGACCGGCGCATCCGGTTCGTGGAAGGCGCTGCTGTCGCACTGGCGCGAGCTGCTGCTGGTGATCGGCATCACGATCGGCGGCACCAGCGCCTTTTACACCTACACGACTTACATGCAGAAGTTCCTGAAGCTGTCGGTGGGGCTGGACGATGCGCACGTCACGATGGTGGTGCTCGGCTACCTGACGGTGGCGCTGCTGCTGCAGCCGCTGTATGGCGCGCTGTCGGACCGGATCGGCCGCAAGCCGCTGCTGCTGTGGTTCGGCGTGATGGGGGTGCTGTGCACCTATCCGCTGCTGACGCTGCTGTCGCAGACGAAGAGCCCGTGGGTGGCTTTCCTGCTGATCTCCGGTGCGTGGGTGATCGTGTCCGGCTATACGGCGATCACGGGCATCATCAAGGCCGAGCTGTTCCCGACCTCGATACGTGCGCTCGGCGTCGGCGTGCCGTATGCGCTGACGGTGTCAATCTTCGGCGGCTCGGTGGATGCGGTCGCGCTGTCGTTCAAGCAGGCTGGTTACGAGAGCGGCTTTTACTGGTATGCGACGGCGTGTATTTTCGTGTCGCTGCTGGTGTATTGGCGGATGGGGGATACGAAGGCGGGGTCGCGGATGGAGAGGCATTGCTGAGGGGCGGTCGTTCCTCGATAGCGTCTTCCCAGCCACCGCCCCAGCGAAGGCTGGGGGCAGGCTGGGACCCATTCGTGAAGGCGAAATACTTCAAAGACACTGGATCCCGGCCTGCGCCGGGATGACGGTTTTGAGGGCGTCGGTGCTTAAAACGTCGTCCCGGCGCA
>CAZTIF010000161.1:0-5188 GCA_964613635.1 uncultured Bifidobacterium sp. | reverse complement strand
ATCCTCGCGCTGGGCTATGTGGCCAGCCGCTGGGCTTGCCGGATCGCGGGACAAGCGGTGGAGAGGTTCAGGCTGGAGCCACCGGTGGTGGCCTTGCTGGTCAGGATCGTGCAGTTGGTCGTGCTTTGCCTGTTTGCGATCATTGCACTGCAAAATCTGGGCGTCGAGCTGTTGCCCCTGATCGCCGGACTCGGCGTGGCCGGCGCCGGGGTGGCGCTGGCGATGCAAGGCATCTTGGGGAACGTCGCGGCCGGCATGACGATCATCTTCACGCAGCCCTTCCATGTCGGCGACTATCTGTCGATTGGCGATGAAGAGGGAGAGGTGCTCGAGATCACGCTCTTCAGCACCACGCTCGGGCATCCGGATCGCTCTCGGGTCATCATCCCGAACCGAAAAATCGTCGGCGAAATCATGCACAACTACGGAAAGATCCGCCAGCTCGATGTGGCGGTCGGCGTTTCCTACGGCAGCGACATGGAATCGATTTTCCGAGAAATCGACGCGCTGTTACGCAAGCATCCGCTCGTGTTGCAGGAGCCCGCTCCGGTCTTTGGCATCAGCCGCTTTGGGGATTTCAGCGTCGAAATCGGCGTGAACCCCTGGGTTCATGTGCCGGACTATTTGGAGGCCACCAGCGAAATCAATCGCGCCCTGCTCGAAACCTTCCGTGATAAAGGCATCGTCATTCCGATGCCTCAGCGGGAAGTGCATATGCGGGCTTGATCAACGCCGACGTGCGGGTCGGCCCGACTGCCGACCATGGTGCACGGGCGCCGTGACACTGCCGGGGTGACCCCGACAGCGCGAAACTTCGCCCTTGAGTGCAGCTGCGATATTCGAGGCGTGACGGATCCTCGTTCAATAGCCGGTCGAGCCAGCATGCCAAGCGATGAACAGAACGACTCCCAATATATCCTTCTGCCATCTTGGCGGATATTGAGGTCAGGTCGTTGGTAGTGATTTCAGTCGGTCGATAACTTCAGCGGAAAGCTCGCGCGAATTGATCAGATCGGCAAGGGGCAGATGGAGGGAAGCCAAAGCACCGACCAGAAACTCCTGGCGCTCGGCAATCACCGGAAGGATCTTTGTCCGGATGAAATCACGTTCGGCAGATTGCAAACGCTCATCACCGATGACCTTGGAAATGGCATCAGGCAAGGCGGCATTCATGCGCGACAAGACGCCGCGTACCAAACGCGGTGCGACTCTCGCTTCGTAGGCCAGTGCATCCCAGTGGATGCCTTCGACCCATCCGGGTTTGTTCTCGCCGCCAATACTCATCGACATTGCGGCGCGCGGCAAATAAGCTTCGACACACAGCATGTCATAGAAGGGGGCCACCTCGGCTTTCTGTCCTCGCAGCAGGAAGGCGATGTTCTTCGCATGCGCGTCAAGGTTGCCGATCAGGTAATTGAAGGCCACCCACTGAATGACTGCATTGACGGCAACGACGGGTCGGTCGATGAAGGGGCCTTGCAGCACCTCGAACAGGTGATGGAGGCCCAATCCGCCCTCACTCTCGTATTTCCGTGACGGCGAGACCCCGAGCGCCTGACACAAATCGATCTGGTGCAGCCGCTTGATGGGAGAAGCGCCCTCCCCCTTGTTTGGCTTCGCTCCGGGTTTTCGTTGCGCGCGATCGAAGCGCTCGATGATGTAGAGCGGTTCGGGCAGGTGCCGAAGTGACACTTGCGGTACGGGCACCTTGAGTTCGTCCGCCAGGCGCATACAGAAGAATTCGTTGGCTGGACAAAAAGGGAAATCCGCGCTGCCATTCTCCGGCTTGACGATGTGCGTGGAAGCCGCCGTGCCCTCGGGCAGGAGCATCACGCCATCGGGATCGATCCGCAAGCCAAGCTTCTCTTGAGCCCCGGCCAATGACATGCGTATGTCTTCCCAGGACGCCATCAACGGCAAATTGCGCCTGCGCGATTCCTCGATTTTCGCCTGCAGGTCTTCCTGTGAGAGTGGCACCAGCACTTCGCCGGGAACATCGCCGTCGGGATCAACCGGAACGAGAGACAAGGCGCCGGCCGTGTCCTGGCCGTGACGTACGAGAAACGCCCAACTGTCACGGGGATCGATCCGATCGCGAAAGGCAATGAGTTCCCGCAACCGACCCTCGGGCAACAGGTTTTCGAAGAACCACTCCACGGGCCGATGCTCGCCTGCATCGCGGTAGTCGCGAACCGTTAAAGGGAATCCGGGGGCGAGAGGATGTATCGTCCATTCGGGCGCATAGGCAAACGACCACCGACCTTCGCTGACATCGAGGGTACCGATCCATGCGCCATCCGACAGCACGCGCAATGGGCTCATACTACGTCCTCGCTCTCGGGCGCCATCGGCAATCGCAAGCGAACATCGATGCCGAAGCGCTGGCAAACGGTCAGAACCTTGCCAATCTGTGCCGTCGCTTTTCCCTGCTCAAGCCCATTCAGAAACGGCAGACTGACGTTGCACAGGGCTGCAGCATCCCGTTGCGTCAGCCCCGATTCTTTCCGAATCCGGCGGAGGGTATCTCCCAGCTCCCGGATCGAGGAAATACTGACTTCACGGGTCATGGCACCCATCCAAAAGATAAACGATCGTTGAATTTTGCCTTGCCTAAAGGATCAGCGCAAGAGAAGATAAACGATTGTTTATCATTTAATCTGCCCGACGCGGACCTTCTGCAACGCTGGAAGCTACCTCGCGGACAAAGGGACACTCGCCTTGTTCCTCAGCGGGAAGTGCATATGCGGGCTTGATCAACGCCGACGTGCGGGTCGGCCCGACTGCCGACCATGAATGCAGATGGCGAGAATTTTTGTGTGCGCCTTCTCGATCATGCCGACCGCCTCATCCGACCAGGCCTGCCAATTCCGAGGATGCAGAGCACGGTAGTCGTCGCCCTTCCTTGGCCAGGTTGACTTGCAGCGCTGCGGACGCCACCTCCAGGATGTCTTCGGTCAGCGAGTAGCCGCCCCTGTCCTGCAGCCAGGCCAGCACATCCGCGAGGTGCCAGATTGATGCGCTGCCTTCGTGCACGGGCGCCGGAAAACTGCCGGGGTGGGTCAGCATCAGCTTTGGCACGTATGGCCGCGATACGCCGACGATCTCTGCCACGTCGGTCAGGCCCACCAGATCCGGCGCCGCCTCGATCAGCCGTGCTGATGGTACGGCATTGCGCACATCGGCCAGCGCGCTGCGTACCGCTGCATCTGCACTGTCTGCCTCACGGGTGAATTCCAGAGTCTCCGCTAACCGACCGAGGCGATCGCATCTGCGCAGAAGCGAAGAGCACGCAATCAGCGCAGTGCGCAAAAGGATATATTGTGAATTTGCGCAAAAAGAGCATAATAGCCAAATATTTTTCTATCGATAGGTAAATTTGATGCTGGTCGAGTTTCGTGTCACGAACTACCGCAGCCTGCGTGACGAGCAGGTGCTCAGCTTGGTTGCATCGGCCGACAAGACCTTGCTGGACACCCACGCTCTGGATACCGGCCTGAAGGCGGCTCCGCACTTGCTGAAGAGCGCGGTGGTGTACGGTGCCAACGCCAGCGGCAAATCCAACCTCATCAAAGCCCTGCAGTACATGCGTGGCGTGGTGCTGGAGTCGGCGGCCCTTCAACCGAACCAGATGTTTGATCGGCTCCAACCCTTCAAGCTGGACGCCATATCGAACAACCAGCCAACCGAGTTCGAGGTGACCTTCATCCTCGCAGACGTACGCTTCCAGTATGGATTCACCATGAACGCGCAACGCATCGTCAGCGAGCGACTGCTTGTCTACAAGGCGTTCAAGCCGCAACGCTGGTTCGAGCGCCACTTTGATGCTGAAAGCGGCAAGGACGTGTATGAGTTCGGGCCCGGCCTGAAAGGCGCCAAGAATTTGTGGGAGGGTGCGACCCGGCCCAATGCCTTGTTTCTGTCAGTGGCGGTACAACTCAACAGCGAGGCACTGCGCCCGGTGTTTGACTGGTTTGCCAGTCGTCTGGTGATTTTCAATGAGCAGTCACCGCTATCCCCGCAGTTTTCGGTGCAAATGCTTAAACAGGAGGCACAGCGCAAAGCCATGTGTGAGTTTCTGCGTGCCGCCGACATCAGCATTGCCGACATTGAAGTGGCCACCAGGCAGGCCATGGTGCACACGATCCATTTCGACACCCTCACCGGCAAGAGCGCGGAAGTCGCCAGCGAGCAAGCTGTGGACGAAGTGAAATTCCACCACATCACCGAGCACGGCAAGGCAGTTTTCGACCTGATGGACGAATCCGGCGGTACCCGCAACCTGTTTTTCCTGACCGGCCCCATCCTGGACATTCTCAACAAAGGGCTGACGCTGATGGTGGATGAACTGGATACCAGCTTGCACACCTTGCTGGTGCAGGCGCTGGTGCGCTTGTTTCACCGGACTGAAGTCAATACCGGCGGCGCGCAACTCATCTTCACGACACACGACACCTCGCTGCTCGATGCCTACGGCCTGTTCCGGCGTGATCAAATCTGGTTTGTCGAAAAGCGCCCGGATCAAAGTTCCTCGCTCTATCCTTTGCTCGACTTCAGCCCGCGCAAGAACGAAGCGCTCGAGCGCGGTTATTTGCAGGGCCGTTATGGCGCCCTGCCCTATCTCCGCAATCAGATTTTGGCTATGACGCACTGATGGGGCGCGATAACCAGGCTAAAGTCCGGCAGTTGCGCCGCAAGACGGCCAAAGACACGAGGCGTGCCGGCTACTCCCGCATTCTGATCGTCACCGAAGGCAGCAAAACCGAACCGCTGTATCTGGAAGAAATCCGCTCTGCGCATCAACTGCATTCGGCCAATGTGGAGGTACAGCCGGCTCAGATGGGCACGGCACCCATACAAGTGGTGCGTTATGCCCAGCAACTGTTTGAAGACGGCGATATGCGCAAAGGCATACGCCCCAAAAGTTTCGATCAGGTCTATGCCGTGTTTGATCGTGACGACCACGACAGTTATTTCAGCGCCCTGAATTTGGCCAAGGCGCTGGATGGCAAGCTGCGCAATGACGAGAAGCAGCCGATCACCTTCAAGGCCATTGCTTCCATCCCCAGCTTCGAGTTATGGCTGTTGCTTCACTACGAGAGCGTTCAGGCGCCCATTCAGCGCGACGAGGTCATGGTGCGCTTGAGACGGCATATTCCCGCCTACGAGAAAGGAACCGGTGGTACGTTCG
>CAZTIF010000160.1:0-5192 GCA_964613635.1 uncultured Bifidobacterium sp. | reverse complement strand
GCGCCGCGAAGACTGAGCCGACGGCTTTTTTCGCAGCGACGAAAGCTCCCTCATCCACGAGGGAGCTTTTTTCATTTGCGGCGCGCTGTCGCCGGCTGGCGCGCCTTTGCGCATTTTCCGATCGGCAACTTCATGATGAATTTTGTAAGAAGTTGCTTTCGTTCGATCTTCTGTTCGCGAATCGGTTCATCATCGGCCTTGGCCGTGCCGGGTAGCTGATGGCGCCCGGCTTGCGAAATGCTTTGCACGAAGCGCAATTCCTCGAAACCAATGACTTCCGTCACGGTCGGAAGATCGTTTTAAGAGCATTCACGGGAGAAAAATGATGAGCACGCATCCGATGAAGATCCATCCGCTGGTCGCCGTGGCGGCCGGCGCTGTCATTATCGTCAGCCTGGTCGGCACGGCCGCCATACTGGACTGGCTGCCGGGATCGCGCGGCGATGAAGACAAGGCTCCCGAGGCCGCAGTGGTCCAGCCGATCGACAAGGCCGGCGACGCTGCGCCGAGCGCTGCCGCAAAGACTGCCAAGTCTCCGGCGCCGCGGGTTGCGCAGGCGCCCGTGCGGCAAGCGCCGCCGCCGTCATCTGCTCCGGCCCAGGCCGGCATGCCGCCGCAGGCGGCGCAGCCGATGCCGCCCGTCAGCCAGGCGGCGCCGGTATGTGTGGCCTGCGGCAAGGTGCTTGGCGTGCGCACGATTGAAGTCGAGGCGAAGCCCAGTGGTGTGGGCGTCGTGGCCGGCGCGGTCGTCGGCGGCCTGCTCGGCAACCAGGTCGGCGGTGGCACCGGCAAGACCCTCGCTACCGTGGCGGGCGCAGTCGGCGGAGGTTACGCCGGCAATGAAATCGAGAAGCGCACGCGCAAGGCAGTCGCCTACGAGGTCGATGTGCAGATGGAAGACGGCGGACGCCGCGCTTTCCGCTATGACGCCGCGCCGGCATGGAAGCCGGGCGACCGCGTGAAGGTGGTGGAAGGGACGCTGGCGGCGCGCTGACGTTTGCCAATCTGCAAATTGGCAAGATCCGGCAACGTGCCGGTAGCGAGCAGGAATTTCAAGCGAGAGGGTCGTCCAACGGCGGTGGTTGCTCGCGTCGGCAATTTTCAACTGCCGGCCAGTCCGTGAAGCCTTCAAACCGCCGCACAATTTCAGGCCACCCGGACGGCGCCTGTCCGTCCAGCAAGATACTTAACGCCTGTCGAATCAGGGCGCTCCTGCTTTTGCCCAATGTGAGGGCCTGTGCGTCGAGACGACGCACAGTCTCAATATCGAGATAGATATCCAGGCGCATACTCCCTCCGTCGGCGAAATCAGATAACACCTTGACATGTTATTTCGAGCAGACGGCGGATTTCAAGTCGGGCGGGGCTGAAAGAATTACTTCGCTTCCTCGATCCACGCCATCTGTATCGCCTCGAGGATCTTCTCGCCCGAATGGTTCGGGTCGTCGCTGAAGCCTTCGAGCTCCATCACCCAGCGGTGCAGGTCGGTGAAGCGCACGGTCAGCGGGTCAATGTCGGGATGCTTGTCGTACAGCGCCTCGGCGATGCGTATCGTGTCGGTCCATTTCATGGCGCCTCCCCGGTTCAGTGAGTCTCGCGCGCGTGGTTGATCGTGTACTTCGGGATCTCGATCACGATATCCTCGTCGCCAACGACCGCCTGGCACGACAGCCGCGAGGTCGCCTCGAGGCCCCAGGCCATGTCGAGCAGATCTTCCTCGCGCTCTTCCGGCTCCTTCATCGAGCCGTAACCTTCGCGGATCACCACATGACAGGTCGTGCACGCGCATGACATCTCGCATGCATGCTCGATCTCGATGTCGTGGTCCAGCAATGCCTCGCAGACCGACGTGCCCTTCGGCACCTCGATCACGGCGCCGTCGGGACACAGGGTTTCATGGGGAAGTACGACGATCTGGGGCACGTTTTATCCTTGTTTCGTATGCATGACTGGCCGATCGAAACGATCAGGCCACTTCGTCCAGCTTCTTGCCGGTGAGCGCAGCGCGCACGCTGCGGTCCATCCGCCGCGCGGCGAACTCGCCGGTGCCGGCGGCCAGCGCATCGACCGCCTGCTTGATCTTCTGATGGTCCGTGCCGCGCGCAGCTTCGCGCACGGCATCGATCAGCGCATCGATCGCGGCACGCTCGGCCGCGTCCAGCATATCCGGATCCTGCTCCAGCGCGGCCTGCGTGGCCAGAACGATGCGCTCGGCCTCGACCTGTTCTTCGCGCAGCGCGCGCTGCCTCATGTCCTCGTCGGCCGACGAGAAGGATTCCTGCAGCATGCGCGCGATATCGTCATCGCCCAGACCATACGACGGCTTGACCTCGATCGACGCCTCGACGCCCGAATGCATCTCGCGCGCCGATACCGACAGCAGGCCGTCGGCATCCACCTGGTAGGTCACGCGGATGCGCGCCGCACCGGCGGCCATCGGCGGAATGCCGCGCAGCTCGAATCGCGCCAGCGAGCGGCAGTCCGCCACCAGCTCGCGTTCGCCCTGCACGACGTGCACCGCCATCGCGGTCTGGCCATCCTTGAAGGTGGTGAATTCCTGCGCACGCGCACACGGAATCGTCGAGTTGCGCGGAATGACCTTCTCGACCAGCCCGCCCATGGTCTCGATGCCGAGCGACAGCGGAATCACGTCGAGCAGCAGCCAGTCGTCGCCAGCGGCGCGGTTACCCGCCAGCAGGTTGGCCTGCACCGCCGCGCCCAGCGCGACCACCTTGTCGGGGTCGATGTTGGCGAGCGGCGTGGTCTGGAAATAATCGGCCACGGCCTTGCGCACGTGCGGCATGCGCGTCGCGCCGCCGACCAGCACGACGCCGTCGATGTCGTCGATGGCCAGGCCGGCGTCGCGCATCGCCTTGCGGCACGGCGCCAGCGTCTTTGCGACCAGCGTCTGCGTGATGTTCGCGAACTCGGCCGCGCTGATGGTCAGGCTGACCAGCTCGCCGGAGTTCAGCGTCGCGTCGATATGCACTTCGGCATGCGTGGACAGCAGCTCCTTCGCCTCGCGCGCCTTCACCATCAGGATGCGGGTGTCTTCGTCGGACAGCGGCGTGAGGTTGGACTGCTCGATGATCCAGCAGAACAGGCGGTGGTCAAAGTCATCGCCGCCGAGCGCGGAGTCGCCGCCGGTGGCCAGCACTTCGAACACGCCCTTCGACAGCTTCAGGATCGATACATCGAAAGTGCCGCCGCCGAGGTCGTACACTGCGTACACGCCTTCGGAGCCGTGGTCGAGGCCATAGGCGATCGCCGCTGCGGTCGGCTCGTTCAGCAGCCGCAGCACGTTCAGGCCGGCGAGCTTGGCCGCGTCCTTGGTCGCCTGCCGCTGCGCATCGTCGAAATACGCCGGCACGGTGATCACCGCGCCAACCAGTTCGTCACCGAGCGCGTCTTCGGCACGCTGGCGCAGCGTGGCGAGGATCTCCGCCGACACCTCGACCGGGCTCTTCACGCCGGCTACGGTCTTCAGCTGCACCATGCCGGGCGCGTCGACGAAGTCGTACGGCAGGTTTTCCGCGTAGGCAATGTCCTTCAGCCCGCGCCCCATGAAGCGCTTGACCGACACGATGGTGTTCTTCGGATCGGTGGTCTGCGCCGCCTGTGCGCGATGGCCGATGTTGGCGTAGCCGGTCGGCAGGTAGCGCACAACGGACGGCAGCAGCGAGTGCCCTTCCTCGTCATCGAGCACTTCGGGAATGCCGTGGCGAACGGTCGCCACCAGCGAATTGGTCGTGCCGAGGTCGATGCCCACCGCCAGCCGGTGCTGGTGCGGTGCGGTCGACATCCCGGGTTCTGAAATCTGCAGCAGGGCCATGGGCTTGTGTTCTGTCTTATGCTTCGAGCGCCTCGAAGGCGCGCTCGATTTCCTCACCGAATTTTTCCACGAACATCAGCTGCCGCACGCGGCCGCCGGCGTCGGCGTAACGGCCTTCGTCGAGCAGCGCGCCGATGGCGTCGAGCTGGCTGCGCCGCTCGGCGCGCAGTTCGGCGTCCAGTGTCTCCAGCGCGGCGAAGTCTTTCGCATGGCGCGCGTCTTCGAGCGCCTCGCGCCATTCCATCTGCTGCATCAGGAAGGCCGCCGGCATCGCGGTGTTCGATTCGATGCCGAGGTCCACGCCGTTCAGCTCGCACAGGTAGCCTGCGCGCCTGAGCGGATTCTTCAGCGTCTGGTAGCCCTCGTTCGCACGCGTCGCCCATTGCATCGCCACGCGCTTCTCGGCGTCGGTGGCGGACACGAAGCGATCCGGATGCACGCGCGACTGCAGTTCGCGATAAGCCGAGTCAAGCTGCGCGGCGTCGATCGCGAACTTCTGGGGCAGCTGGAACAGCGCGAAGTGGTTTTCCATCGTTCTTCAAAAACAAAAGCCTGTCGTCAAGCAACAGGCTCGTCAGGTCGGCGACGCAGTGCGTCAGATGCGGAAACTCTCTCCGCACCCGCACTCGTCCTTCACGTTCGGGTTGCTGAACTTGAAGCCCTCGTTCAGGCCTTCGCGCGCGAAATCGAGCTCGGTGCCATCGATATAGGGCAGGCTTTTCGGGTCGACGAAAACCTTGATACCGTGCGACTCGAACACCTCGTCATCGTTCGACGCTTCGTCCACGTACTCGAGCTTGTAGGCCATGCCCGAGCAGCCGGTGGTGCGCACGCCGAAACGCAGGCCGATGCCCTTGCCACGTTTTTCCATGTAGCGGGACACGTGCTTGGCCGCTTTTTCGGTCAGGGTAATTGCCATCTTTATTCCTGTTCGAAGTTCACGACGCTGGATCCCGGCCTGCGCCGGGATGACGGCTTTGAGGCCTGACAGCTTCCACAGCTGTCATCCCGGCGCAGGCCGGGATCCAGTGTCTTTCGTCGTCGCCGGCCTCAGGCCGCCTTCTGCTCGTCGCCGTGACGCGCCTTGTAGTCGGCCACGGCCGCCTTGATCGCGTCTTCCGCGAGGATAGAGCAGTGGATCTTCACCGGCGGCAGCGCCAGTTCTTCGGCGATCTGCGTGTTCTTGATCGACAGCGCCTCGTCCAGCGTCTTGCCCTTGACCCACTCGGTCACCAGCGACGACGAAGCGATCGCCGAGCCGCAGCCGTAGGTCTTGAACTTTGCGTCTTCGATCACGCCATCGGCGCCGACCTTGATCTGCAGCTTCATCACGTCGCCGCAGGCCGGCGCGCCGACCATG
>CAZTIF010000159.1:0-5203 GCA_964613635.1 uncultured Bifidobacterium sp. | reverse complement strand
TCAGCGACCGCATCGCGACGATGGCTTTCCATCGTCCGGAAAAGAAGAATGCGATCACGGCGG
Organism: uncultured Bifidobacterium sp.; assembly: GCA_964613635.1. GTDB lineage: Bacteria > Pseudomonadota > Gammaproteobacteria > Burkholderiales > Burkholderiaceae_D > Pernthalerella. The sequence continues at coordinate 5,140 of CAZTIF010000159.1, read as the reverse complement.
CGATGTATCAGGCCATGGCCGATGCGCTGAGCCGCGCGGGTGCTGACGATGCCGTGCGCGTGATCCTGATCACCGGCGATGGCGGCGCCTTCACCGCCGGCAATGACCTGGCCGATTTTCTCGACAGCCCGCCGCAGGGCGAGGGCAGTCCGGTCGCGCAGTTCATGACGGCATTGCGTACGACCACCAAGCCGGTGGTCGCTGCCGTGCCGGGGCTGGCGATCGGCATCGGCACCACGCTGCTGATGCATTGCGACCTCGTGTATGCGGCGCAGGAAGCGAAGTTCGCGATGCCGTTTACGCAGCTCGGGCTGTGCCCCGAGTTCGCATCCAGCGTGCTGCTGCCGCGCATTGTCGGCTACCAGCGGGCTGCCGAAAAGCTGTTGCTCGGCGAAGCCTTCGATGCGAACGAGGCCGAACGCATGGGGCTGGTGAACCGCGTGCTGCCGGCCGATGAACTGATGCCTTACGCTGCAAGGCAGGCGTCAAAGCTGGCGGCACTGCCGGCCGAGTCGATGCGCATCACCAAGCAGCTGATGCGCGCCGACCTGCAGACGCCGATCGCCGCCGCAATGCTGACCGAGCTGCAGCATTTCACGCGGCTGCTGAACGGGCCGGATGCGAAGGAAGCGTTCTCGGCTTTTCTGGAGAAGCGCAAGCCGGTATTCCTTTGACCGGCCAAACGCCTGGGCAGTGATTGACCTTCCCAGGTGATTTGACAAACTCCCGCCCGGGACGGACTGACAGGGAGTGTTGCGCCCCAAAGAATCGCGACATTAAAGGCGAATTGGTGTCGCGATTCGTGCTTAACTGTCGCGATACTTCCTTCCGGAGCCTCCCATGGCCAGACCCACCTCTTTCCGCGAACTCGCTGCCGTGGTTCACGTCGTGGGCATGTATCCGCAGGGCGCCAGCATCGAGCAAATCGAGGCTTTGCACCCCTCGCCTCCGAACCGCCGCACCTTGCAGCGCTGGCTGGGCTTACCGGCGTTCGTGTAGGCGCTATTCCACCGTCCGGGAGACGCTGGGCGAACCTGATCCTGTGCAGCTGAAATATCGTCAGGCCGTGAAAGAAGCGATTGCGGGCGTAGTGCGCGAACGCTTGGGCAAGGCTCGCGCAATTTCCTTCATCCATGACCTGGCCGCGGCCCATGTCGATGTTGTCGATCGTGCGCGTTTCATCGAGATCGTTGAAGACGAGCTGATCAGCCTGCATGAGGGAAGCATTGCGCGCTTCCGCCTGGGGGCCATTGAATTCCGCGCGTGGCGCGACGGCTGGCGTTGAGGTTTTGTCGCGTGCCGCGGCGTGGCAGGTACAATGCGCGGGTGAAGCAGGCCAGACAGTCGCTGGTCATCGTGTCAAAGCGATGGCGGGAGGAAGGTCCGGACTCCACAGAGCAGGGTGATGGCTAACGACCATCCGCCGTGAGGCGAGGAACAGGGCCACAGAGACGAGCGTATTCAGTTACGGTGAAACGCGGTAACCTCCACCCGGAGCAATCTCAAATAGGCACGCGTTGATGTTGCTCGCGGAGCGTGCGGGTAGAGAGCTTGAGCGCCGGAGCAATCCGGCGCCTAGAGGAATGACTGTCACGCCTGCCGCAAGGCCGGCGCTACAGAATCCGGCCTATCGGCCTGCTTCACACTTTCTTCTTCGCCGGTTACGCGCAGGGTGCGTTACTGCTGCGGCCAGTACTCATGTGATCTTCAGCGGCCGTTCCGGCAACGCCTTCGATACGGCGACCGAGCGTCGTCGCCTGATTTGTCCGAAGAGTGTTGTTTATTTTCGGACAAAAGTCCGCATTTCCTCGAATTTGTCCGATTTATGTATATACTATTCGGACAGGAGGAGGTCATGCGCGGCCCCAGTCTCAATCTCAAGTCACAGATTCGCGATCGCATAGCCGGGCGTCAGCCGGGTTGTGTGTGGACGCCTGTTGATTTCCTCGACCTTGGCCCCCGCGATGCCATCGACAAAGCCTTGCAGCGGCTGGAGCGTTCCGGAGACTTGCGCCGTGTGGATCGAGGTCTCTACGACCTGGCTCGACACAATGCGCTGACAGGCAAGGCCGCCGCACCTGACTACAGGAGCGTCATTGATGCGGTCAGTCGTCGAGACCAGGTGCGTGTATTGGTCGACGGCATGACCGCCGCCAATGCCCTGGGGTTGACCGATGCGGTGCCTGCTCAGGTCGTGGTGCATACGGACGGGCGCCTGCGCCCCATTCAACTGGATAAGCTCACCATCCGGTTTCGGCTCACGGCAGCCAGCAAGCTGTACTGGGCAGGCCGCCCGGCCATGCAGATCATCCAGGCACTGCACTGGTTGCGCGATACCCTTTCCGAGCAGCGCGATGTGATCACCGCCCGACTCAGGCGACTGCTTGCCAGCGACACCAGCGGTGTACTAAGGGATGACCTTCGACAAGGACTGCCCACACTGCCGGCGTGGATGCAGAAACTGCTGCGCGAAATTCTTGACGCCGCCGATGAGGCTGCAGCCGGCGCGCTAGGCCTGATGGATGACGCCAACAATGGCAAAGGCGCTTCCCGCTGGGAGGTGCATGACATGAGGAATCCATCATGACGCCCGGATTTCACGACATCATTGGCGCAGCAGAAGCGGACCGCCGTGACTTGTTTCTGAGTACGTCAATGCGGCTGGGTACGCCCATTCAGAATGTCGAGAAAGACTTCTGGGTGTGCTGGGTATTGGACCTGCTGTTCAACGGGGCCGGAGATGATGAGCCGCGGCTATTGTTCAAGGGCGGCACGTCCCTCTCGAAGAGCCATGGCCTGATCTCCCGCTTTTCCGAGGACATCGACATCACCGTGTTTCGTGAGGATCTCGGTCAGGCCCTTGATGTGGTCGACCTCGAGAGGCTGAGCGGGAAAAAGCAGCGTGTGCATCTGAACGCGATCAAGGAAGCCTGCCAGCGCTACATCACCTCGACGCTCAAAACACGTCTGGCCATCCGTATTGCGTCGGCGTTTGAGAAGGCAGGACTGCCCTTCACGCCCTCGGCGGTCACCCTTGCTCCTGACGATCCGGACCAGCAAACCCTGCTGATCGCCTATCCCGCTGTGAGCGCCCAGCCCGGAGACTACAACCCGCCGACCATCAAAATCGAAGCAGGGGCAAAGTCAGCGCTCGATCCGCACCGCGCTGCGACAGTCATCCCTTACCTCGCAGAAGATGTGCCGAACTTGATGCTGAACGTGACCAACGTCGTGACCATCGATGCCGAGCGAACATTCTGGGACAAGGTGGTCATTCTTCACGGTCAGCGGCGCTGGTTTGAACGGCGCGGTGAACTGCGTCGCCAAGGGCAGCGCGTCTCCCGCCATTACTACGATATCTACCGCTTGCTGCGCAGCGATGTCGGCCAGCGTGCGAAAAACGATCTCAACCTGGCCAGCGACTGCGCGCGTCACGCCCGGATGTTTTTCAACAGCAGCGATCTGGATCTGGCCACGGCCCATCCCGGGACGTTCGCTCTGTCACCACTGCCGGAAATGGATACCCAACTACGCAGGGACTACTCGGCCATGGCTGGAATGATCTTCGGCGAAGTGCCTGAATGGGACGCCATTGTCGAAGCCATTCGACTGTTCGAGCAACACATCAATGAAAGTGGCACGCGGTGATGCCCGCTTCACACTGTCTTCTCGATAGCTGGCATCGCGGCCGGCTACACCTCGGCGTAAGGCGCAACCGTGTCGAACACGGTCCTGGCGTCCGCAGGCGTCAGGTTTTGTACGACTGCCTCGGCCAGCTGCATCGCCACTTCCATCGGCAACTCGGGCAAGGCCTGCGGCTCGTTGCGCTGCACGCCCAGCATCACCGACATGCCCGCGCCTGCGGCAGGCAGCAGTCCCTCGTTATGCCGCCTGACCTTGTTGAGTCGCGTCTGTTGCATCAGTTCGGCCAGGCATGCCTCCTCTTCGCTGGTCAGTTCATGCCGTTTGCCGAATGAAACGGCAGTGAGCTGGCTGCACTGGTTGGCGAACTCCAGGAGTCCCGACAGCACCTGGACGGCATCGACGGCGCTATATTCATAGAACAGGTTCACAGCGGTCAGTTGCGGATGCTTTTGGAGAAAGTCGACCAGGCAGTCAATGTCGAAGAAGTTGTCCAGCTTGATCGAGGTCAGTCCGGAGCACTGTCCGATCCTGTCCAGCATTTGCGTCAGGCGTTCCTTGCGCAGCTGTTCTCCACCATCGAAATCGAACTGTGGCATGAAGTGCCGCAGGTCGATCCAGATGTTCTTGATTCGAGAATTGTTCGCCAGCAGCAGGGTCAGGTCGGAAGCCCTTGTCGCATCATCCGGGAAAATGCCAAGGTCAAGCCCGACCAGTGAAGCGTGCACTCGCAACATGTCGGCGATCGCCTGTAGCCCCCCGGGTGAAAATTGACTCCAGGGCAGGCTGATGAATTCCAGCGTGTGGTTGGCAGCCACACAAGCGGCCAGTTCCTTGCCGATGTGAAGCGTATTCATCATCCATGTTCGCACGGCATGCAATTCCTTCAGCGTGACGTTGTCGTGCAAGGCTGCGCACACGGCAAGGTAATCCTCGGCAGTCAGCTGCTCGCAGTCCTTGATGTACAAACCTTCGAGATGGCGATTGGACTTCAGTATCGTTGCCAGCAATGTTCCTTCGCCTGCCTTGCAGCTCAGTGAGAGGTCCAAGGTGCGGATTGCCGTGTTTGTCTTCATGCCTTCCGCGACGGCAGCAAGCACGCCCTTGCATGTAACGGCGAACAGCGACAAGTCGGTGGTGACCCTGTTCCTGCCCACGGCCTGTGCCAGCGATTGCCACTGTGCCGGCGTAGGCGTGGCGATGTCTGTGTTCTCAACCAGGAAGTTCCCGGGATGGAGCGAGGCATCCAGCAGCGCAGCAAACTCCACGTTGAAATGGCAGAAGTCGCTGGTGGTGTCTTCGCTGTCGACATCCTCGTTCTGCACACCCTGCACATCCCCGGTGGATGCCTCGGGGCTGCGAAGGCGCTCAATGGGCGGCGTATGCGGCATCATCTGCAGCAAGGCATCCGCATCGGGCAGGTCATCGAGCAACTCATCGTGCAGCCAGTTCAAGGCATGCCCGTTGACCTCGGTGCCGTCGTCGGCCTCGGGCGTGC
>CAZTIF010000158.1:0-5216 GCA_964613635.1 uncultured Bifidobacterium sp. | reverse complement strand
CGAATCCCCAAAGGCGCCGGCATACTGCGCGCGTGGGAATCCGCCTTTGAACGCAAATGATTTGCTTCACCAAGCCTGCAAGATGAAGCGCTTCGGCTCTCCGATGAACGAGACTTCTTCATGCAAACCTGCGTCGATTACGATCGAAGAAAACTCCGCCTGAAAATCCGATGACTTGCCCTGGCAATCACGAAGTCATCATCTCTCTGATAACATTTCGGAAATCAAGACCATTCTCGAGCGTTGTCATTTTTGCGCACCACCCATCTTTTTTGGCGACGCCTTGTTTTCTTGCAGCTCGGCTCATCGCCGACATTCACTCACGATCTGATCGCGGATCATCCGTCGCATGAAATTCCATAAATCTGATTTATTGCGAACGAAAAAAATCATTCGCGCGGGCATTGGTATGATCCGCGGAATCCTCCACTTTCCGGTTGCCTGGGCCTGGACGAGTCATCCGCGCGATCCGGTAGCGGTCGCGGTTTCCAATGTACTGATGCTCGGATTTTTTGGCTCGAAAAATTCCTCTTTTTCGGCAAAACTGCTCGCCCGGCAAATGCGTCATGGTCAGGTCAACGGGGTTTTTTTCGTTGGCGAGAATATTGGAAACTCCGAAGACTTGGCTGGCCTGAAGGATCTGTTCAGCACCGGCAAAAATGCCGCTCTGCTGGCGATTGACCATGAGGGAGGCGCAGTACAGCGACTTTCGCAGGGACACGGCGTGACCAAGCTGCCACGAGCGTTGAGAGTGGGCTCGAGTCGACTCGGATTCAATCAAGTGAAAGCCATCTACACCCATGCAGGCGCGGAATTGGCCAGGTGGGGTTTCAATGTGAATTTTGGCCCCGTCCTGGATGTTCATGACCCTCAAAATCCCGTAATCGGGCGGTATGGCAGAAGCTTTGGGGGCGACGCGCGCAATATCTCACTCAATGCCGCTGCATTTGTCGATGGATTCAGCAGCCACGGAGTTGTTTGTGCATTGAAGCATTTCCCCGGACATGGTCGCTCCAAAGCAGACAGCCACTTTCATCCGGCGGACATCTCAAGCACGTGGTCAGAAAAGGAACTCGAACCGTACAGGCAGCTTATCTTGGTGGGACGCGCTCCGATGATCATGTGCGGGCACTTGCGCCTGGACTCCATTGATTCCTCCGGATATCCGGCAACGCTATCGCCTGCCATCATCCAGGGGGTATTGCGCGATCGGCTCGGATTTGCCGGGGTTGTAGTCACGGATGACTTGGACATGGACGCAATCAGAGCAACGCATGACAGGCGCCGGGCAGTTATAGATGCGCTGAAGGCCGGCAATGATCTGATCATGATCAAGAACCTGTTCGGCTACGACCCGCTATTGCCAAAGCGCGCATTGCATTGGATTCGACAAGCAATCAAAACCGGAGAGCTTGAAGAAAGCCGCGTCCTCGAGGCGGGTAAGAGAGTAATGAATTTAAAAAGCAGTTTTTTGAAGAAGCCAGCATCGGCATAGCCGCTTGTTTCGGCAGATATTCGTCATCAAAAAAACCAGTCAATCCGAAAGTTTCAAGAGGAATCCCAGTGAAGTTGTTGGCAATAACGAGTTACTTCAATCCGTTCCGAGGCAGCCTGAGAAAGCAGAATTACGAAACTTTTCGCAAGCATCTCGGCGTCGAACTATTGACCGTCGAATGGTCACCCGCAGCCGAATTCGATCTCTCCGAACAGGATGCTGACTACCTGGTACAGGTATCCGGTGGCGACCTCCTGTGGCAAAAAGAACGTTTGCTCAACATCGGGCTGGCGCGGGCGAAAGAGCTCGGCGCTTCGCGGGTGGCCTTTCTCGACTGCGACATCGTGTTTTCCGATTCCGATTGGTCTCGACGCGTCAATACAGCTCTCGATACTTGCTCGATTGTCCAGTGCTTTACGCATGTGAATTACTTGCCGCCACTGGATCATTCCGGCATGTCGCGGGAAGCCTTGACTCGGCATGTACCGGATTTCAGCCGGCCTTCCCTTGCGCATGAACTGCTCAAGTCCGGCAGGTTTTTGCCGGAACAGTGGGATCCGAAAAATCCGAACATTCATGTCGGATCGCTGGCAGGCAACCCCGGCTTGGCCGTGGCGATCAGCTTGGATGAACAGCCTGACTGGCGGCTTTATGACGGAAATATCGTCGGCGGCGGTGATGGCGTTTTGATGGCAGCGGCCACCGACCATCTGGATGATTTTTTTTCAGTTCGTTCGTTGACTCGCGCCCATCAGGAAAGCATTCGCGCATGGAAAGCAGAGACCTTCCCCGACGAACTTCAACTGGGTTGCGCGAGCAATCAGATATTTCACCTCTGGCACGGGGAAATCGCGAAGAGACAATATCTTGAGAGACATGCCATCCTGCTGAATTACGGCTATGACCCCGCTGCCGACCTTGAACCTGTGCAGAATGGCGCCTTGTCGCTTCTCGATGACAAGGAAAACATCAGGAACGACATCGCCGATTACCTGCTGTCGCGAGAAGATTTTTGAAGACGACGGACGCGGGTCAATAAATCAAGAAATTTCATTGAAGGTCCCCGCGTTCATTCCGCCGGCTTCTCCGGTACCGGCGTGAGCAGGCGTTCCCGATAAGATCTCAACAGATCGTTCAGGCGCGCGTCATTGTGCGTGAACGCGCGGCAGCGTCTGCACATCATCCTATGCTGCCAGGCCAGCAGGCGCTCGTAACCGGTCGCCTGATCAAGCTGGCCTGACGTGAGCCTGAAAACATACTCTTTGCATTTCATCATCGCGCGCCCTCCCGGAACCAGTTCTGGCTCAGGCATAGCTGTATCTGCTTTCTTGCGCGGCTCATGCATTGCCAGTAATCGGCCCTGCTCAGTCCCAGTGTCGCGCAAATCTCGTCGGCTTCGCAATCGAGAAGCTGCTTCATGCTGAATACGCGCGCAGCCTTCGCGGGCAGCCGGTTCATGCACAGGTCGACGACAGCGAAAAACTGCTCGCTCTCCAGCACCGATTCCGGCGAGCGCCATTGCACCGGCGCGGCATCCTTCAGCCAGTGCCCACGCTCGCTGAACAGCAATTCATCAATGTCATCCGCAAACGCGTCCGCGTAACTCAGTTCGGCACGATATTTTCTTCGCAGCCGGTCGGTGATCTTGTTTTTCAAAATCCCGAATACATACAACTTCGGATCCACCTGCATTAACGTCGCCTCACTGGTCTCCAGCAATGCCGCAAACGCATCCTGTACTGCGTCTTCCGCCTCTTCCGCGGGCTGAATATGCAGCCGTGCAAACTTCAGCATCGGCGCACGCCACTGCGATGCCCAGTCAGTGAAATTCAACGTGCCGTTCATGCTGCCGGCTTGCGCCCGAACGGATTCCGTACTCGCCAGCGACGACGCAGCCACGCATCCAGCGAATAGCGCCCCGCACCCTGCGTCAGTATCGCCAGCAGCATCACGGCCAGCATCAAGGGCAGCTTGAAGCCCAGCCCCTGTTCCGTCTCGATCTGATTCCACCCTTGCCAGCGTAGATCGAAGTGCACCGTCCACACCGCTATGAAGGTGATGTACATCAGCCCGAGCGCAGCGATTCTGCTGCCAATACCGAGCAGCAGCGCGATCGCCAGCACGGTCTCACCGACGCCGGCCAACAGCCAGTTCAGGTCAGGCCCCAGCAAGCTCTGCGGAAAAGGAAAATCCAGCCCGGCAAACCACTCAGGCGCGGCGGCACCGCCTTTGAGCTTGGTGAGCCCCGCCAGCAGGAACTCTTGCCCGACCCATATCCGCAGTACGAGCGAACCAATGCCGGCAATCCCGTCAGGCGCTTGCATGCTCCAGAAATTTGCTGAACTCATGGGTCAAGTCTCCATAGTAGTTCGACGTCCATTCGGATTGGCGAATGAATTCCTCGATCAGAACTCGCCACGCCTCTTCGCCGAGCTGGTCGCGCAACTGCGGAAAGGACGATTCGATCATCTGGCTTGCACCCAGCCACACCAGATGGCGGTACACCCGCATTCCGGCCGCCGTGTAGCCCTCCGGCACCGCATCGGAGCGCCCTCTCACGTAGTCGAAAAATCGCTCAGACACGACAACTCCCGATTGATGACGTCCATTGAAGGCACATCGTTATCCCATTCCAGCAGTACCGGGATGCGATGCCGCCTGCTCAAACCTAGCGCGAATGCTGCCGTCGGCTCCTCGACCGGCCGGCTGTGGGTATCGATGTACATCCCGAAACGCTCGTCAAATTCATGGCCGGCTACATGCATGTAAACGACACGATCAAGATCGAGCCGCTCCACGAAATCCTCCGGGCCTTCAACGTCATGGTTCTTGCAATTGACGGCGATGTTGTTGATGTCCAGAAGAATATGGCAGTCCGCTCGCTCGGCCACAGCGGACAGAAATTCAGCTTCACTCATGTGCCCCGTGTTCGTATACCAGGTCGTGTTTTCTACGGCGATGCGCCGACCCAGAAAGTCCTGCACTCGGCTGATGCGGTCTGCTACGCGCCGGACTTCGGCATCCGTAAATGGAATCGGAAACAAATCGTACAGCTGATGCGCATCGCCACTGGCCGCCAGGTGATCGGAATAGTGCGCAACACCCAAGTCATCGATCAACTCCCTGACCTCGCTGAGGAAGCCAGGGTCGATCGCTGAATACCCGCCAAGGTTGAGTGAAATGCCATGCAGATGGACTGGCCGGCCGGAGGCGATCAACTCATGCAGCGGCGATCGATCGCGTCGGATCCAGTTTTCAGGAACGACCTCGAAAAAATCGGCATGGACGCTCGCCATATCCCATCCTGCCATTTCGCGTCGATAGCCCAATCCGGCCATGGCCCGGCTCCCGCGCTATTTCTTGCTGCAGGCTGCATCCTTCTTGCTGCAGGCCCCGTCCTTCTTGCTGCAGGCCGCATCTTTCTTGCTGCAGGCTGCATCCTTCTTGCTGCCAGCTGCATCCTTCTTGCTGCAGGCCCCGTCCTTCTTGCTGCAGGCCGCATCCTTCTTGCTGCTGCCTTCCTTCTTTCCGCACGTCCCTGCGCCGCATTTGCGGTCAGCGTGCGAATCAGCCCAGGCGGAACTGGCAATCAGGGCAGCGGCGAGGGTTGCAATGGTCTTGATATTCACGGTCTTCTCCTCTTGTCAGCGAGTGCACAAAATGTACACGATGATCTCGTCGTTCCAGCCGCCTGAATCCTGACAGCGAATTGCGTCGTCTG
>CAZTIF010000157.1:0-5360 GCA_964613635.1 uncultured Bifidobacterium sp. | reverse complement strand
TCGAGCAGCGCCTGCGCGAAGGCACCTGGATGGGCCATGTGCTCGAGCACGTGATCATCGAGCTGCTGGAGATGGCCGGCCTCGAGGCCGGCTTCGGCCAGACCCGCGAGACCACGCAGCCGGGCACCTACCGGATGGTGTTCCGCGTGCCCGACGAGACCGTCGGCCGTACCGCGCTGGCCTCGGGCCTGGCGCTGCTGCACGCGGTGATCAACCGGCAGCCGTTCGAGGTCGAGCCCGAGCTGGCGAAGATCCGCAAGGCGATCGACGAGTACTACCTCGGCCCGTCCACCGCGCACATCGTTGCCAGCGCGAAGCGGCGCAAGATTCCGCACATCCGGCTGAACCAGGGCAACCTGGTGCAGCTCGGCTACGGCGCGCTGCAAAACCGCATCTGGACAGCAGAGACCGACCTCACCAGCGCGATCGCCGAAGGCATCGCCGGCAACAAGGACCTGACCAAGTCGCTGCTGCGCTCCTGCGGCATCCCGGTGCCGTACGGCGAGGTGGTGCACAGCGTGGACGAGGCGGCGGCGGCGGCCGAGGACATCGGCCTGCCGGTGGTGGTCAAGCCGCGCGACGGCAATCGCGGCCGCGGCGTGATGCTGAACCTGCAATCGATCGACGAGGTGCGCGCCGCCTACCCGATCGCGCGCGCCGAAGACCCGGACGTGATCATCGAGCAGTTCATCGAGGGCAACGAGCATCGCGTGCTGGTGGTCGGCGGCCAGGTGGTCGCGGTGGCGCGCGGCGAGAGCGCCTGGGTGACCGGCGACGGCGTCTCGGACATCGTGCAGCTGGTCGATGCGCAGCTCAACAGCGACCCGCGCCGCGGCAATGCCGACATCCATCCGCTCGAGACCCTGCTGCCGCGCGTGAACAGCGTGATCCTCGCGAACCTGCAGCGGCAGCAGCTGACGCCGGATTCGGTGCCCGAGGCCGGCCGGCGCGTGCTGATCGTCGCCAACGGCAACCATGCGATCGAATGCACCGACCAGATCCATCCCGAGTTCGCCCACCTGTGCACGCTGGCCGCGCGCGTGGTCGGCCTCGACATCGCCGGCATCGACCTGGTCTGCCGCGACATCTCCCAGGCGCCGGCGGGCCAGGGCGGCGCGGTGGTCGAGGTGAATGCCGGCCCCAGCCTGCTGATGCACCTGAAGCCGGCCGAAGGCAAGCCGCAGCCGGTCGGCGACGCGATCGTCAGCCACCTGTTCCCCGAAGGCCAGCGCGGGCGCATTCCGATCGTCGGCGTGTCCGGCAGCGAAGGCACCACGCAGATCGCGCGGCTGGTCGCGTGGCTGATGCAGCTGTCGGGCGTGCGCGTCGGCGTCGCCTGCCGCGACGGCCTGTTCGTCGGCACCCGCCAGCTGGAGACTGCCGACTGCGCGCACTGGGAGCCGGGCCAGCGCCTGCTGATCAACCGCAACGTCGAGGCCGCCGTGTTCGAGAACGGCCCGATGTCGCTGCTGACCGAAGGCCTCGCCTATGACCGTTGCTGGGTCGGCGTGGTTACCGACAGCAAGCCGGTGCCCGGCCTTGACGAGCAGCTGATGACCGAGCCCGAACATCGTTTCAAGGTCCTGCGCACGCAGGTCGATGTGGTGGTCGAGACCGGTGCGGCGGTGCTGAACGCGACCGACGAGACCGTGCTCGAGATGGCGCGGCTGTGCGACGGCGACGTGCTGCTGTACGCGGTCGATGGCAGCCATCCGGCGCTGCTGGCGCACCGCGAGGCCGGCGGCCGCGTGATGTACGTCAGCGACGGCCAGCTGGTGCGCGCGCACGGCGACACGGAAATCGACCGGCTGCACCTGACGAGCGACATCAGCGAGGCGGCGGCGGCGCTGCCGGCCGAGGTGCTGCTGGCATCGGTCGGCGCGGCCTGGGCGCTCGGCCTCGATCCGCAGTTCATCCGCACCGGACTCGACACCTACGGCACCGAGCAGGCGCGCACCATCGTGATCGCCTGACGCGGCCCAACCTACGAACGACGACATGGAACTGAAACAAACCCGGGCCCTGCGCGGCCCCAACCTCTGGAGCCGCTACACCGCGATCGAACTGGAGGTGCAATGCACGCCGGAAGAATGCGAGCTCGACCGCCTGCCCGGCTTCGAAGAGCGCCTGCGCGCGCTCTGCCCCGGTATCGGCGAACTGCGCGGCCCGGGCTTCCAGGGGCCGCTGACGATGGCCCATGTGCTCGAAGCGGTGATGATGGCGCTGCAGGTGAAGGCCGGCTGCCCGCTGTCGTTCTCGCTGACGAACGCCACGCCCGTGCCCGACCTGTACCAGGTGGTGGTCGAGTACAGCGAGGAAGACGTCGGCCGGCGCGCGCTGGCGTTCGCGCTGCAGCTGTCGCAGCATGCGTTCGACCAGCACAGCGGCCGCCTGCCGGCGGATGCGCCCGCCCCCGACGTGGCGGCGATGCTGGCCGAACTGCGCGAGCTCGATGAAGACCTGCGCCTGGGCCCGAGCACCGGCTCGATCGTGAATGCGGCCGTGGCGCGCGGCATACCTTTCCGCCGCCTGACCAGCGGCAGCCTGGTGCAACTTGGCTGGGGCTGCCGCCAGCGCCGCATCCAGGCCGCCGAGGTCGATTCGACCAGCGCGGTGGCCGAGACCATCGCGCAGGACAAGAACCTGACCAAGCACCTGCTGCACGCCGCCGGCGTGCCGGTGCCGCTGGGCGCGCCGGTGAAGAATGCCGACGAGGCCTGGGACGTCGCGTGCCGCATCGGCCTGCCGGTGGTCTGCAAGCCGCAGAACGGCAGCCAGGGCAAGGGCGTGACGGTGAACATCCTGAACCGCGAGCAGCTCGACAAGGCTTTCGACTCGGCGACGGTGGCTGCGCGCGGCAAGGGCCCGGTGCTGGTCGAGAAGTTTTTCCCCGGCAGCGACTATCGCCTGCTGGTCGTCGGCAACCGCCTCGTGGCGGCGGCCCGGCGCGACCCGCCACAGGTGATCGGCGACGGCGCGCACTCGGTGCGCGCGCTGGTCGAGATGGTGAACGCCGATCCGCGGCGCGGCGACGGCCATGCGACGCCGCTGACGAAGATCAGCTTCGACGAGATCGCGATGGCCTGCCTGTTCGACCAGTCGCTGACGCCGGATTCGGTGCCCGAGCAGGGCCGCCGCGTCATCCTGCGCAACAACGCCAACCTGTCGACCGGCGGCAGCGCGACCGACGTGACGGATGACGTACATCCGGAAGTGGCCGCGCGCGCGATCGACGCGGCCGCGATGGTCGGCCTGCACGTCTGCGGCGTCGACGTGGTCTGCGAGAGCATCATGCGCCCGCTGGAAGAACAGAACGGCGGCGTGGTCGAGGTGAATGCCGCGCCCGGGCTGCGCATGCACCTGAACCCGTCCTATGGCAAAGGCCGCAACATCGGCGAGGCCGTGATGCAGCTGATGTTCGAGGCGGGCGAGGATGCGCGCATCCCGGTGATCGCCGTGACCGGCGTGAACGGCAAGACCACCACCACGCGGCTGATCGCGCACGTGCTGGCGCACAAGGGACTGTGCGTGGGCATGACCAATACCGACGGCGTCTACGTCGGCGGCCGCCAGACCGACAGCGGCGACTGCAGCGGCCCGAAGAGCGCGCGCAACGTGCTCGCGCATCCGCATGTGCAGGCCGCGGTGCTGGAAACTGCGCGCGGCGGCATGCTGCGCGAGGGCCTCGGCTTCGACAAATGCTCGGTCGCGGTCGTGACCAATGTCGGCGAAGGCGACCACCTCGGGATGAACCACATCCACACGCCGGCCGATGTCGCGCGGCTGAAGCAGATGATCGTGCAGAACGTCGCGACCAATGGTTATGCGGTGCTGAACGCGGCCGACCCGCTGGTGGCGGCGATGGCGGCGCACTGTCCGGGCAAGGTGATTTTCTTTGCGCGCAATCCTTCGCACCCGGTGCTGCTCACGCACCGCGCGCGCGGGCATCGCGTGGTGTTCGTCGAGGGCGGCGAGATCGTTGTTGCCGAGGGCGCGCACCAGCACCGGATGCCGCTGTCCGAGGTGCCGCTGACACAAGGCGGCCTGCTCGGCTTCCAGGTCGAGAATGCGCTGGCCGCGGTCGGCGCGTGCTGGGCGCTGGACCTGCCGTGGCAGGAGATCGTCGACGGCCTGCAGAGCTTCAACAACGACGCCAGCGGCGCGCCGGCGCGCTTCAACCTGATGCGCTACCGCGACGCGACCGTGATTGCGGACTACGGCCACAACCCGCACGCGATGCGCGCATTGGTGGCGGCGTTCGACGCGCTGCCGGCGCGTGAGGGCACGCGCCGCACGGTGGTCGTCAGCGGCGCCGGCGACCGTCGCGACGAAGACCTGCGCGAGCTGACGCGCGTGCTCGGTGGTGCGTTCGATAACGTGATCCTGTACGAAGACGCGTGCCAGCGCGGCCGCGCCGACGGCGAGGTGCTGGGCTTGCTGCGCGAGGGCCTCGAAGGCGCGAACCGCGCCAGCCACGTCGAGGAAATCCACGGCGAGTTCATCGCGATCGACCGCGCGCTGGCGATGCTGAAGCCGGGCGACCAGTGCCTGGTGCTGGTCGACCAGGTGCAGGAAGCGCTGCAGCACCTGGGCCAGCGCGTCAGCGAGGGCTGAGGCGCTTTAGAGCCTCTGACAAAACGCCGCTGGCGGCGTTGGGGGCGTCTTGCCGTACGTCTGTACTGTCTGCGACGCCCCCGCCTTGCCAGCGACCGCATCGCTGCGCGATGCTCGTTTTGTCAGAGGCTCTTGGCTGATCCCGGCTGGCGCCGGGATCAGACCAGCCGGACCAGCAGCTTCTTGCCGCACGCGTGGGCGTAACGCTTCAGCGTGGCGAACGAGGGCGAATGGCGCTCGTTGCGGAACGACGCCTCCAGCCGGGAGATGGCGCTCTTGGTGGTACCCATCTTCTCGGCGAGCGCCTCCTGCGTCAGCCCGGCGCAGGCCGGGATCCATCGTCGCATGGCCCGCAACGTCTGATGAGGCCAGAGGTCGATCGATCATGGGTCCCAGCTTCCGCTGGGACGACGTGTGAAATGCAGCTGCCCTCAATACCGTCATCCCGGCGCAGGCCGGGATCCATCGTCGCATGGCCCGCAGCGTCTGCTGAGGCCAAGGGTCGATCGAACATGGGTCCCAGCGTGCGCTGGGACGACGTGTGAAATGCAGCTGCCCTCAATACCGTCATCCCGGCGCAGGCCGGGATCCATCGTCGCATGGCCCGCAGCGCCTGATGAGGCCAAGGGTCGATCGATCATGGGTCCCAGCGTGCGCTGGGACGACGTGTGAAATGCAGCTGCCCTCAATGCCGTCATCCCGGCGCACGCCGGGATCCATCGTCGCATGGCCCGCAGCGTCTGCTG
>CAZTIF010000156.1:0-5376 GCA_964613635.1 uncultured Bifidobacterium sp. | reverse complement strand
CGCGCTGCAGCTCGCAACGCACTTCCAGGTTGTCCAGATGGCCGTCGCGGGTCAGCACCAGCTGGTAGGTGCCGCCGAGTTTCGGGTCGCGCAGGATCTGTTCCTCGACCTGCGTCGGGAACACGTTCACGCCGCGGATGATCAGCATGTCATCCGAGCGGCCGGTGATCTTGCCGATGCGACGGAACGAGCGCGCCGTCGGCGGCAGCAGGCAGGTCAGGTCGCGCGTGCGGAAGCGGATCACCGGGAAAGCCTCCTTGGTCAGCGACGTGAACACCAGTTCGCCTTCCTCGCCGTCGGCCTTCACTTCGCCGGTCACGGGGTCGATGATCTCGGGGTAGAAATAGTCTTCCCAGACCACCGGGCCGTCCTTGGTCTCGATGCATTCGCTGGCCACGCCCGGGCCCATCACCTCGGTCAGGCCGTAGATGTCGACCGCATCGATGCCAAGCTTCTTCTCGATCTCGGCGCGCATGCCCTGGCCCCAGGGCTCGGCGCCGAAGATGCCGACTTTTAGTGAAATGTCCTGCGGCGACACGCCGAGCCGCTCGAATTCTTCGGCGATCACCAGCGAATACGACGGCGTGACCATGATCGCGTCCGGCTTGAAGTCGAGAATCTGCTGCACCTGCTTCTCGGTCTGGCCGCCCGACATCGGCACCACGCAGCAGCCGGCGCGCTCGATGCCGTAGTGCGCGCCGAGGCCGCCGGTGAACATGCCGTAGCCATACGCGTTGTGCACCATGTGACCCGGACGCAGGCCGGCGGCGCGCAGCGAGCGCGCAACCACCTGCGCCCAGTGGTCGAGATCGTTCAGCGTGTAGCCGGCCACCACCGGCTTGCCGGTCGTGCCGGACGACGCATGCAGCCGCGCCAGTTTTTCGCGCGGTACCGCGAACAGGCCGAAAGGATAGTTCTCGCGCAGATCGACCTTGGTCATGAACGGGAACTTCGCGAGGTCGGCCAGCTGCTTCATGTCGCCCGGATGGACGCCGATGGCCTCGCATTTGGTCCGGAACGGCGGCACGTTGTCATAGGTGTGCCGCAGCGTCCATTGCAGCCGCTGCAGCTGCAGCGCCGCGATCTCGTCGCGGCTGGCGGTTTCCATCGGATCGAGCTCTGCGGCTCCCGGTTTTTTGACCAGCATGGTTTGTCTCCTCCTTGATCCGGCCGCGTCAGGCTTCTTTGAGCCCGTCGATGACCTGGCCGCTGATGCGTGCGCTCTTGCCGCGGAACAGCGCGACCATGCGGCCGTCGGCGGTGCGCACGGTGACGTCATAGACGCCGGTACGGCCCGCCGCCGAGCGTTCGATGGCTTCCGCTTCCAGCGTCTCGCCTTCGCGCGCCGGCGCGAGGAAGTCGATGTGCGCGGCAGACGCGACCGTGTTCTGGTTGTAGCTGTTGCACGCATACGCAAACGCGGTATCGGCCAGCGTGAAGATCATGCCGCCGTGGCAGATGTGGTGGCCGTTCACCATGTCGCTGCGCACGGTCATTGCCAATGTCGCCTGGCCGGCATCGATCTTGACGACGCGCATGCCCAGCGCCTGCGCGGTACGGTCACGCGCCCACATTGCGCCGGCCGTGGCGGCGGCGAGTGCGGACGGATCGGTCGGCGTGTCGTTCTGTTGTTCAGCCATGGATTTTCCTGCCCGAGTAGTAAGCCTGCTGCAGCAATGGCGAGATGCGGTAGCGGTCTTCGCCGTACGCTTCGCCCAGATGCGCCAGCACCGTGCGCACGGTAGCGAGCCCGAGCGCGTCGGCCCAGGCCAGCGGTCCTTGCGGATAGTTCACGCCCAGCTTCATCGCCGCATCGGCGGCCGCAGCGCTGCAGACGCCCTGGTTGACCGCATCGGCGGCTTCATTCGCCAGCATCGCGACGGTACGCATGACGGCGAGGCCCGGCACGTCGGCGAAGCGGGATACCTGCAGGCCGGCGGCCTGCAGCAGCGCCGTGGCCGCCTCGACTGCGCCGGATGTGCACTGCGCCGCCGCCGCCATCGCGATCCGGCCGACCTGCGTGTAGTCGAGCGCGAGATCGACCAGCACGAGGTTGGCCACGCCGAGGTCGGACGCGCGCCGGGTCGCGCTGCGGCCGTCGGTGATGTACAGCACGGCATCGCCGGCGACGGCGATGCATCCGTCCGGGCTGGCTGCCGTGGTGAAGGGGACGCCGGCGGCGCCGAGGCGCTGTGCGAGTGCCTGTGCCGCAGCCGACTCGCCGCAGACGGCGACGCTGGCCGGCAGCGTCTGCGGCGCTTCGGTCGCAGGCTGTGCGACGGTGGCGCCGTCGCGGTAATCATAAAAGCCGCGGCCGCTCTTCTTGCCGAAGAAGCCGCCGTCGACCAGCTCCTGCTGGATCAGCGAGGGCAGGAAGCGCGGGTCGTGATAGAACGCGCTCCAGACCGATTTCGTGACCGCGAAGTTCACGTCATGGCCGATCATGTCCATCAGCTGGAACGGGCCCATGCGGAAGCCGCCGGCCTCGCGCATTACCGCGTCGATGGTCGCGTAGTCGGCCGCGCCTTCCTGCGCCAGCCGCAGCGCCTCGGCGTAGTAGGGCCGGGCGACGCGGTTGACGATGAAGCCCGGCGTCGATTTCGCATGCACCGGCACCTTGCCCCAGGTCTTCGCGGTGGCGAACAGCGTGTCGGCGACGGCGCGATCGGTCGCGAGGCCGCTGACCACTTCGACCAGCGCCATCAGCGGCGCCGGATTGAAGAAGTGCAGGCCGGCCAGCCGTTCCGGGCGGCGCAGTGCCGCGCCGATCGCGGTGACCGAGATCGACGAGGTATTCGTGCCGAGGATGCAGTCGTCGCCGACGATGTTCTCCAGGTTCGAGAACAGCGTCTGCTTGGCGTCGAGGCTCTCGACGATGGCTTCGACCACCAGCGCGGCGTCGGCGAGTTCGGACAGGTCGGCGGCGGCGATCAGGCGCGCGCCGGCGGCCTGTGCGGCGGCGGCGTCCATCCGGCCCTTGTCGGCGAGCTTGCCGAACTGCGCGCGTATGCCGTCGATGGCGCGTGCGGCAGCGCCTTCGCGTGCGTCCAGCAGCCGGACCGTGTGGCCGGCCGCAGCGGCGACTTGCGCAATGCCGGCGCCCATCGCGCCGGTGCCGACCACCGCGACCACGGCATTCGGGGAGAGGGGAGTTGTCATTCGGGGCGACCTGGCATCGTTGGGGACGGGCAGTGGCTCATGTTCTCAGGCATGGTAACGCCGCTGGACCACGACGAAGCGGTTCGCAACGAACGCCGCATCCGAGTACGACGCATTCGCCGCCGGATTGCCGCCGGTGCCGTGGAAATCGGAGAAGGCTGCCGACTGGTTCACGAACACGCCGCCGGTCAGGTTGATCGACAGCGCCACCTTCGAGCGCAGCGTCGCGGCGGTCATCGCGTCGATCACTTCCGGTCGGGTCGAGTAGAGGCCGACCGTCAGTGCGCCGTGCGTCGTCACCAGCCGCTCGGACGCGGCGATGGCAACACCGGTGTCGGCCGCCTTCACGATGAAGCTGATCGGGCCGAAGCGTTCTTCGTTGTATGCCGCTGCATCGCCGGCGTCGCAGGCGACCAGCACCGGCGTGCGCACCTGCGCGGCGGGGAAGTCCGGATTGTCGAGTTTGTTCGAGGCCAGCACCACGCGGCCGTAGGCACCGCCGTCGGCCTCGGCAATGCGCTCGAGCGTGTCGGGCGACTGGATCGCGCCCAGCACCGACAGCGCGACCTCGGGCTTGGACAGGAAGCCGGTGACGGCCTTCGCGAGGTCGGCGCAGACCTCGTCATACGACTTGTGGCCTTCGTCGGTGTCGATGCCGCCGGCCGGCACGAAGATCGCCTGCGTGGTCGTGCACATCTGGCCCGAGTACAGCGACAGCGTGAATGCGAGGTTGCCGAGCATCCGCTTGTACTGGTCGGTCGAGTCGATCACGAGGTTGTTCACGCCGGCCAGTTCCGCGTACACGCGCGCCTGCTTGCAGTTATCGATCAGCCACTGGCCGAAGGCATTGCTGCCGGTGAAGTCGACCGACTTCACCGCCGGATGGGTGACCAGCTTCTGCGTGGTCGAGCGTTGTTCCGCGACGCACAGGCTGACGAGGTTGGGGTCGATGCCGTTCTCGGCCAGCACCGCGCGCAGCGTGCGCACGGTGATTGCTGCCGGCAGCACGGCATTGCCGTGCGGCTTGATGATCACGGCATTGCCGGTCGCCAGCGCGGCGAACAGGCCGGGGTAGGTATTCCAGGTCGGGAAGGTGCCGCAGCCGACGACGACGGCCACGCCGCGGCCGACGATCTCGAAGTGCTTTTTCATCTGCAGCGGCGGGTTCTTGCCCTGCGGCTTTTCCCAGTGCGCTTCCGACGGCACGAAGCTCTGCTCGCGCCAGGCCCAGGCCACGGCTTCGAGGCCGCGGTCCTGCGCATGCGGCGCGCCGGCCTGGAAGGCCATCATCCAGCCCTGGCCGGTGGTCAACATCACCGCGTGCGCGAGTTCGAAGCTTTGCTTGTTCAGGCGGTCGAGCATCTCGAGGCAGATGCCGGTGCGGCCGTCGACGCCGGCCTGCTGCCATGAAGGCATCGCGGCCTGCGCGGCGGCGACCAGTGCGTCAGCGTCGCAGACCGGGTAGGCGATGCCCAGCGTCGTACCGTAAGGAGAGGTTTCGCGCTCGTACCAGCCGGTCAGGCCGGGCTGGTCGAGTTCGAAGCGCTGGCCGGGCAGTGCGTCGAAGGCTGCCTTGCCGGCGGCATCGGCGCCTTCGCCATAGATCCGCGGGCTGGGCATCTCGCCATAGGGCGACCAGTAGGAACGGGTGCGGATGGCGTCGATCGCGCCGTCCAAGGTGGCGCGGTGCTTGTCCAGCAGCGGGTGGGGCATCAGGGTCTCCGGCGATGTTGAATGTTCAGGCTGGGCTCGGGCAGCCTGATGGAAGCCTTGAACGATACAACAAAATATGATGTGGATCAATAAACGTATCAATAAGGACGGTGTAGCTATTCTCGGGGGGGACGGTTCGGTGGTGGCTGGGTGGGTGGCTTGGCACTAGCCGGCACGGATCGGTTCGGCTCGGGGGCTAATGGGCGGGGCTGCTGGTCATGCGATGAAGGGACACGGAAATGTGATTTTTAACTTTGAATTTGTGTCGGTTTTCCGGTGGGCGTGCATGCGGGCAGAGGTGATGCGGAGGGCTGTGGATCCCGGCCTGCGCCGGGGTGACGTTTTAAGCACCAACACCCTCAAAACCGTCATCCCGGCGCAGGCCGGGATCCATCGTCGATAAACCCGTGACGTCAGCGATCGGGATGCGGAGATGGATCCCAGCTTTCGCTCACTACTGTCCGGAACAATTTGCAGGCAATCGGCGGAAACGGTTGCCGACCC
>CAZTIF010000155.1:0-5420 GCA_964613635.1 uncultured Bifidobacterium sp. | reverse complement strand
CGAAATGGCAACAGCTAAGAAAAAACCTGCAGCGAAGAAGCCGGCGGCGAAGAAGGCAGCGGCCAAGAAGCCGGTCGCCAAGAAAGCCGCTGCGAAGAAGCCGGTAGCAAAGAAGGCCGCCGTGGCGAAGAAGCCGGCAGCGAAAAAAGTCGCGAAGAAGGCCGTAGCGAAGAAGCCGGTAGCGAAGAAGGCCGCAGCGAAGAAAGTCGTTGCCAAGAAGCCGGCAGCGAAAAAAGTCGCGAAGAAGGCCGTAGCGAAGAAGCCGGTAGCGAAGAAGGCCGCAGCGAAGAAAGTCGTTGCCAAGAAGCCGGCAGCGAAGAAAGTTGCGAAGAAGGCCGTAGCGAAGAAGCCGGCTGCCAAGAAAGTGGCAGCGAAAAAGCCGGCAGCCAAGAAGGCCGCGCCGAAGAAGGCAGCTCCGAAAGCAGCCGCAAAAAAAAAGTCGGTAGCTAAGAAGCCGGCAGCTGCTCCTGCAGCGGCCGTCAAGACCGTGCTGAGCCCGGCGGCTGCATGGCCGTTTCCGACTGGCGTGCGCCCGTAAGCGCGCCTGGTTTGGCGGCCTGAATCGTTTCAGGCAAAATCACCGCTGCATGCCCGCAAGGCTGCAGCGGTTTTTTTTCGATCGCGCCAGTGCGTCACGGCGACCTGATTGCGTGGCTGGTGAAGATGCGCAAAGGGGCGGGTAACTTGCGCGAATTTAAATACAGATAAGCGGTGAACGCGTGATCCATTCCATCTTCAATCTCGTCATCGACACCGTGGCGACCATCCTTGCCGGCCTGTTGCTGTTCCGTTTCTGGATGCAGGCCGTGCGTGTGCGCCCGCCGTTTTCGCTGGGGCAGTTCATCTTCCGACTGACCGACTGGCTGGTGCTCCCCCTGCGCAAGCTGCTGCCGGGCATGGGCGGTTACGACTGGGCGAGCCTGGTCGGCGCCTGCCTGGTGCTGCTGGTGTCGATCGCGATACAACTGGGCGTGCGCTCCGCTTTTGCCGTTGATGCATGGCTGCTGCTGTCGCTGCTCGCGCTGGTGCATGCAGTCGCCTACGGGCTGATCGGGCTGATCTTCCTCGAAGTGATCTTGAGCTGGGTGAATCCGAATGCCCCGATCGCACCGACCGTGCGCGCATTGACCGAGCCGGTCTTGCAGCCTTTCCGGCGGGTGATGCCGGCGATCGCCGGCATCGACCTGTCTCCGATCCTGGCCTTCCTCGTGCTGCGCATCCTGGTGTTCGTGGTCGAGAGCGTGGTCTACGGCCTCTACTGACCATGACCGAGGCGCGTCCGGCGCGCCGTGGGCGTGTCGGCGCGGTTCAGAACCGGTATCCGAATTCCTTCTCGAAGCGACGCTCGATCTCCTCGAGCGTCGGCGCATGGTTTTGCCCGCCCTGACTTTCGATCTTCAGTGCGCCCATCAGCGACGCGAGGCGGCCGATGGTCATCCAGTCCATGCCGCGCGTGAGTCCGAACAGCATGCCGGCACGGAAGGCGTCGCCGCAACCGGTCGGATCGATCACCTCGGTCACCTTCACGACCGGGATATCGATCTTGCCGTCCGCCGTGAAAATTTCCGCGCCCTGTTCGCCGCGCGTGACGATCAGCGCGGACACGCGCTCGGCAATTTCCGCCAGCGTCAGGCCGGTGCGCTCGGTCAGCAACTCGGCTTCGTAGTCGTTGACGGCGACATAGGTCGCCAGCTCGATGAATTCCTTCAGCTCGTCGCCGCTGAACATCGGCAGGCCCTGGCCCGGGTCGAAGATGAACGGAATGCCGAGCGCTGCGCAGTCGCGCGCATGCTCGACCATGCCATCGCGCCCGTCCGGCGCGATGATCGCGAGCTTCACGTCGCCTGCCTCCTTCACCTTGTTATGGTGGGAGTTCGACATCGCGCCCGGATGGAAGGCGGTGATCTGGTTGTTGTCCGCATCGGTCGTGATGAAGGCCTGCGCGGTATACGCATCGTCGTACGAGCGGATGCAGCGGGTCGGGATGCCGAGCTTGCCGAGGCGCTCGAGGTAGGGCGCGCCATCCTGGCCGAGCGTCGCCATGATCAGCGGCTCGCCGCCGAGCAGCTTCAGGTTGTACGCGATATTGCCGGCGCAACCACCGTACTCGCGCCGGATGCCGGGCACGAGGAAGGCGACGTTGATCTTGTGCAGCTGATCCGCCAGCAGCGCCTCGGAGAAGCGGCCGTGGAAGGACATGATGGTATCGAAGGCGAGCGAGCCGCAGATCAGGGAGGTCATGAAAAGGCGGTGATCAGTGATAGAAGAGGGTCAGTTCGAATCCGGCCGGCGCCTCGCCCGCCAGTTCGAACGGGATCCGGATTTCCGTCTCGGAGTGGGCCGGCATGCCGGTCGGTATCTCTTCGGCGCGCAGGTATTGCGCGGGCAGGAAGGCCTTGCGAACAACAACCTTGCCGTCCGCTCCTTTGAGCTGAAGATCAATCGACGGCCAGGCCTGGACGGTATCGCCCTGGTTGCGCAGCAGCGCGACCAGCGTCAGCCGTGTCGCGTTCGCGGCGGTCGATGCCGATGCCGAGGCGTCGGCATCCGTTGCCGGTGGCGACATCGGTGATGCGTCGAGCTGGCTGGCCGCAAGCGACAGCTTGTCGAGTCGCATCGGCAGCCTCACCGTGCAGCCCAGCTCGGCGCACAGTGCGCGCAACTGGCGTGCCGCCTGCGGCGAACGCGCGGCGATCTCGCTGCGGAAGTAATAGACGAGCTGCGCGGCCAGCGCCAGCGTCAGCAGGGGAATGGCGATCCACAGCAGGATTTTCCAGAGGCGACGACCGCGCGATCGGCGGCGAGCGGACTGGACGAACGCCGGCTCACGCTCGTGTTCTTCTTCAATTGCCTGCTGAAAGTGGTCCCGATCCGCAAATCGCAGGTCGTCGTCATCCGCCTGCCGCGGGTTGTCGTCGTCATCACGGACGAGGTGTTCGTCGGGCTCATGCGCCTGTGTCTCGGCAACCGCCGGCGGCGGTGTTTCGGACCAGGGCTTGGCCTGCAGGTCGGCGATCGCCAGCGACAGCGCATCCAGTTCCGCCTGCATCGCCGAAGCGGCCGGCGCGGCCGCCGGATCGGCGGACGGGCCAAGGTCGAGCAGCGCCATGCGGTCGGCCGGATTCGCTGCGGGGGCTTGCCCGGCCGGCGAAGCCGACGAAGCCACAGAAGTCGCCGCAATCGATGGCATCGCAACGGCCGGTGCCGCAAACTTGCCGCCAAAGTCGAACAGCTGGTCGATGCCATCGAAGGTCTCGCGGCAGACGCCGCAACGCACCTTGCCGCCGCGCTGCTCCAGTTGTGCCTGCGTCACGCGGAACGGCGTATGGCAATGCGGACAGCGGGTGGCGAACTGCTCCATCGTCAGGGCTCCTTGCGGCCGGCCAGTGCGACCCAGCCTTCACGTTCTGCCCACACCGACAGCTTCAGGTGGGGCGCATAAGCGGCAATGACTTCGTCGGCCTGCCTTGCGAGCACGCCGGACAGCACCAGCGCGCCGCCTGCGGCGACGCGGCCGCACAGCATCGGCGCCATCAGCTTCAGCGGGCCGGACAGGATGTTGGCGGCGACGATGTCGTAGGAGGTGGTCGCGCGCTCGGCGCCGAACGGCTCCGGCAGGAACCAGTGGATGTCGTTGCAATGGTTGCGCTCGCCATTGTCGCGCGCCGACACGATCGCCTGCGGATCGATGTCGACGCCGTCGACCGGTTGCGCGCCCAGCTTGCGCGCGAGCATGGCCAGGATGCCCGAGCCGCAGCCGTAGTCGAGCAGCGACCGGCCGGCGATCACGTTCTGCTCCAGCCATTCCATGCAGAGTCGCGTGGTCGGGTGGCTGCCGGTGCCGAAGGCGAGGCCCGGATCAAGTTCGAGCACCAGCGCGCCGGGCTCCGGTGCGTCATGCCAGCTCGGCACTACCCAGATCTTCCGGCCGATGTGGATGGGCTCGAACTGCGCCTGCGTGACGCGCACCCAGTCCTGCTCTTCGACGCTGCGCAGCGTGAACGGCAGCGCCTGCGCGATGCCGCACTCTTCGCAGGCGTCCTGCACCAGCGCGCCGGCATCGTCGCCGGCGTCGATCAGTGCGACCACCCGGCTGTGCTCCCACGCATGCTGCTCGGGCTCCATCCCGGGTTCGCCGAACAGCGGGCGTTCGGCGTCGGTGCCCTCGTCCGCATCTTCCACCGACACCGACAGCGCGCCGGCTTCCATCAGCGCGTCCGACAGTTGCTCGGCATGCTCGCGCGGCGCTTCGATGACGATTTCAGTCCAGCTCATTCAGTTCACTTCTTGTTGGCGAGCTTTTGCTCGAGGTAGTGGATGTTGGTGCCACCCTCGGCGAAGCGGCCGTCGGTCATCAGTTCGCGGTGCAGCGGGATGTTGGTCTGGATGCCCTCGACCACCATTTCCGACAGCGCGATCTGCATGCGGCGGATCGCCTGTTCGCGTGTCGCGCCGTAGGAAATCACCTTGCCGACCATCGAGTCGTAGTTGGGCGGCACGTAATAGCCGGCATATGCATGCGAGTCGACCCGGATGCCCGGGCCGCCCGGCGCATGCCAGGACTGGATGCGGCCCGGCGACGGCGTGAACTTGAACGGGTCTTCGGCATTGATGCGGCACTCGATCGCATGGCCTTTCAGCACGATGTCGCGCTGGCGGAAGCGCAGCTTCTCGCCGGCGGCGATGCGGATCTGCTCCTGCACCAGATCGATGCCGGTGATCATCTCCGTGACCGGATGCTCGACCTGGATACGCGTGTTCATCTCGATGAAGTAGAACTCGCCGTTCTCGTACAGGAATTCGAACGTGCCCGCGCCGCGGTAGCCGATCTTGCGGCAGGCCTCGGCGCAGCGGTCGCCGATCTTCTCGATCAGCTTGCGCGGGATGCCCGGCGCCGGCGCTTCCTCGATCACCTTCTGGTGGCGGCGCTGCATCGAGCAGTCGCGCTCGCCGAGCCAGATCGCGCTCTTGAATTCGTCGGCCAGCACCTGGATCTCCACATGGCGCGGATTCTCCAGATACTTCTCCATATAGACTTCCGGGTTGCCGAAGGCGGCGCCGGCCTCGGTCTTGGTCATGGTGACGGCGTTCAGCAGAGCGGCCTCGGTGTGCACCACGCGCATGCCGCGTCCGCCACCACCGCCGGCGGCCTTGATGATCACCGGGTAGCCGATGCGGCGTGCCGTCTGGACGATCACTTTCGGATCGTCCGGCAGCGCGCCGTCCGAGCCGGGCACGCAGGGCACGCCGGCCTTGATCATTGCCTGCTTGGCCGACACCTTGTCGCCCATCAGGCGGATCGAATCGGAGCGCGGGCCGATGAACACGAAGCCGGACTGCTCGACGCGCTCGGCGAAGTCGGCGTTTTCGGACAGGAAGCCATAGCCCGGGTGGATCGCTTCCGCGTCGGTGACTTCGGC
>CAZTIF010000154.1:0-5513 GCA_964613635.1 uncultured Bifidobacterium sp. | reverse complement strand
TCGCGCCACGACGTCCGCGGCCGACAGGTGCGAGAACACCTCGACGATGATCGCGCGCAGTTCCTCACGCGCTGCCGAGCGCTTCGGGTTCGACGAGAAGCGCGGGTCCGTCTCCAGTTGCGGCATGCGCAGCACCTTCTGGCAGAAGGTGGCCCATTCGCGCTCGTTCTGCAGACCCAGCATCACGCGGCGACCATCCCCCGCAGGGAACGGACCGTACGGGTAGATGGTGGCGTGCGAGGCACCGGCCCGCGGCGGCGGCGTCGCCCCGTCGTAGGCGTAGTAGAGCGGGAAGCTCATCCACTCGGCCATGGCTTCGAGCATCGAGATGTCGATGCGGCAGCCGCGCCCCGTGCGTCCGCGCTGGATCAGCGCCGCGAGGATGTTGCTGTACGCGTACATGCCCGCGGCGATGTCGACGATCGAGCAGCCGGCCTTCGCGGGTTCGGCCTCCGTCCCCGTCACCGACAGGAGCCCGGACTCGCTCTGGATCAGCAGGTCGTACGCCTTCTTGTCGCGGTACGGGCCGTCGGCGCCGTAGCCGGAGATGTCGCAGACGATCAGCTGCGGATACTGCGCCGACAGCGCCTCGTATGACAGCCCGAGGCGCGCGGCCGCGCCGGGCGCGAGGTTCTGCACCAGCACGTCGGCTTTGGCGAGCAGCTTGTCGAGGATTTTGCGCGCCTCGCCATGCTTCACGTCCAGCGTCAGGCTCTCTTTCGAGCGGTTGGTCCAGACGAAATGCGAGGCCATGCCATCGACGCGCTCATCATAGGCGCGCGCGAAATCGCCGACGCCGGGGCGCTCGACCTTGATCACCCGCGCACCCAGGTCGGCCAGCTGCCGTGTGCAAAATGGCGCGGCGATCGCATGTTCGAGCGTGACTACGGTGATCCCATCCAGCGGACGCATATTCAATTCTCCTTGTTCTTGCTTGACGCTTGAGTTGCAGCTCGGCTTGTGGCCTCGCTTGTGTTGACGTTGGTTTGCAGGCTCAGTCGAGCGTGGCCTCGGCCTGCATGGCGAGTTCGCCACGCGCATTCGCGGCCCACAGGATGGCGCTGCCGCCGTCGTCCGACAGCTTGCCGTTGACGGTGAAGCTGTCGATGTCGAACAGCGGGCTGACCGCGCGGAAGCTGAAGGACTTCACGACGCGCTGCGGCAGTTCGCGACGCAACAGGTCCATCAGCAGCGTCGCGATCAGCGGGCCGTGCACGATCAGGCCGGGGTAGCCTTCGACGCCGGTCACGTAGCTGCGGTCGTAATGAATCCGGTGGCCGTTGAAGGTCAGCGCGGAATAGCGGAACAGCAGCACCGGATCGGGATCGATGCGACGCGACCACTGCGCATCGGCCGGCGCCGGCTTGCCCTTCGGCGCAGGCGCACCGGCCGCAGCCTGGTCGCGGTAGACGATGTCATGCTCTTCGACGATGCACTCGATGCCGCCGCCGAGGATGCGGTGCTCGACAGTCACGAACACCAGCGGGCCGGTCGCGCCTTCCTTCATGCTGACATCGAGGATGCGCGACACCTTTTCCGCAGCCCCGCCGACCGGCAGTGGCGCGAGGAATTTCAGGCGTCCGCCGGCCCACATGCGCCGCGGCAGCGGCACCGGCGGCAGAAAGCCGCCGCGCTTTGCATGGCCGTCTGCGCCGACGCCGGAAGCCGGGGTCGTCGACCAGAAATAGACCCAGTGCCACAGCGGCGGCAGCGCCGCGCCGTCGCCGAATGCTTCGTCGCGATCCAGCGTCGCGGCGAGCGCATTCGCATGGCGGGGGTGCATGAAGTCGTGCACCGATTCCTGGCGGCCGACCCACTGCTTCAGCAGGTCGATGTCAAGGGCTGGGGTTGGCATGGGGCGCACTTGTGAGGAATGACGCGGCATTGTCCGGCAGCGCCTCCGGCCGGACAATTTGCGAATTTAGAAGGGGGATTTGCGCGCTGCGGCGGCGCAGCATCGATGCGGCCGGGCGCCGGTGCCTGCGCGCCGCACACCGGAAAACCCCCATGCTCAGAAGGTTTTCTTGGGCGCGGCCGCCTCGTAGATGTCGGAGATGATCTGGCCGAGCTGCGGGTCGCGCACTTCGTCGAAGCGGAATTTGCGCCGCCGGTCGCCCATCATGTCGCGCAGGGCCCGGCCGCTCCATCCGCTGACCTCTTCGGCGCGGATCAGGATTTCCGGGGTCACCGGGATATCGCGCGAACGCATCAGCCGCACCAGCAGCGTCGGCACTTCCAGCGCGCGCGCAAGGGCGGCGTCTGAACGCAGCTTCAGGTGCTTTTCCAGTGCATTGAACAAACGGCCCGGGTCGTAGCCGTCCGTAGGTTCGGGACGTGGAGTTTTCATTCGCCCACCTGCATCGCCAGTACTGTCTCGGCCTGCGATTATCCCACTCGGCAGGCGATTTTCCGGCGGCGGCAATTGATGAATGGAACAAGTCTGATCGGGATCGACTTTCGTGCAAATTCCCGCTGCCCGGAAAACTTTCGGTCGCCGCAGCCGCGATCCCGGCAGCGATTCATTCCACTCCGGGAACAAACTTTTCGGTATCGATGCCGCTGCCGCCGGCAGCGCCCGGAATGCGGCACAGGCTGAGCCGTCGCGCCGGGGTCGCGCCTTCGCTGGCGCAATCCGCGTCGGCGCTGGCCACCAGCGTCTTCAGCAGCTCGGCGGTCGCATCGGCGATCCGCGCCGACGGATGCTCGTGGCAGTAGCCTTCGACAGCCTCGATCAGCGTGCCGTTGTCGAAATTGCGCAGCAGGTCGAGGTTGTAGGAGCGCAGGTTCGCAAACGAAAAATAGCCGAGCACCCAATTGTCGATCGACAGCTTGACCGCCTCGTCCGACTGCAGGTACTCGCCGCAGTCCATGCGACCGCCGCCGACGATGGTGTCGCCGGCCGCGGCCGGTACAGTCGCGAAGGCCAGCATGGCCGCCGGGATGGCAAGGTACCGGCGGCAAACAGCGGACAATGGCTTCATCTATCCAGGCTCCCCATGAATGGCTGCACACACAAGACCGGATCATTCCGGTGTTGCTGATTCTACCGTCGCCCCGCGATGAAGGCCGGCCCGGCAGTCGGGAATGTGCCGCCTGTCATGGGCGGAAGCTATAATCGGCCGGCAGGCCCTGCCCGGAAAACATTCGAAGAATTCAAACCGTCGATCACACCCCTTCCGCGATCTCGCGCACCGGAGCCGCTGCCCGAACCGGCCGCTCCTTCGGGATGCGCCCTCGCCTTTCAGGATAAAAAAAAGGACATCCGATGACCCGCCCGATCCCGTCTTCCCTGCTGCGCGCCGGCAGCGCTGCCCTTCTGTTCGCGCTCGCCGCGGCTTTGCCCGCGCAGGCCGGCGATGCCGCCGCTGTCGATCCCGACACGGCACAGGGCACGCGCGCCATTGCGGCCGAACTGGTGAACCAGCTCGGGCAGAAGCTGAAAGGCGCGATCGCGAACGAAGGGCCGCTTGCTGCTGTCAGCGTGTGCAAGGAAGCCGCGCCGGCGATCGCGCAGGATCTGTCCGCCCGGCATGGCGCGCAGGTGACGCGGGTCGGCACGCGGGTGCGCAACCCGAAGTCGGGCGTGCCCAACCGCTGGCAGAAAGAGGCGCTGGCCGACTTCGAGGCGCGCCTTGAAAAAGGCGAGAAGCCGGCCGACCTCGAATACTGGCAGGTGGTCGAGGGCAGCAACGGCCAGCGCGAGCTGCGCTATGCAAAGGCCATCGTCACCCAGCAACTGTGCGTGACCTGCCATGGCAAGCCCGAGGACATACCGACGCCGCTGCTGGAAAAGATCCGCGCCGAATACCCGGAAGACCAGGCCACCGGCTACAGCGTCGGCAAGCTGCGCGGCGCGGTCGTCGTCACCCGCCCGATGTAAAACGGCGCTGGCGCCACCTGAAGGAATGTATCTTGTCGATCAGTAATCCGGAATTTTCCCAATCGTCGCTGCTGCGCCCGGTCGCGCTGTCCGGGCATGGCGGCCACGGCCCCGAATCGACCACTGCGCTGGTGCTGGCCGCCGTCGGCATCGTCTTCGGCGACATCGGCACCAGCCCGCTGTACGCGCTGAAGGAATGCTTCAGCCCCGAGCACGGCATTCCCTATTCGCAGGGCGCCGTGCTGGGCATCCTGTCGATGATCTTCTGGGCGCTGCTGCTGGTGGTGACGGTCAAGTACGTCGCCTTCGTGCTGCGCGCCGACAACAACGGCGAAGGCGGCGTGCTGTCGCTGATGGCGCTGGCGCTGCGCTCGGCGCGTGCCGACAAGCAGCGCTACTACGTGCTGCTGATGGTCGGCGCGCTCGGCGCGTGCATGCTGGTCGGTGAATCGGTGATCACGCCGGCGATCTCGGTGCTGTCCGCGGTCGAGGGCCTGGAAGTGGTCTCGCCGGGCCTGAAGCGCTTCGTCATACCGATCACGCTCGGCATCGTGATCGCGCTGTTCATGATCCAGCGCTACGGCACCGCGGCGGTCGGCCGCTTCTTCGGCCCGGTGATGCTGCTCTGGTTCGGCTCGCTGGCCGGCTTCGGCCTGCAGGCGGTACTGCATCACCCGACGATCCTGCAGGCAGTGAACCCCGCGCATGCGGTCGACTTCATCGCCGAGCACACGCTGCAGGCCTACATCGTGATGGGCTCGGTGGTGCTGGTGGTCACCGGCGTCGAGGCGCTCTATCTCGACATGGGCCATTTCGGCCGCCGACCGGTACGGCTCGCGTGGCTGCTGGTGGCGCTGCCTGCGCTGCTGATCAATTATTTCGGCCAGGGCGCGATGATGCTGTCGGATCCGAACGTCGCCGCCAACCCCTTCTTCCTGATGCTGCCCGACTGGGCGGTGTGGCCCATGATCGGGCTGGCGACTGCCGCCACCGTGATCGCGTCGCAGGCAGTGATTTCCGGCGCCTTCTCGCTGGCCAACCAGGGCATCCTGCTGGGCTTCATGCCGCGCATGCAGATCCTGCACACCTCGGACACCGAGCGCGGGCAGATCTACATGCCGATGGTGAACTGGGTGCTGCTGGCGCTGGTGATCTTCACGGTCATCGAGTTCAAGGAATCCGGCAACCTCGCCGCCGCCTACGGCATCTCGGTGACCACGACAATGATGATCACCACCTGCCTGCTCGGCGTCGTGATGCGCCACGAATGGAAGATCCGGCCGTTGCTGGTGGCGCTGCTGGTGACGGTGTTCTTCGTGGTCGACTTTTCGTTCTGGACGGCGAACGTGATCAAGCTCAAGGACGGCGGCTGGTATCCGCTGATGCTGGGTGCGATCTGCTTCGTGATGCTCACCACCTGGTACCAGGGACGCAAGCTGCTGCGCGAGCGCGTGGTGAGCGACTCGATCCGGCTGCCGGAATTTGTGCAGGCACTGCTCGCGCATCCGCCGCACCGCGTCGAGGGCACCGCGGTGTTCCTGACCGCGCACATCGACTATGTGCCGGTGGCGCTGCTGCACAACCTGAAGCACAACCGCGTGCTGCACCAGCGCGTGCTGTTCCTGAAGCTGTC